>CAWISY010000001.1:0-3511 GCA_963838455.1 Bryobacterales bacterium
ACCACGCCGCATAAGGATCGCGTGGAGGGCCAGGTCACCAGCACCAAACCCCTGTCCTACCAAGGCACCATGATCGAAGGAATCTCCGTGCGCTTCGAGGGCGGCCGGATTGTGGAGGCTCACGCTTCGCGCGGCGAAGAAGTTCTGCAGAAGATGATCTCCACCGACGAAGGCGCGCGGCAACTGGGCGAAGTGGCTCTGGTCCCCCACTCCTCGCCGATCGCTTCCAGCGGGCTCCTGTTCATGAACACGCTGTTCGATGAGAACGCCGCGTGCCACATCGCGCTGGGGCAGGCCTATAGCGCGTGCGTTCAGGACGCCGACACGCTGTCGCCGGAGCAACTGGCCGCGCGCGGGGCGAACACAAGTCTAATCCATGTGGATTGGATGATCGGCTCCAATCGCATCGACGTCGACGGCATCACCGCGGCCGGCAGCGCGGTGCCGCTGATGCGTCAAGGCGAGTGGGTTTAAGAACCGCTTCCTTCGGGCGCGGCTCCGTAGATGGAGTGCGTTACCGAGCCGCGACCGGGGTGCCCTCTGGGCCGAGCGGTCCAGCTACGGCAGCGTGAACGCCATCAGCGCACCGCCGCCGGCCACCAGCAGCACCTGTTTGCCGTCGAGCATATAAGTGATCGGCGCGTTGCCCATGCGGCCGATGTTTTGATGCCACAGCGTGGTTCCATCGCTGGTGCGGAGAGCCATCAGGTTGCCGGTGACATCGCCAGTAAACGTCAGCCCGGTGTCGGTAGTGAGCACACCTGCCGTCCCCGCTCCATCACCGATCGGATGGTTCCAGACGATCTTGCCGGTCTTGTAATCGATGGCTCGCAGGAACGCCCGGCCCGCCACGCCATAATCGGCGCCGGCCCAACCATAGGAGCCGTGCGCGGGTTGGTAGAAGTAGATACCGTAGCCGTCCTGCGCACTCACCACGAACAACCCGGTTTTGGGATCGAAGCTGGGCGTGCGGAAATTGGTGGCTCCGCTTTCATTGGGCGCCACCAGGATCCCGTCTTTGGAGGGCTGCTTGGCCGGGTCGGGAATCGGCCGGCCTTGCGCGTCGATGCCCTTGGCCCAATTCACGGTGGCGAAAGGCGCGGTCAGCAGGCTCTTGCCGTTGGTCCGGTCCAGCACGAAGAAGTATCCGTTGCGCGAGGCCTGCATCAGCATCTTGCGCGGCTGGCCGTTGAAGTCGGCATCGGCCAGCACCGGTACTTCTGCGGCATCCCAATCGTGCGTGTCGTGCGGCGAGGCTTGGAAACCCCACGCCAATTTCCCGGTATCGGGATTGATCGCGACGATGCTGCACGTCCACGGGTTATCGCCGGGACGAGTGGCGCCGTTCAACACCGGGGTCGGGTTGCCGGTGCCCACGAAGACCAGATTCAGCTCGGGATCGTAGGTGCCGGTGTTCCACATCTGGCCTCCGGTGGCCCCGCCGCTGGCCGGCTCGGTCACTCCTGGAGGAGGAGTGCTATAGAAAATCCATTGCGTCTTGCCCGTCTCCGCGTCCACGGATTTCAACTGCCCGGGGAGATTATCGAAGTCGCCCGAGACCCCCACCATCACGTGATTGCGCACGATCAGTGGAGCGTTGGTCGACCAGTAGCCTTTGGCGGAATCCGCAATCACCACATTCCACTTGACCGTCCCGTCCTTGGCGTTGAGCGCGATCAAGTGACAATCCGGAGTGGTCAGGTACACCGTGTCCTTGTACGCCGCCGCGCCGCGATGCCCGATGTGAAACGCGCTGTTAGGAGGATTCTCATAATGCCAGATCTGCTTGCCGGTGCGGGCATCGAGCGCCCAGATATGATCCGGCGCGGTCACGTACAGAATTCCATTCACCAGAATCGGCGAGGCTTTGATCTGCGAATTGGGCTCGGTGTGAAAGCGCCACACCTCTTTGAGCAAGCCCACATTTTCCGCGGTAATCGCGCTCAAGCTGCTGTGCCGGCGGCCGGAATAGTCGCCATGGAAGGTGACCCAGCTATCGGCGGGCGGGTGCAGCATCATGTTGGCGTCGACGCCCTGAGCCAGCGCTCCCAGGCTCGCGCCGAAGAAGAGTAAAAATCGCCTCATTTTAGGGTGCTCAAATAAGCGTACACATTGTGCATGTCCGCATCGGTGTATTTTCCGAGCTGATCAAAGTGCGCCGACATCGGGTTGTCGATCTTGTATTTCACTGCGGTTTTGTCGTAGCTCTTGCGCGTGTCGGCTTTGTCAGTGCCGGCTTCGCCCACCACGATCGAGAACTCGTCCTGGCTCGCCAGCGGCCCGCTTACCATCTCGCCAGTTGCCAGTGTCACCGTCACTTTCGGCCGCGGCGGCGCGGGCCTTCCGGCGGTGGGGTAGAGCATCCTTTGAATGAGCGCCAACCCCTCGTATCGCATGCCGATGCCGGCCAAATCGCCCGTGGCCGAGTGACAGCCGGAGCAGCCTCCCGCTCCATTGAAGTAGGCCCGGCCGTCTTCGGCATTGCCGGTGGCGAGTTGCGCCGGGTCCACCGTCTGCCGCCCTCCGGTAAGCGTTTCGGACTTCGTCTTTCGATCGTGAACGAAGGCGACGATCGCGTCCACATCGGTCTGGCTCAGGTCGGAAAAGGGCGACATGCTGGCGCGGCCGCTGCGCACCAGCGGAGCGATCTTGTCGCCCCGCAGATCCTGCGCGACTAGCTCTGAGCGCGTCAAATCGGGGCCGCCTTCCCCGCCGGCCGCGTCCCGGCCGTGGCAGAAGCCGCACTGCGCGGTGAAGGACTGCTCGCCAGCACGAACTTGTTCGGGCGGATACGTCTGCGGCGTCACGGTCTGCGGCCCAGGCTGCGATGCCGGACTCTGCGCCGGGTTGCGCTTGCCCTTTCCCTTGGCGAAGGTCCCTTTCGCCTTGGCCGCGGGCGGAGCCGCTTGATCCGCCGGATTCTGCGCCACACTGACGCCCAGCGCGGCAGCCACCGCCACGGCCAGCGATATCGAGAAAGCCTGCTTCATCTCCAGCCATGCTCGCGAAATCCGGCGCGGAATGCAACTCCACCTGACACCCATGCACGAGTTATCCTACGTCACGACGACCTGGCTGCCCACTCGAGCGCTCACGGGCGGCCGCTAACGCCCAAATCAGTAATAATAAGCACGAAGACCGTTCACAGGAAACCCCAAGATATGGAAGATTTCTCCTTCGACGTGCACATTTTTAGGGAAGGTGGCACCTTCGTGGCGCATGTGCCCGCGCTCGACGTGTCGAGCTGCGGCGCAACGGACGACGAAGCGCGGCGCAACATCCGCGACGCGGTGCGGGGGTTTCTTGAGAGCAGTGCTGACCTGGGAACGCTCGACGAGATTCTCCAGGAAGCCGGTTATGAACGCGAAGGCGATAAGTGGCGCGCTCCGGAATTCGTCTCGGTCGATCGACTTACGATGAGCATCAGATAGCGGCATGGCCGCTCTCCGGCCGGTGCCTTATAAACGCCCCGTCCGCGTGTTCGAGCGGGACGGTTTTACCTACCACCGCA
>CAWISY010000002.1:0-12222 GCA_963838455.1 Bryobacterales bacterium
GTGAAATGATGGTCCAGCAGATTGTTGATCTGGACGAACAACTGAGTCCGCTCCTGGATCTGATAGTGGGCGCCCAGATTCACAACGCCGTAGCCGGCCGAGTACGCCGGGCCCAAGTAATAAACGCCATCCGGTTGGTCCAGATTGTTTTCATTTCCGCGGGCAAAGGCTCGACCCGTAGCAATGAAATCGAGATCGATGGAAAGTTTCTTTACCGGCTGATATTCCGCGTAAGACTTGAACATGCTGCGCGGAATTTGCGGAATGAAGTCGCCGGGGACGACGGTAATGCTGCCGTCTTCTCCCGGCAGCCCGGCCAGCGCGCTCGAACTGGTGCTGTTGAAGCTTCCGTCGATGACCTGCGTGGTCTGATAGGTCGCGTTCAGGAAGGTATAATTTCCGCCCAGCGTCAGCTTGCCAACGTGCCCGCTCAGGGCCGTTTCCACGCCGTCACGCCGGGTCTTTCCGAAGTTGGCGAAGTAGCCGAAGCCAGTCTGCTCAGAAGCGATAAAAAGGATGTCGTTGTAATTCTGCCCGCCGAACCATCCCGCACTCCAGCGCAGGTTGTTCTCGATGGTGCCGCGAATGCCAGCCTCAATGGTTCGCGTCACCACTTGTTTCAGCGGAGGGTCGCTCGACAGGGCGTTGGGTAGATTGCAGGGGTTATTCGGATCGGCGCAGCCCAGCTCGATGGTGGTCGGCGCGCGGTTGGCCTCGCTGTAGTTCAAGTAAATGCTGGTCATTCGCGGAAGCGCATAGGTGAATCCCGCGGAAGGATTGAAGCGCTGGAACACATAACTTCCGTTGAGGTTGCCGCGCACTCCTTCGGGAGCCGGCGGAAGCAGGTCGGTATTGTTGACAGGCGTGTGATTATAACGGCCGGAAAGGGTGACGGCCCACTTGCCCAGGTTCAACGTGTCGGTGGCGAACACGCTGGCAGTATAGACTGTGCCGCGCAGGGCGACCCGCGTGTCGATAGGATTGCCGCCGTCATCGACCGTGCTGCCGTCCTCATACGAGGGAAGCGGCAGGATGGTGAGCCCGTTGGCGGCGATGTAGCCGTATTGGGTGTACTGCTGAAATTTGACGTCGCTGCGATCCCAGGCGGCGCCCGCAATGAAGTGGTTATGCTTGGAGACCCACGTTGCTTGCCCGGAGACTCCGTAATTCCATTGGCGCGCGTAGCCGTTGGTGATCACGCCGGTGCAGGTACTGTCCGGTGAATTGGCCTCCAGCACCTGCGCGAAGCAGCTCAAGTACGGATACGGCTGTGCAGCGGGACTTCCGGTGGTGGGAAAACCACTGTAGCCGGCGGCCTGGAGCGCGGCAACGTCCTGGGGCGCGAGTGTATACAAATCGTTGCCCAGCGCGTCCGTGTTCACGTTGCCGTCGGTGGTGTCGGCACGAATGAAGCGGAAATAGGCGTTGCCGGAAAAGTTCAGCTTGCTCGATACTTGGCGCTGCACTAACAGATTCAATGACGGCGAGTGGTTCCAGGTGATGTCCGGGACGCTGTACACGCTGGAATAATTCTGTTGCAGCGCGCGAAAGTCCTGGGTGCCGTTGCCCGTCAGCCAATTGTCGGCGTAGGCGAAGGTCAGCCCGATGGTCGCCTTTCCGTGTTGATATCCCACTCGTGAGAACGCCTGGCGCACCTCCGAGGGCGAATCCTGGCGCCAGCCGTCTTCGCGGAACAGATTTCCCGCAACATACCAGTTCAATCCTGTCTTTGCGCTCGACCCTCCGTATTCGGCCTCGCCTTCCCGCCTCCCGAAGCTGCCGCCATTGATCGAAAGCGATCCTCCCGGCTCGGTCAGGCCGCTCTTGGTGGTGACGGAAATCGCACCTCCCAGCGTGTTGAGTCCGAACAGCGGATTCGACCCCGGCATCAGAGCCATTTCCTCGATGGCGATTTTCGGAATCAGGTCCCACGCCACCACGTCGCCGAAAGGTTGATTCTGCCGGACTCCGTCCATGTAAACCGAGAGACCCTCCGGAGTGCCCAGCAGCGGCGAGGCTTCATAGCCGCGATAATTCACGTCGGGTTGAAACGGGTTTTCCTGATTCTGGTTGATGTAGACCCCATTGAGGCGCTTGTTCATCAGGTCAGAGAGGTCCAGCGCGCCGGATTGCTGGAGATCGAGCGCGCTGGCGATTTGCACCGGGGCAGGGATGTCGTCGATCGGGATGTCGGTGCCGGGAAGCGGCGTGGCGGCGACTACGCTCACGCTGGAGGATTGCGCCCCCAGCGCAAGAGTCACTGAGCGGGTGACCAGCGCGCCGGCCGGAACGTCGATGGTGAGGGTCTGCGCCGAAAATCCGGTCTTGCTGAGCTCGATCCGGTAGCGCCCCGGCGCCAGGTTTTCGAACTTGAACGTGCCTTGCGCATCGGTGGAGAACTCGCGCGGTGCCCCGGCCATCGGCGTCAGTTTTCCCGAGACCGGGAGCCCGGCGCCGGAGGGGTCCTTGACGGCGATCTCGATTCCGCCGCTTTGGTCTGTGGGTGACGGAGCCGGCGCTTGCGCAAAGAGCAGGGCAGGGCACACCACCAGCGAGATCCAGGCCAAAGCGGTACGCATATTTCTACATTCCGGGCCGCGGGCATCTGTTCAGGCATTTTTCTCCTGAACAGGCCGCCCCGCGAAGGAATCTTATAGTATAGTGACGATGCGCATCGCGGCTGAAGAATCGGCGTTGCTGCTGGCGCGCGTGAAAAGCGTTGCATCCGCGCCTTCGCCCCTTGAACATGAGGTGATCGAGCTGTTCGATCAATTGCGCGGCCGCCTGCTGCGCTACACGCTGAACTTCGGGCTTCCCGTGCAGGATGGCGAAGAGATCATCCAGGAAGTGTTCCTGGCCTTGTTCCAGCATCTGCAGCAGGGCAAGCCGCGCGAGAACCTGCGCGGGTGGGTATTCCGGGTGGCGCACAATCTGGCGTTGAAGCGCCGCGCGGCCGCGGTGTCCGCCCATGCGAGCTTTTCCGAATCGGCGGAGCAGGCGGCTCTGTTTGCCGATCCCGCGCCCGATCCGGAAGCTCAGGTTGCCACCAGTCAAACGCAACAAAAGCTGCTGGCTGTGTTTCGGGTCCTGCCGGAGCAGGATCGCCGTTGTCTGATTCTGCGCGCTGAAGGCTTGCGTTATCGCGAGATCGCGCAGGTTCTGGGCATGTCGCTCGGCGCGGTGTCGATGTCCTTGAGCCGGTCCCTGGCGCGCCTGGCTCGCGCGGCGAATTTGTAGAGGGGGCCGTGGATCGAAGCACGGAGTAAACGATGGAGTTTGCGGATCATATCTCCGACGAAGATCTTCTGCTGGCCATTGACGGCGAGCTGGCCGAGGACCAGGCCGCCGAGGTCGCGGCGCATCTGGAAGACTGCTGGTCGTGCCGGGCGCGGCGCCAGGAGATCGAATCCGCCATCGCGGTGTTCATGAAGGTGCATGAGCGCAACCTCAGTCCCGGGCTGCCTCCGGCTGCCGGTCCTCGCGCTCTTCTAAAAGCTCGCCTGGCGCAGATGCCCTCGCCGGGGGGAGCTTCTGTGTCCCGTTGGCCGCCGCCGGTGTGGATGCAGATCGCCGCCATCCTGGTTATCGCTGCCTTCGCGACGGTCGTGGCCGGCCACTGGACCTCCCTCCGGCGTACGGTCGCGGTGAGCCGGGCGCTCTCGGTTCCCAACGCGGACCTGACCCCCGGCGCGGCGATTCTGGCCAGCCGGAATCAAGTCTGCTCGGCGACGCAGCCCAATAACCGCGCTGTCCCCGATTCGCTGCAGCGCCAGGTTTTCGCCGAGTACGGAATCTCCGCTTCGCAAACGCGCGCCTATGAGGTCGACTACCTGATTACGCCCGCCCTCGGCGGCGCCGACGACATTCATAATTTATGGCCGCAGTCGTATTCGGAGACGGTCTGGAATGCGAGTGTGAAGGACGCGCTGGAGGATCGGCTGCATGAGATGGTCTGCGATGGGCAGGTGGATCTGGCTACGGCGCAGCGCGATATTTCGATGGACTGGATCGCGGCCTACAAAAAGTATTTCCAAACCGACCGCCCGCTGGGGACGGCGCGATAGTCAGTTCTGGTTGCGCTGCTCGTTACGCTGTTCCAGGCGTGTGACACGCTCATTCAAGCTGTCGATCGCTTTCTGCTGCGCGGTTTGAGTGCCAAGAATGGAGTTTTGCGCGCGATCCGTGCTTTCCGCCCAGCGCGTGAAGGTCGTGACTTGGCTGTTTAGGTGGATCATCGTGTCGCCCAGCCGGTCCAGGCGGTTCTCCATCGCCTCGAATCGCCGGTCAACTGCGTCGAACCTGTTATCTAGCCGGTCCACCTTGCTCTCTAACTGATGAATCAGTTGCTGAATCAAGAGAACAACGCTCTCAATATCGCCTTTCGTCGCTGCTTCGTGGCTTGCCATGTATCTACCCCCGATTGTAGTGCATCGGGACGCCCGGCTGTCTCAATCAAAACCCGCCTTTGGGCCGGTAACCCGGGCGCACTTGAATGCGATACTTCTTGCCCGGGTCCGACAAAATCTCCACCGCGATTTTGCGGAAGCCTTCGTTGGGATTGGCTTGCGGATAATAGGTGATGGTGTAGGAGTTGCCCAGGTCCTCGCGGATCGCCTCGAACGCCTCCACCTGCTTTTGCCAGGTGCGCGCGAAATACGCTTTGCCGCCGGTCCGGGTGGAGATGCGCTTGAACACATTGGAGGAAATCGGATCGTTGTTCACCTCGTTGGTGGAGATCACGTAGATCGGAATGCCTTCGTCCTCGGCTACGGCGCGCACGTCGTCCGGCGCCACCATGCTGGCGTTATCGGGGCCGTTCGAGAACACGATCACGACTTTGCGCCCCGCGACTTTGGCCGCATCGCGGAGCGTCAGCAGCAGCGCGTTGTATAGCGCCGAATCGTCGCCGGCGACAGCGCTGCGCAAACCGATCACCGCATCGTCGCGCTCCTTGGATAACGGAGCTGCGCGCGAAAGATTGCGGCTATAGGTGTACACCGCCACGGAATCGGAGCGGTCCAGGCCGCGGATAAAATCGGCGATGGCGTCGGAGGCGTAGACGAATCCGCGATACATGTAGTTGCTGGTGTCGAACAGGACGAACACGCTGGTCCCCACCAGCATCTCCGCGCGAGCCTCGGGCGAATCCGCCTCGGCGCCGGCGCCCAGCACCATCGGCTTCACCGTTCCATCATCGGCCACGGTGACCGGAGGCTGGTCGCCCTCGGAGAAGGAGTTCACCTTCTGCTGGACTCCGTCTTCGAGAATCCGGAAGTCCTTGGGCTTGAGCCCGTTCACGTAGTGCCCCTTGCTGTCGGTGATCTGAAAGCTAAGCACCACCAGGTCCACCTTCACCTTGAACGTAGGACGATCCTGCGCCAAAGCCAGCGCGACCAGTACAAAAATTAACCCTAGTCTTCGAATCATGGCCGGTCCCTCCGTTTCCTGTTTACTGATCCCGAGCGGCGCGCAAACGTTCCTTGTTTGCCTGCTCCAACGCCTCATTTCCCACGGTTCTCAGCGAGCGCAGCAGGGCGGGCCAATCTTCAAGGTGGGTAGCGAAAATGTCCTGCACGGTTTGCTGGGTCCACTCCGGAACCAGCAGGTTCAGCTCTTGCGGCGCGACGTGAATCTGGTCTGCCAGCGCGGCGTAGTACAACAGGTTCGACTCCCAGCTCTCCGCCATAATGCGGCTCGAGTAACCCATCAGCGTGGGGAAGGTGCGCAGGTTCAGCAGCTCCGGCTGAAAGGAAGTGGTCAGCGTGGGTTTGGGGCTGCCGAAGGCGTGTGAAATCGCGCGTGCGCTCAAGCCCGCAGCGTTCTCCTGCGACATGCGGTGCAGCGCGGCGGCCAGAGGCGAATCCTTGTCCGCGCCCGCCAGTTCCCCGGCCATCGCGTAGAGTTCCGATGGCAGCACGTTTTCAACGGCCCCGGGTACATCGCCCGCAGCCAGCTTGGCATCGATTTTATACATTCTGCCCGGCGAAGCGAAACGCGCCAGAGCGGTTTCCACCTGCGTCCGCCGCGGCGCGCTCAAGGCTGCCTCCGCCAGCAGCGACTGGGCATAAGCCATATTCACATCCACCCAGTGGAGCTGCACCGGAGCAACGTTCCACCACCGCGGAACCACCGCCGTGACGATCATCTGCGGCGCCAGATCTCCCCAGATCAGCGCCTGCTCCTTGCGCGGGATCAGGAAGTTCTGCTCCGCCATGGCCAGCGCGTAGGGAAGCCCGGAGAGCGATCCCATCAATCGCCCTCCCGCGTTTTCCGGCCAGCCGGAGCCGTACACATCGGCCGGCTTCCAGGTCATCACCGCGTTGTCTGAGCCCAGGAAATCGTGGCTGCGCACGAACAGCGGGTTGGTGTTGAGCACCTCCGCGCCCGGCGGGGCGTAGTGAATATAATTGAAGCCCACCAGCGTGTCGCGCAGGAACGGCGCGAGCTGCCCGCGCAGGTCCTTCAGCTTCTGCGGATCGTTGGCGGCTTTCTCGATCGCCGCCCGCAGGTTGATCTTGCGCTGCGCATCCACGTGCTTGCTGGTGTAGTATCCGAACGCCAGAACGGAAGATTCCGCCTGCGTGAGCGTTCCGTGGGGCAGTTGAATATCGCTCAGGCGCGTGGCCAGCTTCCCGGCCAGAGCGGTGTTGAATTTTTCGCCGCGGCTGACGCTGTCCAGATTGTCGGCCAGGTCAAACAGCGTGTTGAGCGCCACCAGCTTCTGCGCTTCGAAGATCCGGATCATCTCCTGGATCATGCGCGTGTGAACTTCAGAGGAGTTCTCCGCCGCGGTGCCGGCCAGCAGATCCAGCATCGCGTCCTGCGCCGAGATTTTGGAGCCCGCATTGGCCGCCGGCGATTTTGCGCCCTTCAGCAGCAGCTTGACGCCGCCCATCCCGGCGTCAAACAATTCCCGGCTGTTCTGAATTCTTCCGAAGGGTGCGATCAAGGCCGCCAGAACCTGGTCCGATTCGGAAGTCGAAATCGACCCCTGGCGCCGGAAAATCTGCCACAGTCCGGCCAGAGCCTGAAATGTTCCGGCGGTGTCGGCGCGCTGCTCCATGTCGCGAATCTGGGAGATGGCGTGCGCCGCATCCAGGTACGCCAGGATGGTCTTGTCGCTCAGCTCCGGCGCCTCCGCAAACAGCGAGTATTGCGCCGACATGTCGCGATACTCCCGCGCCAGCCGGTCCGCCGTCGCGGGTTCAAGAGGCTTGGTGCGGGTGCGGTCCACATCCGTCAAGGACATGAAAATCTTCAGCGGTTCGTTTTCGGCCAGCTTGCGGCTCAATCCGAACAGCGCTTCGAGCACATCATCGCTGTCCTTCCAGGCGGGCGCGGCGCGCGTCAACTTGGCGTCGAACTTCCCGCGCGGATAATTAATGAACAGGTTCTTCCACACCTCCAGGCCGCCGGGAATGTGCGGCCTTCCGTCCGCGTCCATGCGCAGCCTAGCGGTCAGCAGCAGCATGTCGGTGTTGGAGCGGAACACCGGGCGCGCGGGCCCGGGGCTGGTGACGCGTCCGCGAATGGCCGCATAGAAGCGCTTCAGCCGGTCCGGATCGGTCAGGTAATCGCGCACCGGACCGTCGATTCGCGCCAGGGCGTCGAAATAGCTGGCCAGCCAGCCGTCATCGCGCGTCAGCAGCTTTTCCAGGAACGCGGCGCCCTTGGCCGGCTCCGCCCCGGCCAGCTCTGCCCAGGCCTTCTCCGCGCGAGCGCCGCCCGGCACGCTGGCTTTGCCGTCGCGGATCTCGAACATGTCGCCGAAGAAATCCAGAACGTTGGCGTACAGCTTCAGCCGCGGCCCCGGGACCTGTTTGCGCAGCTCCTCCGCGGTTTGCGGATCCAACTTTGAAAGCCCCAGATACAAGCGGCACAAGGCCGGGTCGGCCAGAAAATTGTCGATGAATTCGCCTTCGCTCTTCTCCGCCGCCGTTTGCCAGTACGCCAGGTCGTATAGCAGCGGAACGCGCGAGGGATGGTAGTCCAGGGTGAACAGCTTGTTCAGGCGCAGCGACTGTTCCAGTTGCGACAAGGGAAACCCCGAATCGATGGTCAAGAACGCGCGCGACGCGTTGACCGTCTCCAGCACCACGTCGGAGCCGCAGCCGCCGCGCATGCGGTAGCCGAGCACGCGCAGCAGATCGTTGGTGGCGCTGGAATCGCAAGTCTCGATGCGCAGGACCTTATCCGGCCCGGCGAGTTTTTCCAGCTCCCGCGCCTGCGAGAGATAGCGCATGACCAGCTTGAGATACTCGGTCGGCTCCAGCCCCACCGTGCCGAGCGCGGTCTGATAACCGTTAGTCGCGACGTTGCGCGCCAGCGCGGGCAGCAGTTCCTCCGGACGAGTGTCCTGAGCCAGTGCGGCCAGACGCGCGAAGGCCGAAGCAGGCCCGGGGATTTCGATGGAACCGGCATCGCCGCCGAGAGACTGCGCGCGAGCCCGCGGCGCGGTCAGCGACAAGCCCGATCCGCCCGCGTCGGTGAACGCGGCCAGGTGCTGCGCGGCGGCGTCCCGATCCCCGGCTTCCAGATCGAGCAGGGTGAGCTGGCGATAGGCCTGAGCGCGGTCAGATGCCCATGCCGAGGTGTTGTCGAGAAGCCGTGCGAGCTTGGCGTACTGGGCGCGAGCCGCCGGGTCGCGATAGCGCTCTAAGAATTCGGCGTAAGTGCGGATCGCCGCGGCGTTGGGAGGGGTTGCGTTGGCAGCGCGCTCCAACCTGGTTTCGAGCTCCGTGGCATTGCCGGCGCTCTCCAGCTTCCAGCCCTCGTCGGTGATCGCGAGCGCGCTCTGCGGCCAGGCGCTGGTTGCCGTCCCGCACAAGCTAACGAGAATCAATGCGAACCGCATCGCTCCAGTTACCTCCACTTCCGAGTTCCCTCGCTCTGGCCGTCCTGGTATCCCAATGTAACATTCTGACGGGTTCGGGAGAGGAGCCCGGTAAGCCATCCGCCACAGCTTGCGGCTCTGCCGAACGGCTCGATTCTAAACTTGGACTCGGCACGAACGGGTCGGGGAACCGGGAGAGGCCACGTCGTTGCTTCGTGCCGCGTTCGCCCTGGCCGGGGATGGTGCTCATCGTGTCCCATAACCGGACACACCGGCGCGGCGGACTGCGTCCGATCAACGGCTTAGCAGTGGACCGGGAAATGCATCACTACACGGACATGCCACAAGACTTGCGGCTCGCCTTCCGCCGGCTCTTTCACGATCCAGGATTTTCGGTCACCGTGATGGTGATTCTCGCGCTCACGATTGGCGCGAACATCGCCGTTCTGTCGGTGGTCAACACGGCGCTGGTGCGCCCGATGCCCTATCCTCAGCCGGAGCGTCTGGCCCAACTCGTGGTTATGATCCGGGGCACAAACGAGCTCGACGATTCGCACGATGGCGAAACCTGGGAGGCGGTCCGCGATCTTGCCAGCGTCGCCGATGCCTCGGTCTACGGTCTGGTTGCCAGCGTCAATTTGAGCGCCGCAGGCCGCGCGATGAGCGTCCGGCAGGCGAGAGTTTCGGCTGGATTCTTCCGCGTCCTGGGCGTCGCGCCGGCTTTAGGGCGCGAATTCGATCGCGCGGAAGACGTGCCCGGAGGGCCGCCTCTGGCGATCCTTAGCCACTCCCTGTGGCTCCAGCAATTCGGCGGCGATCCGCACATCGTTGGGCAATCCGTTCTGCTCCGCGGCGAGCCTTCCACCGTGATCGGGGTCATGCCCGCGGGATTCCAATCCAACACCCCGGCCGATCTTTGGACTCCACTGCGGCCCAGCCACACCGGCGAGGGAGGCGGAGAGAATTATGGAATTCTGCTCCGTCTCAAGCCCGGCGTCACGATGGATCAAGCCAGCGCGCAGTTCGCGCCGCTAGTGGGACGCCTGAGCCGCTTCCAGCGCCAACCGCATGCGCAGCTCCGTGCTGTTCCTCTCCAGGAGGGATTGATGGAGGGGCTGCGGCTTCCGCTGACGTTGTTGTGGGCCGCCGTAGCGTTGGTCTTCGTACTCGGCTGCGCCAATGTGAGCGGAATGATCCTGTCCCGCACCTCGGGACGTTCGGGCGAGTTCGCCACCCGCCTTGCGTTGGGCGCGACCGGCAGCCGCATCGCGCGCGAAATTATCGTGGAGAGCCTGACGGTGGCTCTGGCGGGCGGCGCGCTCGGTTTCCTGATCGGCGCTTGGAGCCTGCACGCGATTCAAGTTCTGGGCGCGACCATCTACCCGGTTCTCCAAACTGTGACGCTCGACTGGCGCGTGGCGGCCGCGGCGATCGCGCTGTCGGTTCTGGCCGGCGCAATGGCGCCTGTGGTGCCGGTGTGGATGGCGGTACGCGAAGGGCTCCGGGCGGAGCGTCTCAGTGGACGCGGTCTCGCGAACCGATCCCTCGCCGCGAGCTCGCGCCTGCTGCCGCTGGGGGCACTCGCCGCGGGCCAGCTTGCGCTCACGGTTCCGCTACTTGCCGGTTCGGGTCTGCTGCTACATACGCTGCTTAAAATATCGAGCCTCGATCCGGGAATGAATCCGGCGCATATCCTGACCGCGAGCTTCTCGCTGCAGGATGCGCGCTACAACACTTCTGCGAAAACCGATCGGCTCTTCGAGCAGGTGCTTGCCAAGCTGGGCGCGACGCCGGGTATCGACGCAGCTTCCGCCGGCGCTCATCTTCCTTACGAGCGGTGGATGAACATCGGCATGCCTTCGCCGCTCCCGGACGCCCGCCGCGGAGCAATGATCGGTGTCAACCTCAACTACGTCAGCTCTGGTTACTTCGAAACGCTGGGGATTCCGGTGCTCCGCGGACGCTCGTTTTCGAGTACGGATACGATGGAGGCGCAGCACGTCGCGATCGTCAATCAAGCTTTTGTGAAACGCTACCTGCCCGGGCTGGAGCCGATCGGGGTGGTGCTGCCAAGCCTCCGCTGCTCGATCGTCGGGGTGGTGGGCAATCTGGAACAGCGTCCGGGGTTCGACTATCTGGAAACGATTCAGCAAGCGCCGGCGGTCTACATTGCCGCGGCGCAGACGCCGCAGCAGGCCTTTGACACTTTCCACACCTGGTTTTCGCCCAAATGGATCGTCCGCAGCTCGCTTCCGGAGGCTCAACTGCGCCGCCTCATCGAAGAGGCCGTTGGCTCGGTTGATCCGTTGCTCCCGCTGGCCGAGTTTCAAACCATCTATGACCTGAAGTGGGCCGCGGTCAGCTTTCAACGTTTCCTGGCGGTATTGGTGAGCGCGATGGGTGCGCTCGCCATGATCCTGGCCGCGCTGGGAATCTACGGTCTGCTGGCGAATCTGGCCGCGGTGAGAAGGCGCGAGTTCGGGATCCGGCTGGCGCTGGGAGGCTCGCTCGGCCATGTGTTGCGGGAGGCAACCACGCCGGTGGTGCGGTGGGCCGTTGCCGGAGCGCTGGCGGGTTGTGGGCTGGCGTGGGCCTGCGAGCGGCTGATCGTCAAAGTAATATGGGGAATAAAACCGGCCGATCCCTGGACCCTAGCCGCAGTCGCCGTGAGCTTGATTTGCGCCGCGTCGCTCGCTGGCCTCCCTTCCGTTTTCCGATTGATGCGGCTAAACCCGGCGGAGGCGCTCCGCGAAGAATAACCCGTTACGTTGGAGAGGGGAACTTCTACTCATGAATACCGTTCTTCGGATCGCTCCTGCGCTGTTGGTTGTCGTGCTCTCCAGCGCGCAGCCCACTTCGACTCCTTCGAGCGCCATCAACCTGGCCGGGTCCGGGTACTCCTTTCCGTCCTCCGCCCTGGCCGTCGCACCCGGGCAGGTGATCGTTCTCCAGGTGTATGGCGTCACCACCGCGATCACTTCGCCCATCGTTCCGGTGGACGGACCCAACGGCCTTCCGTTGACCCTCGGCGGCATCTCAGTGGATCTGATTCAGGGCAAGGCCGCCACTGTCACCAACCTCCCGCTCCGCGGTATCTATCAGACCAGTTGCTTCGCGCCGTGCAGCCCGATCACCGGTATCACCCTCCAGATTCCATTCGCGCTTGAATCGAACGCCGCCGCCGTGGGCGACCCGTCCCCGCAGCTTCGAATCAGCCAAAACGGCGCTCCCGCGGGAGCAGTTTTCCTGAACCCGGTGACAGACAACGTTCACGTCTTTAATACCTGCGATTACGATGAGATCTATATCAGCGCCGCTTTCTCCGTGCCGCAGAACGTCTGTGCCGCTGTCGTGATGGGCGGACCAGGAATTTACCTGAACAGCCTGTA
>CAWISY010000003.1:0-10369 GCA_963838455.1 Bryobacterales bacterium
CAGAAACCGGAATCCCCGCGCAGCACGATTTTCACTTCCGGCCATGCTGCGCGAATCTGCTCCACAATGCGGCGAATCTCCGCCAGACAGCCGAAAGAGGCATCGTGATTGGCTTCCCGCAATCGTGAGCACAGAACGTGATCGCCGCAGAACACGTACAGCGGCAGATAGCAATAGTTGTCGTAGTAGCCGTGAAAGAAGCGGCCTTCCTGCCTGCCGTGCAGCGGCACGTCGGTGGTGTCCACATCCAGAACGATCTCGCCGGGAACGCCGTCGTGCGATTCGAGGAACACCTTCACCATCAGCTCGTCGAGCGAGTCCTTCCAGTAGGTGATCTTCTTGTAACGGTCCGCGCTCCCCGTACCCAGTTCCATCCGATTCAATGTGCTCTTGCCCGCCAGCGGTTCCTCCAGTGTTTCCCGCCCCGCCAGAATGCCGAAGACCGGATCTTTGCGTAATTGCTCGTGATCGTTGATGTCTTCGTAGCCCAGAGCCAGACCGTAAACCCGCTGCGACAGCATCTGCTGCACCGGGTGCTCAACCAGATTCTGATTCCGGCCGTCCAGAAAACATCCCGCCAGACGCGGCAGCAGGTTCAGACGCTTGTCCGTCTGGCGCAACAGCAATGCCCCGCCGTCGGAACTGATCGTCCCGCCATCGAAACGGCTCACAATCTCCCGTCTTCCCAACGCTTCAAATCCGAAGCTCGATTGGTTACACTCTGTCATAGCGAAGGCCGTCCTCTCTTTGCCTCTAACTGCTGTCTGGAAACTCAGTTATGCCATGAAGGACGGCCTTTTGCCAACAGCCTGGTGAGATATCCGGGCTAGCGTCCCTGTTCGTCGCAACCGCCTCCTTCTGGCTGGTGGGAATGGACGCGGCTATGCCCGGAGGCGCGCCGCTGCACGCCCCGACCATCGCGGCCCTGGCCGTCGGCGCAGCGGGAGCGGCCCTGCTGGTCTGGCCCGGCGACACCGGCTTCGGAAACTTTCGCCTGATGCTGGCCGGCTTCCTGCTGATTCAGGCCGGTTACGCCGGCTGGGGCGCTGGCTCGATCCTGCAGCGTCGCGTCGCCATGCAGGGGCGCGGGACCACGGCGCATCCCATCGTCAACGCCGGGATTCAGATGCTGGCCACCGGAGTCGCGTTCCTGATTCCCGCCCTGGCCGGCCCGCACGTCCACTGGACCGAGCGCGGTCTCGCCGCGACCCTCTACCTGACCGTCTTCGGCGGCATTATCGGCTACAGCGCCTACGTGATCGCGGTCACGCGGCTGCCAGTCGCCATCACCTCGATCTATTCCTACGTCAACCCGCTGGTGGCCGTGCTGCTCGGCGTGTGGCTCTACGGCGAGCCGTTCAGCTCCCGCGAAGCCGTCGCGATGGCGATTATCCTGCTGGGAGTCGCGCTGGTGAAGCAGGCCCAGAATCGGGTGCGGCCTCCGGGCGGCGAGGCCAAGCAGTAATCCTGGCAAGCCGCGCGGATCAACCCGAGCGCAACGCTCGCTCCGTTTACGCTTGGCCGGAGATTTCGCTTAGAAGCTTATCCATGATCTCTTGCCGATAGCGGAAATTCGTGCGTTTAAGCCGATCGAACGCATCCGCCAAATTGAGGAGGCCTCGCCTGGCGGCGCGCTGCATAATGCCGAGCGTTCCAGTAACCTCCAGACCGTGGTCGATCGCCGCCTGCGTCCCTTTGCGCTCGTCGATCAGAACGAGATCGGCATGTATCGCCAGCCCAAGGATGATTGCCGCTCGTTCCCCGGCGTCTAACGGTCGAAGAACATCCTGAGCCACAGTGGGGACCTGTTTCACTTGTAACCATGGCGGAGGGGAGGCCGCCCATGCCTGGATGGGTGCAGGAGCGAGCGGGTGGCTGAGTTCGGTATGTACCGCTTCGGGTATCAGCACGGTTTCGAACAACCGCGGCAGGATGTCGATGTGATCGATCAGAACTAAATAAATCAGCGGGCTGGTGTCAGCCACAATCAGCCGCATTTATTAAACGCCCAAGCGGTCCAGGCTGCGGCGCTCCCGCTCGGCATCTTCCATTGTGTACTCGATCCAGATGTCGTGGGCTTTCAGGAAACCATCAAGCTGGTAACTTGTCTCGATCCCAAGGAGCCGCCGCAATTCCGGCTTGGTGATACGGTCTTGACGGTAAGCTTCTGCCGCAATCAATTCGAGCGCTTCCCGTGACAAGTCGTGACCGCCAGCCATAAGGCGCGGGGCAAGATCGTCGGGAATTTGGACGGTCACGTTCATAGCTCTCTTCCTTAGCTTAACCCGGTCGGGCGAGTGTCGCTGTCGCGGCGAACCAGGGCGGGGGCAGGATGGAGCAGCCGGGCGATCAGCTTCTAGTCGCGACGCTCTAATAGCTTCGCGCCTAACGCGCCGCCGAAAGCCGGAAACACGGTGAATAGCAGGAACGTCACCGCCACGCCCATCCGCATCAAGGACGGGTTGTGCACCACGCGGATCATCTCATCAATCTGCGCCTGTTCCCCCGCCGCGGCGCCTTGCAGTTGCTGGCGCATCGAATCCACCATGGCCGGATCGGACAGCGCCATCACCACCCCGACCAGAACTATCGCCATGATCGCGAATCCGAAGATCCCGCTGATCCAGCCCAGGTGCGCGCCGTTAATCACCGACATGCGGTATCCGGTCCGCCGCTGGTACAGGTACACCGCCAGGAATCCGGCCGCGATCAATCCCAGGCTCGACGCCGGGGGCAGAATCCTGCCGGTGAGAGCAAACAGGAGCACTCCCGCGACGCCCGCCAGCATCGCCGCCCGCACCGCTGTGCGGTTACGGAATCCGATGGGAGGAACGGCCGCAGGCGGCAGGACCGGTGGAAACAGGACCGGCGCCGGGATCGGAGCGGCCTGGACCTGGGCCTCGGCTTCCTCAATCCTCAGGTCTTCTTCGCGCTGCGGCTTGCCGCATTTGTGACAGAAGCGCGCGTCTTCCGGCAGCAAGGCTCCGCAGGTGCAATGTTCGGGCACGACTTCAG
Organism: Bryobacterales bacterium; assembly: GCA_963838455.1. Taxonomy (GTDB): domain Bacteria; phylum Acidobacteriota; class Terriglobia; order Bryobacterales; family Bryobacteraceae; genus Palsa-187. Next base: position 3,016 of record CAWISY010000003.1, read on the forward strand.
TGTGGCACGTTATTCTAGTTTTTGCGATGGACGCTCCGACGCTGCTGGTAATCGCCGACCCCTCGGCGCCGTATGTGAAGCTCCTGGAGCAGATCCCTCCCCAGGTCCGCACCCTCGTTACCAACGATCCCCAGGAATTGACCGCGCTCGCGCCGGAGGCGGATGCGATTCTGTACGCCACCTCCAGCGCCAAGCTGCTCCAGGGAGTTGTTCCGTTGGCCGGGCGCGCGCGCTGGATCCATTCGCTGTGGACCGGCGTCGAGGGAATCCTCACTCCGGAGTTGCTGGCCCATCCGGCGCCTTTGACCAACGGCCGCGGGGTGTTCCGCTGGCCCTTGGCCGATTGGGTCGCCGCCGCGATGCTGTACTTCGCCTTCGACCTGGGCCGCGTCATCCGCCAGCAGCAGGCCGGAGTGTGGGAGCCCTTCATCGCCGGCCGGCTGGAAGGCAAGACGCTGGGCATTATCGGCTACGGGTCGATCGGAAGCGCTGCGGCGGCGCGCGCCAAAGTTTTCGAGATGAAGATCGCGGCGCTGCGACGAAAGCCGGCCGCGCCGGACCCGCTGGTGGATCGCAGCTTCTCACAACCCGCGCAATTGAATGACCTGATCGCCGCCAGCGATTATCTTCTGGCGGTACTGCCGCTCACCGCCGAGACGCGCGGCATGATTGGCGCCCCTCAAATCGCGGCCATGAAGCCGGACGCCGTGTTCCTCAACGTCGGGCGCGGTCCCGTGGTCGACGAACCCGCCTTGATCGACGCGCTCCAATCGAAAAGAATTCGCGGCGCGGCGCTGGACGTTTTTGCGGTCGAGCCGCTGCCGACGGGGCACCCGTTCTACAGCATGCCCAACGTGCTGCTGTCCCCGCACACTGCCGACCGGGTGGAAGGATTTCTGGGTCCCGCGGTGGATGCGTTTCTCGAAAACCTGCAACGCTTCCTGGCCGGGCAGCCTCTCGAAAATGTCGTCGATAAACATGCCGGTTATTGAAACCCCGACCATCGCCTTTAGTGACATTCAGGAGGCCAGCCTCCGCATCCGCCCCATCGCCAAACGCACCCCGGTTATGACCTCGCGGAGCTTCGATGCGGCCGCGGGCGTTCAGGCGTTTTTCAAATGCGAGAATCTGCAGACCGGCGGAGCCTTCAAAATCCGCGGCGCGTCGAACTTCGTTTCGCGGCTGACGCCCGAGCAACTGCAGCGCGGCGTGGTCGCGTATTCGAGCGGCAACCACGCGCAAGCCGTGGCCATCGCCGCACGAGCCTGGGGCGCCTCCGCAACCCTGGTGATGCCGCTCGACGCGCCTCGCTCGAAGGTTGAAGCCACGCTCGGCTACGGCGCCCGCGTCGTCACCTATGACCGCCTGCGAGAGGATCGCACCGCCATCGGCAAGCGCATCGCCGAGGAAACCGGAGCCGCGCTGGTCCCTCCCTTCGACCATCCCTGGACCATCGCCGGCCAAGGAACCACGGCGCTGGAGTTGTTGGAGCAGGTCCCCGATCTGGATGCGATCGTGGTCCCGGTGGGCGGCGGAGGATTGATCTCGGGCTGCTCCATCGCGGCCAGGCATCTGCGGCCTTCGATTCGCGTGATCGGCGTCGAGCCGGCCGACGCCAACGATACGTTCCTATCGCTGGCGCAAGGCCGCCGCGTGGAGATCCCCCCTCCTCAGACCATCGCCGACGGACTGCGCAGCCCCGCGCCCGGCGAGCTTACCTTCCCCATCATCCAGCGCAACGTCGAGCGCGTGGTGCTGGTGAGCGACTCTGAAATCCTGGACGCCATGAAGTTCCTGCTGCTGCGCTTAAAGATTCTGGTGGAGCCGAGCGGCGCCGTCACCGCTGCCGCGGCGCTCTCGGGCAAGCTGCCCTTCGGCCAGGGCCGCGTGGGCCTGGTGCTTTCGGGCGGCAATGTGGACCTCGATGTAATCAAGGCGCTGTAAGTAAGGAGTTTTTGCGATGATCGCGCTGTTATCCGCGCTGTTTCTCTTCGCCGATCCGTTCTGGGTGAGCACGCCGCCGGTGGAATGGACCGATGTTCAACTGCAGTCCCTGATGGCCGATTCGCCCTGGGCGCAGATCGTGGAGGGTCCTGAGAGTAGTGCGGCGCCGGGAGTGGGCGGCGGCGCGCCCGGGGTGCAGGTGTTCCTGGCCACTGCCGGCCCTATTCAGGCGGCCGAAAAAGAGCGTGAGCGGCGCGCGGAACTGCGCCGACGGCCCGGGACCCCGATTCCCGAAAACACCGAATACCGGCTGTGGATGGAAGACAATCACACCGCGCAGATCGTGCTGGCCGTGCGCATCCAGAACAACAAAGGTTTCCTGGATGAGTCCGAGGTCAGAAAGATGGAGCAGCAAACCACCCTGCGCGCCGGCAAGAAGAAAATCAAGCTGAGCGGCAGTTTTCCGCCCTCGCAAAATGATCCCTATTTGCGCCTGGCATTCCCGCGCCAGGTGGAGCTGAGCGACAAGACCGTGATCTTCGAGCTGTACCTTCCCGGCGTGCCTTCGCCCTACCGCAACGTCGAGTTCAAATTGAAGGACCTGGTGTTGAACGGGAAGCTGGAACTCTAGTCTAAAAGCACCGCTTGCTGGCGCGGCGCGGCTCAGCTTTGCCTCCGGTGGGACTGGATGTGACAACCTGTGACGTCGCTCGGCGCTTTTCCTTCAGAGCCGCGACTGCGAAGGAGCGGTTCTTGCGAGCTGCTAAGGCTTCTCGAGCGTCAGACTCGCTTTTCCCGCGGGTCCCGCGTACACCAGTTCCATGCTGCGAATGCTTTTGAGGTCGCGCCAATCGAAATACAGGAGTCCGGCCTGGGGAAGCGCGCGTTCTCCTTCCGGTAGCGACGCCTTGAGCACTCGCTGCTCCATCGTGTGCCGCCGTTCGATGGGCATCTGCAACGGCGCGGGCCGAAACGTGGGTTGGCTACCTCCTCGCCCGCCAGCGGCGCCGGCGCTGGCCAGAGCAATCTGATCCTGCTCCGCCTTGGTCGGCTCCCAGTCCGGATCTCTCAGGGTGGGAAACAGGCGCACGTAAGGCTGGCCCGGCAGCGGAGGCTTCTTGCCGTTGATGCGCAGGGAAAAGTCGCTGCTGTTCAACTGGATTTTGGTACCCGGTGGGCCGTAGAGAGCCGCACTCACCACCACATAAAGATCGCTCGCGTAGGGCCCGCCCTCTTCGGTAGGGATGCCATGCCCCATGAATTCGGCGGCCAGGGTCAACGTGCCTGCCTGCACATGAGACTGATAATCCGACGGCGCCAGCCTCGGCGGAAGACCGACCGCCCGGACCGCCGCGCCACTGCTCGGGGATGCATCCTGTCCCTGCAACCACACCGCGCCGCCCAACCCGGCACCAATCGCGGTAATCATACTTAGGACACTGCAAAATCGCATTCTGCTCAAACGGTAACATACTCCCGTCGTGAGGGTCGACCGGGCTCGTCGAGGCAGGCCGGGCAAGTGGCGCTCCTCGCGGCGCCCTGCTATCAGAGCAGCCGGAACTCGGTGACCTGGCCGCGCCAGTAGGGGAACGGCCCCTCCGCCAGGTGCCAAACGGCCTCGGCTGCAGCCGGCACGCGGAGGGAGCCAAAAGTGCGGTAATCTCCGAATGTTCCCGACCACTCCGTGTCCACGAACGACTTTCCCAGGGCCCGCGCGCGGCGCGCCCGGCCTCCCAGGACACGTCCTTCGGAGTCGATTTCGAACTCCACGGCGGCCCGAGTCTTGCCGTCGTCAAAAACGCCGCGGAGCTGGTCCGCCGCCGGGGCCTCCCAACTCAGGCGCGATGTTTCGCGAAACGAGAAGGGACGCCACGGGAGCTCCGCCAGGCCGCGCAGCGCTTCGCCGTGATCGACGACGCTGCCTCGCGCCCGCGCCACCGGAACGACGCCGAAGATCGAAGCCGTCAACGCGCCCTTGCCATGCTCGAAGGCATCCACCACGCGGAGGCGCAGAAGCGGACCCATGGAGGCCCAGGCTCGCCAGCGGAAATCGATGTCGCCGCCCTCGAACCACTCCTGTGCCACGAACGGCAGCCAGGGACCACCCGGCTCCAGACGCATTTCGCCGCGTTGACGGAGCCACGCCGCGTTGCCGCCGGCTTTGCTTTGAAGTATGGCTTGGCCTTCCGGCATAGCCGCGCGGCGCACCCGTTGGAGTAACTCGGCAGCTTGCTTATCCATCGTGAGCAGCGCCCGGGCGGGAGCCCCGGCCTATGTCTTGGAGGTCTTCGAAAACAACCCCAGCAAGCCGCTCAGCGACGACGGCTTCTTGATGGCCTCGCTGCGCCCGCCCAGCTTGTCGGCCAGGGCGACGATGCTCTTGCCGAAGGGCGTGCTGGTGGGGATGGGCTTGCCCTCCATCAGCGCATTCTGCACGGCTTCATAATCGCTGGGATCCGGACCTTTGAGCACGCGTCCGTGCGGACGAGCGAAGAGGCCGCAGCTATCCGGCCAATATTATAACGATGCACCAAGGCGCAAAGGCGGTCTCATTGTGAAAGCAAAAGCTGGTGGATAATAGCCCGTTTTTTGCGATGCTTGTATTCCCGGCCGATCTGAAATTTGATTCAAAAAAAGCAAAAACGGCGATCGGAGGCGAAATCAATTTCGTTCGCAACCGAGGAGGAAGTGGCGCAAGTTACCGAACGGTATTCAGGTTGGTGGCGTTCCGCCATTCGGCAATCTGTTCAATCTGCCGGTATACGTGGATAGATCGCTTTTCGGAAATGATTGAGATCGTTTTCAATGCCGGCGACCGGAGCTTTTCCGTCGCCATGGCGTCGGAGGATTATCGGAAAAACGTAAGCTCCTATCATTGCCGATTTTGTAAAAGAATAAGAGGGCGGGCAAAAGGATTGGGCGCGCAACACATACCCGAAGTTCTCTCATTTGCTCATTTAGTTAAATGAGCAAATGAGGATTTCTGCATTTGAAATTCTCATTTGCCTTTGCTACAATCAAGTCGTTTTCAATGATTCCGCGATAGCTCAATGGTAGAGCGGCGCCCTGTTAAGGCGATGGTTCCAGGTTCGAGTCCTGGTCGCGGAGCAGCGAGCGTAAGCCCCCACCCGAAGTGGGGGTTTGTGCTTTATTCATGGGCATTGCAGACGGTTCGAAAAACTTTTTTGCGTCTATTCGCTCTTGAACACGTTTTGCAATTCGCTCGGCGGGTTTTGTGAGGAAATACACTACATTCCGGTCATTTAAGAGCAGGTTCGAAAAAATATGCTTCAACAACAGACGCTTTTCTTCGGAACTGCGCTTCTCATAGATTTCTGGCTCGCATCGCCAGATCGAGAATGTTTATCCCGATCTCGAAATACTTTGTCTCCTCGTCTTTCATCGTGCTCATCCTGATCGCGGATGGATTTCTGCTCGCTGAGCGCCTCGGCGTGTTTGCGCTCCCACATCTCCATGCTGATTTTGCCGTCCAACTTGTCCTCGTACAGGGCATCCACGCGCCTTTGGAGCGTCTCGTAGCGGGCAGATAGGGATTTCAGGGCGGTCGTCTTATATTCGATTTCTTGGGCGTGGTCTACTTCATACAGCCTTTACCTCCGTCGCCTCCTCGGCGTTATTGATGTGGAAAATCGACACATCTAAGATTTTTGCTTCTACGGCTTCTTCTCTGATATATGACTTTTGGGTACAGGCACGATAGTGGTTACAGTGGTAATAACTGTGCCCTTTTTGGGACTTCGCCCGGCACCTGGACCGTCGCACTCGCCACATCGGATCATCTTACGGAACGCGAAAGTCCTCTTGCTCACGCTGGGCCGCCACGACCCGTCAGAATGTTCTGTACCTTGTCGAACAGGTCTTTTTTGATGAGCGGGCGTCTTGAAATTGTAGTGATTGACGGAACGGCTCGCGCTTCGCGGCATGCTCTGATCTTCTATAACTTCATTTAATACGTCGATGGCTTCGGGGGCGCACTCCTTCTCATATTGATCAGTATAAAATACAGTCGCTCCATGTCTGACAGCTCCAACAGCCATGCTCTCTCTGTTAAGATTTTCCGTTGAGAGTTTCTGCGGATTCTCTGCATTTCCGATTCAATATAACTGTCGAGCCACGCTTTCGAAAGAGCGTCTGAAAGGCACTATACACTCGCAAGGCATTATCCTCGGTCAATACTCCACTCTTAATTCCAACCTTGCGCATTGAACGCAAAATCACATCCTTAATCTCATCATCCGGAGGAAGATGCTCTTTGCTATATGTACCCTTCGGAAAACGGATTTTCGCTTCAAAATCACGCGTTTTGAATGCATCAACAATTTTATTTACCACCTCATCTAAAGAATGAATCTCTTTGTGAATAATAGTCCGCTTTTGTCGAACCCCTCCGGCGAGATCCTCATACTCAGTTTCCTTGTCGATTTTTTCAGCTTGCGAAACCAAGCTGATTGGTTTGCGCGAATAATCAAAAACTACAGTATCCTTTTTTGCCCTGATCGGCTTCTCTGTTTTCAGATAATCAATGTTAAATCTCAAAATTATATTTTTTTCGTTTGCCATGTCGGATGGGTTCGCTGGTCAATCGCATTTCGATTTCTAATACCTCATCCACCAATCCTCGGATATCTCTGACGAGCGTGTTGGTTAAAAACCCTTACTTTTGGTTGTGGCGACTTGTATTGTTCTGGTATGCGTAAACCCCGACCAAGTACTTGCGCAATAAGCAATTTTGAATTAAAGGCACGATCTTCCCAGGGCACTATTTGAAATACGTTCTTCACATCCCAACCCTCGGTCAACATGGAGACGGAAACAATCCATTCGACTGGATTATCGCGGTCATCAACTCGCCTGAGGGTAACCAGATTTTTCTTGTGCTCTTTGTCAGAGGTAACAATGAGAACCTTCTTTTCCACCGCAGCGCGATTTATTTTTTCTTCCTTCTCCAAAAACTCAATCAGTTTCTCGCGCAAGTTTTTTGCCCCTGTAATATCTTTAGTAACCAAAATCGTGAGGGGCTTGATGAGCCGATATTTTCTACAAACTCCTCATGATTATCGTGAATTTTTTGAAACTTTTCCCGCTCATCAATGCTGTCGTCTTTTGCGACATACTCTACAGATTTAATGACCTTGTCATCAACTGCCTGTTCTGAAAACTTCTGCCCGAAGTCACCAATGACAACCTCTTCGGCAATATTTGGATAAAATTCATCATCGCTCGGCGAATCGCCGACCTCGGCCTCCCGTATACACGCGAACATCACCCATGCGGGACGCCATATACGTTAAAAAAGTGGCAATATCCTTTTTAGAAGTTGGTGCGTGGAAAGAAATACCGCTTTTGGAAGCGACCTCTTCGGGAGTTTTAGTAACGAGCCACGCCTTAC
>CAWISY010000004.1:0-25188 GCA_963838455.1 Bryobacterales bacterium
CTTGTCGAGCGAGCCTTCAGCCACGATACCAGCGAGTCCACCGTCTTGGCGTCCGGCTGGTTGGCGCCCGGAGGAGGCATCACGCGGCCGCGCAGCTTGCGCACGGCTTTTTCGAACAGGTCGGGGTCCTTGGCGATGCTGTCGGCCGTGATGCCGTCAAAGCTGAAGCCGCCCGTCTTGGTGACATCGTTGTGGCAGCCCGAGCAGTATTTATTGATGGCGGCCAGTTGGGTATCGGCCACGGTCTGCGCCTGGGGGGCGGCCGAGGCGGCGAAGGCGCCCAGGAGGCTGACACTCAGCAGCCTTACAGCGGCAGTTGGGAAAATCGAGTTCTTAATCGATCGCATTCGTTTGCCTCAAGCTCCTCAGGCGTCGGGTGCCTCATGCATCCGGTGAAAGATACGCCCACAGGCTCTCAAAAGAGCGGCGGATAAATTCATCCGCGTTGCCCATCTTATCCTCGTATTCTTTGGCCGGCTTGGCCGCCACACCTTCGGTCGGGCTATGGCCCTTGTTCAGCATCTGATTCAGCCGGTCGTAGATGGTGCCGTACATGTCCACCTGCGTGCCGATGTTGGCGTAGCTGAGCACCGGGCCCACCGCCGGAACAATCTTCGTATCCTTATTAGCAATGCTCTGGATGCGCTGCAATCCGCCGACGATGCCGCCGATCCAGCCCCCGGTCCACCAATCCATGTCCGGCCATCCCTGCCCGTAGGCCGCGCCGCCCACTGCCAGGATGTTCTGTTTGGGGAAGTAGACGTACAGATCGCCGTCGGTGTGCGCGGCGTCGGAGATGTATCCGTAGCGGATTCCAGAAGCCAGCTCGCCCTTGTCATAAAAGGTCTTGTTGGGCTGCGCGACCTTGGGCAGCTTCTTGAACTTCTGCCCGTTCCACGGCCAACGGATATTCTGCGTCAGCCACAGCCGCGTGTTCTCATGCGCAATGATGGCGACGCCCGCATTGCCGAGGCTCTCATTGGAGCCGGTCTGTTCCGGATGCCAGTGGGTGTTGAACAGGGTCCGCACCGGACCGCTGTTGAGCGCCGCGACCGCCTGGGCCAAAGCCGCCGCATTTGCGCTAAGCCCTCCGTCGACCAGCACCACTCCATCGGCTGAAGTGTTCGCGACGACGTTGCCGCCCGCGCCGCTGAGGATAAAAACATTTTCGTCGAGTTTGGTGGTGGTGATCTTCGCCGGCGCACTCTGCGCGAACGCCGACCGCACCAGCACCGTTTGCCCGGCAGCCCCCGCGGCGGCCGCCTGAAGAAATGTCCTACGCGTTGAAACGAACATAGTTATAGCGCTGTTACAGTATACTCCTCGAGAATCTCAAGAGCATCCCCCCGAGACACCACCCCAGACCGGGGTTGCCTTCTCGCCGTTCGCTGCGGCCGCGGACTGCCGGCTAGGAGAAGCCGACCTGCGGGGGTAATCCGTTCAACCTCCCTCGATGGCGTTTTTGTCCGCCGATCCTGTTCGAATCATGCGCCATCCGGAATTGGGAGCAAGTACCGAATCGCGGGAAGTTTACGAGGGCCCATGACGAGCGGGGCCCCCCCGAACAATAATAGTGCGATGGCCTCGTCGACTGTCCGCTCGATGGTAGACTTGCTTGCTAAGATAGAGAAGCGCCATCCCACCGACGGCGTCCACATCTATAGAGGCGTCAAAGACGTCAACTTCAAGCTAATTCCCAAGGTTGGTAGGTTGCCGGGCTATTCCTTGAGACAGGAGCGCGATTGTCTTTCGCTGTTCAAAAAGTATGCCGCTCCGCACCTGGATTACGTGCCAAGAAGCGACTGGGAGTGGCTCGCCTTGGCGCAGCATCACTGCCTTCCAACGAGGCTACTCGATTGGACGTCGAGCCCTCTCGTTGCCACATACTTTGCCGTCGAAGGCCCGGCCGACAGCGACTCTGCCGTCTATGGCATGCGCATCCCGCTCATACTTGATGTTCTTCAGAACCAGAACAGGAATCCGCTCGCCACGCGTAAGGGCGTGGACGCGTTTAGTCCAGACCATATTAGTGCGCGAATTGCTGCGCAGTCGGGCGTGTTCACTGTTCACTGGCAACCTCGGCAACCGCTCCACCGCAACACGGTAGACAAGTTCGTGATACCGCGATTGGTGCGCCCTGCGATTCGCCGGTCGCTCTTCGGGCTGGGTATGCACAGAGGAACCCTCTTCCCTGACTTGGACGGACAATCCCAGTTCATCGAATGGCTCAAGTTCGGCTCCTGATTTTCACGGGAGGGTGGACCACTTATCCAGGGCAACCTTCGTCAGGCCCTTCGGTCGGCCATGTGGGGCAATCGCTACCGGGCACTCGAACCTGGCCGAAAGCCCTCGAAGCCCCAAGCAGTGGCTGGACCCCTGACCGCCACCGTCAGGCGAAGTTGATGTTGTTTCCCAGGCCCGGCACGCCCCGGGAGCCGAAACAGAGCAGCCCCCTCCGCCGCTCGCGTTCGACGCCGTATGACCACAATGATTCCGTGATGAGGCTCACTCTCCGCCAGTCGTCGTCGCGATTACAGGTCAGGAGGACGTGTCCGCCCCCGTACGCGAGTTGGAGCACAGCCTGATCGGAGGCATCCTGGGGAAGCAGGTTCCGCAAGAGAACAAGAATTTCACTCGGACAAGTGCGCCATCTGCCGCGCAACCAATAGATCAACCTCCCCGCGGTGATCTTCGTAACAAGCGAGGCATTCGTAGACCTGCGACCGGGTGAGTTGCGGAAAACAATTCGCCGTTAGCGAGTCAACCGTCTCGCCATTCTGGAACAGACCGATGACATCATGGACGGCGATTCGGGTACCCTCAACGATCGCATGGCCCCCGCGCACCCCTGGGGAGCGCACGATGTACCGATAGGTTTCCGAAGCCGGTTCCATGCCCCGATATTACGGCCCGCGCCGCGCACTGTCAAACCGCAGGCAACTGATAAGCTGAATCCAGATCACCCGTGGCACTCCTACTGAATACTCAAGCAATTTCCAAGTCGTACGGCGCCACTCCGCTGTTTCGAAATATCTCTCTTAGCATCGGCGAAGGCGACCGGCTGGGGCTGATCGGCCCTAACGGCTCTGGCAAGTCTACGCTGCTGGAAATCCTCGCGCAGCGCCGCGAACCCGATTCGGGTGAGGTGGTAATGCGCAAGGGCACCCGCATGGCGTATCTTGCGCAGGATTCGCAGTTCGCATCGGGTGAGACGGTTCGTACCGTGATCCAGCGAGCGCTCGAATCTGCCGGCGTGCCCGACGAAGAACGCCTTGGGCGGGAGGCGGAGATACTCGGCCGGACGGGCTTTGAGGACTTTGACGCTGAGGCCGCGGCGTTGTCAGGAGGGTGGCTGAAGCGTCTAGCCATTGCGGAGGCGCTGGTTCAAAATCCCGACATTCTGCTGCTCGACGAGCCTACCAACCATCTCGATCTCGCGGGGATTGAATGGCTGGAGAAACTGCTCCAGAACGCGGCTTTCGCCAGTGTCGTGATCAGTCACGATCGTTACTTTCTGGAAAACGTGGCGACTGCGATGGTTGAGTTGAACCGCGTCTATCCGGATGGCCTGTTCTACGCGCCGGGGAATTACAGTGCGTTTCTGGCGAAGAAGGCCGAATTCCTTCACGCCCAAGCCAAGCGGCAGGATGCTCTGGAGAATCGTGTTCGGACCGAGGTGGAATGGTTGCGGCGCGGGCCCAAGGCGCGAACCACGAAGGCAAAAGCTCGCATCGACACCGCACAGGAGATGATCCGGGAGCTCGCCGATAGCCGGTCCCGGAGCCGCACCGCCGCGGCGGGGTTGGACTTTGTAGCCACGGAACGTAAGACCAAGCGGTTGCTGAATTTGGAGCACGTGGCTTATGGGTTTTCCGGCAAGATGCTTTTCGAAGATCTCAATCTGACCATCACCGCGGGAAAGCGCGTAGGGCTGGTGGGAATGAACGGCAGCGGCAAGACCACCCTCCTGCGCCTTCTGCGCGGCGAGATAGCTCCGCTCAAAGGCCAGATTGAACGCGCCGATGGGTTGCGGATTGTTTACTTCGATCAGAAGCGCCAGCTCGATGCGAATTCAACCCTGCGGCGCGCCCTGGCGCCGGCCAGCGACTCCGTGATTTACCGCGAACGCGTCATTCATGTGGCATCCTGGGCCGCGAGGTTCCTGTTCACCAGCGATCAACTGAACCAACCTGTGGCCCGGCTATCGGGCGGCGAACGGGCGCGCGTGCTGATCGCGAATCTGATGCTGGAGCCGGCCGATTTACTTCTGCTCGACGAGCCGACCAACGATCTCGACATTCCGACCCTGGAGATTCTGGAGGAGAGCCTCATGGAGTTCCCGGGAGCTTTGGTGCTGGTAACGCACGACCGTTATCTGCTGGATCGTGTTTCAACCACGGTTATGGGACTGGATGGGCTGGGTGGAGCAGAAAACTTCGCCGATTACTCGCAATGGCAGTCCTGGCTGGCGGAACGTAAGCAGAAGTCTGCCCCCGGGGCCATCGAAGAAACACTTGCGCAAGAGGCGGCATCCCGGCCGGCCGCTGCCAGGAAAAAACTTTCCTACCTGGATAGCCGCGAATACGAAACCATTGAGCGGCGCATCGCCGAAGCCGAACAGTTAGTCGAAGCGAAACGCGCTGCGCTGGAAGATCCGGAAATCATGAAGGATGGGCGTTTACTGGAGCAAACCTATAGGGAAATGGAAGCCGCCCGGCAAGCCGCGGACGCCCTCTACGCGCGCTGGTCGGAACTGGAAGCGATGACTGGATGAAGGATGTCACAGTAGGTGTAGTGAAATTCTTGAAGCCAATCGCCTATTGGGTGCTCGGGGCAGCTTTACTGAGCGCGGGCATAGCGGCTTGGCAAAGGCACCTTGCATCCGAACTGTACTCGCGCATCTATCGCGTGGGGTTCGGCGACGATCCTCCGTTTCAATTCCGCGACGAGGCCGGAAGGCCTTCGGGTGTCGCCATAGAGATCGTCAAAGAAGCCGCCCTGCGGCGGGGCATCCACCTCGAATGGGTTCAGCCGGCGCACTTCGCCGTCTCCGCGATCGAGCACGGCGAGACCGATCTGTGGGTGTTAATGACGGACTTGCCGGAGCGCCACGGCAAAATCTACATCACCGAACCGTACCTGACGATGGAGCGGTGTTTCCTGGTGCTCAAAAGCAGCGGCGCCAGTTCCGCTCGTGATCTGCAACATGCCAGGATCGGCTACCGCCAATCCTGGGCCGGCGCGCCCGCGCCCCAGAGGGCCAACGGCGCTTCGTCCAACGCGGACCAGTTGTACCTGCGCGCGCATTTCCCGGAAGCTGCCGCGGTGCCCTTGCCAATGGAACGCGCCGGCAACTTGATCCAGGCCCTGAAGGACCACACTGTGGAGGCGGGCTTAGTGAACAAGACCGTGATCGCGGCGCAACTGGTGTCCGAAGGAGGGCGGGAAGCCCTGGACCTGATCAACGCGCCGGACGCTATCGGCGCGCTGGGCCTGGGAGCCTCCTTCGATGCGCGGCGAGCCGCCGCGTCCATTCGCGACGAGATTGACCGCATGGCCGAAGACGGCGGCATGAGCAGGATCACGGAGCCTTGGGGGTTCTTCCAGAGCGCAAGCCTTAACATCATCGGCCAGCTTGCGGACGTAAAGCGCACGAACCGAATGCTGGCGGGAGGCGTCGCGGGTCTGTCAGCCGCCATAGTACTGGTCACGCTTCTGACGATGTTGGTACGGCGCGAACGGAACGCCGTGCGCGAGTTAGGCTCGCAGTTAATTTCGGCCCAGGAACACGAACGGACACGGATCGCGCGGGATCTGCACGACGACATAAACCAGCAACTGGCCATGCTCGCCATGGCCCTGGGGCGCCTGAAGCAGTCCAGTGCGGCATACGAGGACGCAGGTTCTGAGCAATGGCAGCGCCTGCTGGGTCAGGTCGAGCAGGTGCGCAGCGGTGTGTATCGGATTTCGCACGCGCTCCATCCGGCGTTGCTCGAACTCGCCGGGTTGGTTCCGGCGCTCGAGGCGTTGCGCCGCGACGTAGCCGCTGCGAGTGGAATGGGGGTGACGCTGGACCCTGGGCCGCTCGCGGAACCGGGGGGCAAGGCCGTGCCCGCTGAGGTTGCGTTGTGCCTCTACCGCGTGGCGCAAGAGGCCTTGCAAAATGCGGTGAAGCATTCCACTTCGAAAGACGCGCACATCCGCATTGTGCAGAACGGCAAAACCCTGGAGCTCTCGGTGACCGACTCCGGTAAAGGGATTCCCGGCGCCTCGCTTAGAGCCGGAGCCGGCCTGGGTTTGGTCAGTATGCAGGAGCGTGCTCGCCTGATGCATGGGCGTCTGCGAATCGATACTCATACAGAGGGGCCCCGCAAAGGCACGACGGTGACAATTGCGCTTCCATCGGAGGTGGTGTCGTGGGACTCCGGTGGAACAAGGATGGTCGAGAGTCCAAAAGCACGGTCCGCGGTCTCTTCGGCCTCCCCGGCTGTGGAAGACCCCACCCTCCGCGGCGTTTCGCGAAGGGTGGGGAAGGTTAACTAGAACGGAAAAGAAAAATTGCCGAACGGGTTGGCCGGGCCGTGGCAAGTGCCGACGCCCTTGTCGCTGTAAGAAGCCGGACCGGTTGTCTGTGCCGGATCCTTCAGTGCCGACTCGAAATCCCACGCGTAGCCGTTCGGATTGAGCGTCAGGCCCATCACGCCCCAGAATTCCCCGCTCCCCGCCTCGATATTCTCTGCGTTGAAGTTCGGGTTCCCGCTGGGATCGGCGGCTGTTGTGTCGGTTGTGACGATCGGATCGAGTGTCTCGCCGCCGGTGCCCACGATAAATTCGCGTATGCCCTTCTTTGGATCGTAATTCCCGGAGGGATCAAGGGGGCGGTAGCGGGCATAGAGGTGGTCGTGTCCGTTCAACACCAGGTCGGCTCCGTACTGGTAGAGCAGTTGCCAAAAGGCCACAGCGGTCGGGCCCTCGGGTATGGCGATGCCGTTAGTAGCGCTGAACGTGGGCTGGTGCCAGTAGGCCAGCGTGCACGCGGAATGATTCGCCGCGAGATCGTCTTTCAGCCATTCGAGTTCGGCGGCAAACCAGGAGCCGGTGTTCGAGCAGCCGCCCGGCTGCGTCTCGCACTCTATATTGAGCGAGATAAGGTGCCAGGAGCCCAGATTATAGGAGTACCAGCCATCTCCGACCCCGACTGTGCCCCCCGCGGTACTGTTGCTTCCGAGTCCGCCCGTTTGCGCGAAGTGCCCCGCCTGTCCATCCGAATACGGCACAGGTTGGGTGAATGTCCCGCCGGTGTCAGGGTTGCCGCTGATCGTGGCCGTCATCATGGTTCCATCGGCATTGTGCTGGACGCCGTTGAAGTAGGAAAAGTAGCCGTAGCCGGCAACGCCGATCGCGCCGTGCTCGGTATAAAACTCGTGGTTGCCGGGCGCGGGCCGCGTGATAAATTTGAACGCGCCATACGTCGTTTCGTACGAGTTCTCAAAGTCCGAATATTGGCCTACCTGGTATTGCTCATCTCCGACCAGCGCGATGAGGGCAGGCTTCATATTCTCAATCTGCTTCGCGGTGGCCGCCTGGGATGCGTACAGATTCTGAGCGGTGTCCCCGCTGCAGTTTTCACCCGCCTTCTCACCACTCGGCTCCGTCTCGCCTGGCTGGCAGGCGACGTCGCCAACCACCGCAAGCACGGGCGAGGCGCCCGTTGTTGCGTAAGGCCACGTATTGTTCTGCGGCGACGGATATTGGTTGGAGATTGGAATCTGTGCCTTGGCCACAGGTGTAAATGCCAGCACTGAGGCGGCCGCTCCCATGAGCATTGCCGCTCGGAACCTTCCCTGGATCGTCTTCATGCAGTTCCTCCCTTTGGGCTTGCAGTTGGATAGTTGCCAAAGTGGTAACTTTATCCCCTCTATGTTTCGTGTGTATCTCGAACGTGTGAAAAAGCCGTCACGCAGATTGTGCCGTAAGCGAACCCGTCGTCGATTCATAACCACCGGTTTCAAGCTATGCCGCTGGACAGATGCACCGCAGAATCGCACCCGCCCGTTGGGCAGGCGATGCAGCGCTTAGGCGTAGCGAAACAGCGCCTTGAAACCAAAATCCATGTGCTGCTGGATATGGCAGTGAAACAGCGTGAGGCCCGGCTGGTCGGCGACCAGATCCACGGCGGCGCGTCCAAATGCGGGAACGATCACCGTATCTTTCTTGATGCCGGCAGTCGGCTTGCCGTTGAGCTCGACCAGCTCGAACAGGTGCCGGTGCATGTGCAGCGGGTGGGAATCGTCACTGCGATTGTGAAACACCAGCCGGTAGCGCGCTCCCTGACGGAGCACGAATTCCCGTTCATGCGGATATTCCTTGCCGTTGACCAGCCAATGATTGATCCCATGGGGCCCGCCCGGCACTTTTTCGAAGATCATGTCGATGGTCTGGTCTGGCGCGGGATGCGGCGCGGTTTTGCCAAACATCGTGTAGTCCCAGCGCGCCTTCTGAGGCGGCAGCCATTGCGCGCGCTGCTTCTGATCGGCGTACTCCACCACGATGCCCATGCCGGATTGCCGCGCGACATTGCGCAGCGCCCCTAATATCCAAACACCCGGCCGATTCATCTCCACGATCGCATCCACGCGCTCGCCCGGGGCGATCTCAATGACCTCAACCGGCTGAGGCGCGGGCACGGGATTGCCGTCGAGTGCGATCACCTGAAAACTGTGTCCGGATAAAGCCACGCGATGAATTTGCGAAGCGCTGGCGTTGAGCAGGTGCATCAGGACGCGCTGACCCGAACGCACGCGGAGGGGCTCCCCCGCACCCAGAATTTTGTCGTTGATGGAATAAAGAGGAGCGCTGAGTTCGAGCCCGTTGGGACGCGGGTCTGGAGTGGCGGGTTTTTCGGGCATCGGATCGCTGGGATCCGGCCGCTCCTCGTCCGG
This sequence comes from Bryobacterales bacterium, assembly GCA_963838455.1. Taxonomy (GTDB): domain Bacteria; phylum Acidobacteriota; class Terriglobia; order Bryobacterales; family Bryobacteraceae; genus Palsa-187. Next base: position 8,943 of record CAWISY010000004.1, read on the forward strand.
GTCCACCGTCGTCAGAAAAGGCTGCCATTCACGCAGCGCCAGAAAGACTTCTTGATCGTAGAGCCCAGGGTCATTCACGGAATCGATCATGAAAAAGCCGAACTGGCCGGTGTAGGCGCCGCGATGCAGATCCAGCATGGCCTCGGTATGCGAGTGGTACCATCGCGAACCCGCGGGGTTGGCCACGAATTGATACCGCCGGCGGCCATGCGGAGGCACCGGGGGTGAACCTTCTTCCTCCGCCCCGTCCACATCCGAGGGAACGAACAAACCGTGCCAATGCACGTATTCAGGGACGTCCGTGTCGTTCACAACCTCAACGGCGACGCGCTGGCCCTCTCGCACCCGCAGCAAGGGACCGGGGACCTGGTTGCTGTAGCCGATCGTGCTGAGCACAACCTGGGGCGCCAGCTCGACCATCATCGGTGCGATCCGCAGGGTGAAATCCGCCGCTGGCGGCTGCGCGAACGCAGGCCGCAGCTTGCCTGCCCCCGCCCCGATGGCGGCGGCCCATCCAAGCCGCACAAAATCCCTTCGATTCATTTGATCCTCATCCCGCCTGCAATGCCAACGCGCCTTCGTTCACGTGCGCCCCTGCTTACGAGAAGAACACCTTCCACGCCGTGACGGTCAAAGCGTGGGTGACCATCGACGCCCGGATGCTGCGCGCTTGACGGAACGCGAGCCCGTAGAACACTCCGGCGACGCCCGCCATCGCCACCATCTGCCAGTTGGGGAAGGCATGCAGCCACAGGTGCGCCAGTCCGAACAAAGCTGAGGCGGCGGCGAGTCCGGTCCATTCGCTCTTGAGCCACGCGCCGATCCACTGCTGTAACAGGCCGCGGAAGAAGAACTCCTCGCCCAGCGCCAGCACCCACAGCACTCCGAAAAAGGTCCCCAGCGTCAGCACGGTAATCCGCATCCATCCCGCATGCGGCGCGTGCGGCGACGCGAAATGCACCAGCCAGCCCGCCAGCGCGGCAAACGGCAGGAGGATGGCGAAATAGATCACGCCGATGATCCACTCCTTGCGGCGCGGCCAGAAGCCGAATCCGACCCCGCGCATGCGCCGCACCGACAGCATGCAAATAGCGCCGGTGCGGATCCACATGACTTTTCCCAGCGCGTCGAGCTGCAGCTTGGGATAGGGGTTCACGTACTCAGTGCGCTCGAAATTGGCCAGGAACACGGCCGCCATGAACACCACGAAGAGAAGGTCGGTGGCCGGCTTGTGCGGCAGCACCACATACCAGAACGACGCCACGCCGGCCAGCAGCGCGATCGCCGCCAGCGACTTCCAGCGAAAGAATCCGAAGGCTAGCGCGGCGGCCGAATAGGGCGCGATGGCCGCCACAGTGAGCAGCAGCGCCAGGCTGGCCGGCGGAATCTTTTCCAGGCTGGCGCGCCAGCGCTCGACCCCTAGAACGTAATAGAAGGATGCCTCCAGCAGGCACGCCGGCAGAGCCGCCAGCGCCAGATTCCACGGAATATGATTTTGCTGGGAGTAAAGCAGCGCCGCTAGAGAGGCCCCCACCCACAGCAGCGCAAGCGCCTTCATTCGATTCATCGTAACCTTTTGGCGTACCGCGAGTATTGCAAAGTGAGCCGTGAGCGCAACGGATAACGTTTTGATGGCGCAGGTCAGCGCCGGAGAACTGGCCAAGCTGGCCGTGTTGTTCGAGCGGCACCATCGCAGTCTGTTCCGCTACTTCGTTTCGCTGAACCGGGATCGCGAGCTTTCCGAAGACCTGGTGCAGGACACGTTTTTCCGCATCCTGCGTTACCGGTTGAGCTACGATCCGGCGCGGCCGTTTGCGGCGTGGATGTATCAGATCGCGCGGCGGGCCAGTCTCGACCGCGGAAGGGAGCGGCGGGGCGAAGTGGTGGGAATCGAAGAGTTCGCGGAGCGCTATGGCGAGCCGGCTTCGGCCGCGCCGGGGCCGGAGGAGTACGCCGCAGCCGGCCAGAACCTGGGTTTGCTGCAGCGCGCGCTGGAACTGCTGCCAGCCGACAAACGCGAAATCCTGATCCTCAGCCGGTTTCAGGAGCTGAAGTACGAAGATATCGCGGCCGTGCTGGATTGCGAAGTGGGAGCCGTCAAGGTGCGCGTGTATCGCGCCATGCGCGCTCTGGAACAGATTTATTTTGCGCTGGAAAAAGAGAAGGCATCATGACTTGTGAAGAGATCAAACCGCTGCTGGCGGAATATTGGAATGGAGCGCTCGATCAGAGCCAACGCTCAGAAGTCGAGCAGCATCTCGAAGAGTGCGCCGCCTGCCGGAGCGAAGCCCGGCGATTGGAAGCGCTGTGGCAGGATCTAACGCTGCTGCCGGTTGAGGAGCCTGGGACGGCCGTGCGCGAACGTTTCTACGAATCGCTGTCGGCGTATCGCGACGGCATCGCCGATCGGGAGCTGCCGCGCTTCGCCCCACCGGTCCGGCATCGGGTTCCCCCGTTTATTCATTGGTTCACGCAAATCGCCGCGGGCGCCGTGCTGCTGGCAATCGGCGGAGGAGTCGGGTACAGCCTGCGGTCCAACCAGGCTTCGGCCAACGAGATCACACAGCTTCGAGGGGAGGTCAGTAATATGCGGCAACTGGTGACGTTATCGCTGCTGGAACAGCAATCGGCCAGCGAGCGGCTGCGCGGCGTGAGCTGGGCGGTGCGCGCTGAACCCTCCGACACGGAGATTCTGGACGCGCTGGTGAAGGCCGTCAATCACGATTCCAACGTCAATGTCCGGCTGGCCGCGGTCGACGCTCTGCGGCCCTTCGCCGCCAATCCAACCGCGCGGGATGCCGTGCTGCAGGCCCTGCCGGCGCAGACCGATCCGATCGTGCAAGTCGCTCTGATCGATCTGCTGGTGGATTTGAAGGAGAAGGATGCAGCCCAGGAGTTGCAGCGCGTGGCTGTGAACGGCTCGACCGATTCCGGGGTGAGACAACGTGCCCAGTGGGCTCTGGAGAAATTGCAATGAATCGACGGAAACTCTTGATCTGTTCGGGAGCCGCATTTGCGGCATTAGCTGCGGCGCAGGAAAGCCCGCAGAAGTACACGATGCAGTTTCGCGATCCGGCCGGCCCGAAAAAGCTCGAGGTAAGCCTGACGACCGCGGCGGCGAACGTCACCGTTCGTGGAGTACAAAGAAACGATGTCGAGGTCGACGTTTCGGGAAGCTTTCGAGGGCCCCGCAGTTCTTCTGCCCCGCCCCCCGGAATGCATCGCATCGGCGGATCGGCCACGATGGACGTGACCCAGGACAATAACGTTGTCAGGGTGAGCGGCGCCAGGTTGTTTGGTGGATTGGGCGATATCAACATCCAGGTTCCCGTGCAGACCGCGGTGACGATAACGATGACGTTGAACGGAAAAGTGGTGGTGGAGGACGTCGCCGGCGAAATCGAGGTGAATCACTTGAATGGCGATGTCACCATAACCAATGCCTCCGGTCCGGTGGTAGCGCATTCCACCAACGGCAAGATTGTCGCATCACTCAGCAAGGTCGCGCCGGGAAAGGCGACGAGTTTTTCCACTTTCAATGGCGAGATCGACGTAACGCTTCCCGCGGACGCCAAGGCGACGCTTAAGGCGCGAGCGGACAACGGCGATATCTTTACGGATTTCGACGTCAAGCTGGAGCAGCAGCGCACGCCGGCGCCAGCACCGGCGGCCGCTCCGCTACCAGCCCTGCCACCCCAACCTCCTCAGCCGCCCCAGCCGCCTTCTGCGTCTTCCTCGCAAACCAGCGATCAGATTCGGGAGCAGATAAGAGCAGCGGCCGAAGCAGCAAGGGAAGCTGCCAGAACAGCATCCCGGTCCGCGCGAGATTTCGCGCGAGGCGGCCTAGGTTATGGCTATATAGAAGGGACCATCAACGGTGGCGGCACGGAGATGCAGTTCACCTCGTTCAACGGCCGCATCCTGATTCATAAGAAGTAGCGGGGCTCGTGTAAAATGACGAGCGATGCCCCCCTTCCCCGGCGTGGATTTTCTGCGCATCGACTCTCTGTTCAGTGAGCAGGAACTGCTGGTCCGCCAGACCGCGCGGCAGTTTGTGGATGAGCGCGCGGTTCCGCTGGTTCGCGACTGCTTCCGCGAAGCTCGCTTCCCCGCGGAGCTGGTTCCGGAAATGGGCCGGCTAGGCTTTTTCGGCGCGAATCTGGAAGGCTACGGCTGCCTGGGCTTGAATAACGTTGAGTACGGGCTGATCATGCAGGAGCTGGAGCGCGCCGATTCCGGCCTGCGCAGCTTCGCCAGCGTGCAAGGCGCACTGGTGATGTATCCGATCCTCACCTACGGCAGCGAGGAACAGAAGCGGCGCTGGCTGCCTCGTCTACAATCGGGCGAGGCGATCGGTTGTTTCGGGCTGACCGAGCCTGGCTTTGGTTCCAATCCGGCAGGAATGCTGAGCCGCGCTCGCCGCGACGGTTCCGGCTGGATTCTGGACGGGGAGAAGACGTGGATCACCAACGGTTCCATCGCCGATGTCGCGCTGGTATGGGCTCGCGCGGAGGACGGCATCCGCGGTTTCCTGGTCGAGCGCGGCACGCCCGGATTCAGCTCGCGGGAAATCCACGGGAAGCTATCGATGCGCGCTTCCGTGACCGCGAGCCTCACCCTCCGCGAGTGCCGTCTTCCGCAGGCCGCGCTTCTTCCGGAGGCAAAAGGGCTGAAAGCCCCGCTGAGCTGTTTGACGCAGGCTCGCTATGGAATCGGCTGGGGTGTGATCGGCGCGGCGATGGATTGTTACGAGGCGGCACGCAGCTATACGGTACTGCGCAAGCAGTTCGACGACCGGCCCATCGCGTCCCATCAACTGGTGCAGGAGAAACTGGCGTGGATGATCACCGAGATCACCAAGGCGCAGTTACTCGCGTTGCATGTCGGTCGCCTGAAGGACCAGGGCAAGGCCGATGCGGCGCACGTCTCCATGTTGAAGCGCAACAACGCCGCGATCGCTCTCGATTGCGCGCGACTCTCGCGAGATCTAGCGGGAGCGAATGGCATCATGGAGGAATACCCCGCGATGCGCCACATGTGCAACCTGGAAACGGTGAAAACCTACGAGGGCACGGACCACATCCACGCCCTGGTGATCGGCGAGCGGGTCACCGGCGTCGCGGCCTACAAATAGCGGCTCGGTGAACGCGCGGGGCTCATGCTAGCATGATAGGGGTAGCTTTATGGTCGTTCTGCTGACAATCATCCATTACATCGTTTGCATTTTTCTGATCATCGTGGTGCTGCTGCAAAGCGGCAAGGCGGCCGACTTGGCCGGCGCGTTCGGCGGAATGGGTTCGCAGACCGTGTTTGGCCCGCGCGGGTCGGCCACGGTGCTTTCCAAGGCCACTACCGGAGCGGCCATCCTGTTCATGATCACGTCGCTGGCGTTGTCGATCAGCGCGACGCGGTCGGGCAAGGCGGGCGGCGCTTCGCTGCTGGACAAGGCGAAACCGCTCACCCCGGCGCTGCCGTCTAAGGGCGCTCCTGCGCCAGCCACGGCGCCAATCACGATGCAGCAGGTTAATCCGGACACTGGCGAGAAGGGCGCACCCCAGACGGTGAACGTACCGGTGCAAGCCGCGCCGCCGCCGAAGGCTGCTCCCAAGAAGTAGGTCGATTCGCGGAGATGGCGGAATTGGCAGACGCACTAGCTTGAGGTGCTAGCGGGTAACACCGTGGGGGTTCAAGTCCCCCTCTCCGCACCAGATAAGTGGCCGTCGTTTCATCAGGATACGGCGGCCTTTTTCGTTTGTGCCCAAATTGTGCCCACGGGCCGGTCAGTCGAAGTTGGTGGTTCCCTGGAACCGGTTGAGCGCCTGGCGGAGCATTCTGTCGACACTCACTCAGCGGGTCTGAAAGTGGCCCTCTCTTGCACTGGAGCTTCTCACAGGGTGCGGAAAAAGACCCTTCAACCGCTTACTTCGTGCGCGGCTCAGAATCGACATCCGTTATATCAGTCACTTACAGAGACGCGAGGGAGGCCTCATGGGCCTGCGGCCCACCGATAGTGATGAAGAACGATCGCGAGATGGCGAATATGCGGCGAATCGCAGGCCGTTCTTCAGGGGAGCGGTGTATCCAGGCCGTGCAGGAAGGCGCAATGGGCCTGCGCATGTTCCAATAAGGAGGGGCGATTTCACATGCGATCTGACATTGTTCCGGGAGCTATCCTCCGCGACTATGAGCTTTCCGACCACACGGCGAAGCGCCGCAAGCTCTCTGAGCTGCAGGGACCACATCCGATGGTTCTCGTACTCAGCCGTGGAGGTTTTTGCCCCAAGGACCGCCGCCAGGCCGAGGGGCTGGTTGAACTCCATCGTGAGCTTGAGGTTGGCTACTGCAGGCTGGTCACGATTAGCACCGACAATATCACTGAGACGAATGAATATCGCAGCGGGGTGGGCGCCCACTGGCCTTTTCTCTCCGACGCCGGGCGCACGGTCCAACAAGATCTCGACATCGCCGAGTACACTGATCCTGTACACAATCCCATGATTCCCCATGTCATCGTGCTCGAACCCGGTCTGGTCATTTATAAGATCTACAACGGCTATTGGTTCTTCGGCCGGCCCACTTTAGAGGATCTTCGCCAGGACCTGCGTGCCGTTACCAAGAAATGCCGGCCGGACTGGGACATCACCACGCCCGAACTCAAAGCGGCGTGGCTGGAAGGCCGCAAGGAGCTCTTCTACCCGTACGGCAAAACGTTCGTCCAGACTCTTGGTGAACAGGATTAGGGGCTCGCTCCTCTGAAGTGACGCCGCGGCATCAGTATGGCGTACCAGTGCGTCGCAAGAAGCGCGAAGAGCGTTGGCAAAGCAGCCCGCGCGCCCCGCTCCACGGCGTTAAGGTCTTGAGCACGCTCATTTAAGTCAGAACACATCTCCCGAAAGTTGTTTGGCGCGGCGATTGCCGTGGCACAGATGACAGCTACCGATGTAGCAGAAAAGGAGATTGATCATGTACAAGAAATTGTTGGCAGCCGGCGTACTCGCCGCAGGAATGGCGTTGGCCGATAACCAGCCCGCGCCGCCAAATCTGAACAAGGAGGTTCGCCATGAACTGGTGATGCTTCCGTTTATGAATGTGTTCGACAACCTCACCTACTCCGTCGACGGATCGAACGTCGTTTTATCCGGCTACGTGACCAGGCCCGTGGTGAAGAGCAGCGCTGAGAACGTGGTGAAGCGAATCGCGGGAGTCGAAACGGTGGACAATCAGATCGAGGTTCTCCCGGTTTCCTTTCATGACCAGCGGCTGCGGAGGGCGCTCTACCATGCGATTTACGGATATAGCGCGCTGAACCGCTACGAGTTGCCAGTGCTGAAACCGATCCGCATCATCGTCAAGAACGGTAACCTCACGCTGGAGGGCATCGTGGACAGTGAGATGGATAAGAACCTGGTGGGCATGCGCGCAAACGGAGTCCACGGGATCTTCTCCGTGACCAACAATCTGCAAGTGGTGAAGCCGGGCGCTTGAGATTGAACCTTTCGCAGTGGCATCCGGGTGTTTCGTGGGGCATCGAGGTGAGAAAACCTTGATGCCCTTTTTCTTGGTCACCGTGTTTCTTGCGAATCGTGGTTCACTCGCCGGCGCGCGACGCATCGCCACGGAACACCAGTTGAAGCAGCGACGGAGCGATCAGCGTGGTGGCGACGGCCATGAACACGATCACCGCGTAGGTCCCGGCGGAAACCACTCCCACCGCGAGCCCGATTTGCGCGACCACCATCCCGACCTCGCCCCGCGGCGTCATGCCCACGCCGACCTTGAGCGCGGTGCGCCACCCCAGCTTCAAGGCGCCTAATCCGCAGCCCACGACCTTCGAAGCAATCGCGGCCACCAAAACGACGACGCATAGCATCAGCGTCTGGGGATTTCGGAGCGACGAAAGATCCAGATACAGACCAGTTGCGACCAGGAAGAACGGAGTCAGCAGTTGCGATACGCCTTGCGCCAGCTCATGCACCCTCCGGTCGATCGATTCGGAGAGAGCCATGCCCGCCAGAAACGCGCCGACGATGGCGGCCACGCCGGCGTATGTCGCCAGCAGTCCGAGGCCGAACAGGCTGATCATCGCGAGGCTGAATTGACCCTCGCCGGCTTTGAGACGCCGCTCTAAGTACGGAACGGCGTAGTTCATCGCACGGCTCCCCCACAGCGCCATGGCCCCCGTGAAGGTGAGCGCGGCCACGGAAGTCCAGACCACCTCCGCCACATCCAGCGATCCTTTCGCCATGCCGCTGACGATGGCGAGGACGATCAAGCCCAGTACATCGTCAATGACGGCCGCGGCCAGGATCATCCGGCTGGCCGAGTGATGCAGCAGACCTTTGGTCGCGAGAACCTGAGCGGTGATGCCGACGCTGGTGGCCACCAGCGCCGTGCCTACAAACAGCGACTCGACAAGAGATTCGCCGCGCCATGCCATGATTCCCCACCCCAGCGCGAAGGGAACCACTACGCCCAGCGCCGCCACCACCAGCGCCGTTCCGCCGACGCGCCTCAGCTCGCTTGACTTCACCTCCAGGCCGACGCGGAACAGCAGGAACACCACGCCCAGCTCCGCCAGCGCTTTGAGCAGATTTCCGGGTTGGATCCAGTTCAACAGGCTGGGGCCGAGGACGATGCCCGCCAGGAGTTCACCCGCGATGGCGGGTAGATGGAGCCTCTCGAAGATCTCCGCGAAGATCTTCGCGCCGCCGAACACCAGCAGCATTGCCAGCAGAATATTTTCGGCTGGCTCGTGTGGAAGGATCGAGGCAAGCATCAGATCATCCGCATCAGGATCGAGCCGCCAGTCGCGAGGAACAGGACATAGGCGGCTGCAAGCGGGCCCAATTGAGGTTCGACCGTTGCGCCCAGGGCGGCGATGATGATGGAAAATTCTCCGCGGGCAACCAAAGCGGCTCCGGCGCGCCAGCTTCCGAGCTGATCGATACGGGCGCGCCTGGCGGCGATATAGCCAGTGGCGATTTTCGCCGCTCCCGTCACCAGGCCGAGACCGGCCGCCGGGATCGCCACCGGAATAATGCTCGCTGGGGAAACCTCCAGGCCGAAGAAGAAGAAAAACGTCGCTGCAAACAAGTCTCGCAGAGGGGACAGCAGCGCGCGGGATTTTTCGGCGACCGGGCCGGACAAAGCCACGCCCACCAGGAACGCCGACACGGCTGCCGAGACGTGAACACGCTGCGCCAACCCGGCCAGCAGGAGCAACAACGCGAGCACGGTCAGCAGCACCGCTTCATCCGATTCATGAGACATCCAGGCGCTGATCTTGCGTCCATACCGGAACGCGACCACCAGGGCCGCCGCAATTACAGTCAGCGCGATGGCGATGGAGAAGGTGATTTGCCACGCGCCGCTTGCGGCCAGCAGCGCGGCAATCAACGGCAGGTAGACGGCCATCGCCACGTCTTCCAGCACCAGCACGGTAAGGATCGAGGGCGTTTCCGGATTATTCATCCGTTTCAGTTCGCCCAGCACCTTGGCGATCACGCCGGAGGATGAGTCCCAGGTGACGCCCCCTAATATCACTGCCGGCAACCAGGACCATCCCAGCAGAAAACCCGCCGCCAAGCCGGGCACGAAGTTGAACAGGAAATCGAAAATGCCGGCGCTCCAGCCGGTGCGCAGGTGCTGCTTCAACTCGTCGCCCGTGTACTCCAGGCCGAGGATGAACAACAGCAGCAGCACACCAATTTCCCCGCCGATATGGATAAAACTCTTGCTGAGATCAAACGGCAGCAATCCGCCGTTGCCGAAGGCGAGACCGCCGAGTAGATACAGCGGCACTGGCGAGAATCCCCACCGGCTCGCCATGCGCGCGAGGATTCCGAGACCGCCGATCGCGGCCCCCAGTTCGATCAACACCAGCGAGACGTCGTGAGCAGTTTGTTCCATGGGGTCAAAGGTCTCCGGAAAATGCACTGTAAAGAAAAAGGATCAGGAGCCCGGTCGCGAGGCTGATCTTCATCGCACGGCGCGTGCTCCAGCCGCGCTTCACTGCGGCGCGGCCCGTTTCGCGCTGTTGCTGCAGTGCCTTGTGCTGCGCCTTCCATGCTTCCTCCATGTCGTCACCCCAAGGCGGTGGAACAGGATCAATCGGGATCGGCATAACCAGTACCTCCTGTCGAATTCGTGCAGTCCGTGCAATCGGCATGGACAATAAATCTCTTGGGCGCGGCCCCGATGAAGTTGAACGGATAGCAGGTGACCAGGGTGAGCGTGTCGTGCCCGTCCGGCCACAGGACTCGAACATCGGTGGGCTCGACGATTTCCGTTGAGACTACGGTGTAGTCATACTGGCGCGAGCCAATGGCCAGCGTGATCGCGTCATTCTTCCGAATTTGCCGCAGGGGCCGGAAGAATGTGTCGCGATGGCCGGCCACGCCGACGTTGCCTCCGGCTCCGGGCAGAGCCGTTCCTTCAATGTGGCCTGGGCCTAGCGCCAATTCCGATTCTCCGGAGCCTTCCACCACGACGGTCGACAATCCGAGCCGCGGGATGCTCAATTGCGCGATCGCCGCTCCTCGCGCCGGATGGAGCGGCACGGGCGCCGGCGGTGGTAGCGGGGCCAGGTGTTGCGATTCGAGGAAGCGCCGCGCTTGCTCCTTTTGAAATCGCCCCGCCCGTTGCGCCGTCCAGCCGCAGTAGCCCAGCGCGAGCAAGCCGGCCAGCGCGAGGCCGGCGCTCACGATCAACAGCGTACGCCTGCGCAGGCCTCGATCGAGCCTGGTCGCCCGAAAGGTCCCAGGCTCGCCGATAGGATTTGTGTTGTTCATACGCAGTGGTGCTATTCATACGCCGAGTACCGGTGCGACGGTGGCCGCTCACTTCGCTTTAGCCGCGCCAACCGCCAGTACTCCGGCAAAGCCCAGCGCCAGGAGGCCGAACGCACCGATCGCCATTTCAGAGCTCGCGGTGGCCGGGAGTTCCTCCGGAGCATCGGTGGAGACGCTTGCCGTCAGATTCGCGAAGGGATGCATGTGAATGGGCGGGAAGAAGGCAGCCAGATCGATCTCCAGGCCGGTCGGCTGTTCCTCGGTAAGAGCTGCTTCGCTCAAAGCCGAGACCTCCGGGCTGTTCAGCGCAGCGTCGGGCTTTGCCGCGTCCACCGCCAACTCCTGAGGCATGGCGGGAACTTCCACGTTATTCGCCTTGGCCAGCGCTTGCGCCGTCTTCTTCGGGTAGACGAATTCGTGCCCGTAGTATTGGCCCGGGTAGAACCAGGCGCGGACGGCCGCCGGGGCCTCGCCTTCGCGCTCCGTGAAGGTCAGAATCGGCTTTTCCGCAGGGCGCAGCCGGTAATCCGGAATCGCCAGGAAGGTGCCGTAGATGCGGCTCTGATCGCCGTTGAAGATCTGGACGATGTGGCGGTTCGAAGACGAATCCGCCAGCTTGAAGACGTAGGTTCCCGCGGGCAAGATCTGTCCCGGAATTTCTACCGGCCCGGAGAAGGTGAAGGTTGTCTTCTGATCCCAGGGACCGGCTTTGGCTAAGGGCGCAAGCGCGATGGTGGCGAATCCCAAAAAGATGGCCACTTTCTGTGTAAGCGTGTTCATTTGTGTATCTCCTTTTTTCTTGAGGCGTCTTCTGAAGCAATCGTTCGCGTGATGCGCAAACGCCAGCTCAAAGCCGCTCGCACGATTCATTCGCACGTTGTGCGCCAGAGTGCCGCGGAAACAGGCGCTACGCATCTTCAGTGATTTGCGGCGAATCATTGATGTTTTTCGCGCAGCACGAGTCCGCTGAACGCCCCGGCGCGACGAAAACGTGCGACACACGCCACGGCTGCAGAAAAACTCGCGCACAATAAAACAAGCGCCACCACTTGCGTGGCAGCGCTTCGATCGGGCGGGGAGAATTTAAAGCGATTTAGAACTACCGGGGCTTCCTCACGCGGACGCGACGCGATGGTCCCCACGCTTGGAGAGATTCTCTCCGGCTACAGATTCCAGGCCCAGCCGGCGCATTTTCGAAAGCAGCGTAGTCCGCGCGATTCCCAGACGCGCCGCGGCTCCGTGCCGGCCGCCCACCACCCAATTGGCGTCCTTCAGCGTCTCCAGGATATGATCCCGAGTCGCATCCTCCAGCGTGCGGACGTTCTTTCCCGCCGCGCCCTTGGCAGCGACGCGCAGTTGATGCGCCGCGGGGCGGAACACATTGCCCTCTGAGAGGATCACTCCGTGCTCGACGAAGTTCTGCAGTTGACGCACATTCCCCGGCCAGTCATAGGCGGTCATCGCCTCCATGGTCTCCGCCGGAATCTCGTCGATGATTTTATTCATACGGCCCGAATAATTTGCAATGAAATGGCGCGTCAATTCCGGAATATCTTCGCGGCGCTCGCGCAAAGCCGGTAGGGAAAGCGGGAACACGCTCAGGCGGTAGAACAGATCCTCGCGGAACTCCTTGTTCTGCACCATCTGGATCAGATCGCGATTGGTGGCCGCGATCACGCGCACGTTTACGTGAGAGGTGCGCGTGCTGCCCAGGCGCTCAAACGCTTGCTCCTGCAGAACGCGCAGCAGCTTGGCTTGCAGATCCAGCGCCATGTCGCCGATCTCGTCCAGGAACAGCGTACCTCCGTTGGCCATCTCGAAGCGGCCGATGCGCTGCGAAACGGCGCCGGTAAACGCGCCGCGCTCATGCCCGAACAGCTCGCTCTCCAGCAGGCCCGCGGGAATCGCAGCGCAGTTCAGCGTAACCATCGGAGCATTGCGGCGCGGGCTCATGGCGTGAATCGCCCGGGCGAATAATTCCTTCCCGGTGCCGGTCTCGCCTTGAATGAGAATCGTGGAATCGGTCGGCGCAACGATCGCAATCTGATCCAGAACCGATCGTATGGCTGCGCTGGATCCAATGATTCCATGCGTGCTCGTTTCCGTGGGCTGCCGTTGGCCGAGCCAACCAAACTTGCCTGGGAAATCCGCGTTGTGTTCAGAGTATTGTGTCTTCAGCATCATTGTTTTGCTCCAATCTGGCCTGACTCGATCTTAGGTTGTTCTGGGCGCGAATCCAATCCTCACTTAGTAGGACTCGTGTGCTCGCTTGGTGCTCATGAACCGGAGCCGGACGCTTCAATCGCCGTTTCGATCGCCTTGAACAAGGCGTCGCGGCGGACCGGTTTGCCCAGCATCTCCACCGCTCCGCCTTTTAACGCCCTTTGCCGCGAAGGCTCATCCGCGTGAGCGGTAATGAAGATGATCGGAATGGCGCGCTCGCGCGCTCGCAACTGCTCCTGCAGCTCAAATCCGCTCATTCCCGGCAGATAAACGTCCAGAATCAGACACTCGGTATTTTCCAGCCGTGCGGAGGCCAGGAATTCCTCGGCGGATGCGAACGCATCCACATCGAAATGGCCTGCGCGCATGAGGCTTTTAAGCGCCTCACGAATGGGCGCCTCATCATCTACGATAGAAATTCGTCGCGACGGGGCGCCCTTGCTGACTGGGCCGGAAGTTCTCATCTGGCCTTATCATAGGGAGTCCGGGCGGCGGTTTGCATCCTACTTTGGTAGCACGGTCTGATTTCTTTTCAATTGCTCGGCCATGCGCACCAGCTCGGCCAGTGATTCGGCGCGCATCTTTTCCATGACGCGGCCGCGGTGCGTCTTTATAGTCAGCTCGCTGGTGCCCAGTTCCGCGGCCACTTGCTTGTTGAGCAGTCCCGATACAACCAGATTCATGACCTCTTTTTCCCGAGCCGTCAGCGAAGCGTAGCGCGCCGTGATCTCCGCCATCTGTTCCCGCTTGTCCCAGGCCGCGCGATCCCGGGCGATCGCCTCCTGCACCGCGTCCACAAGCTCCTGGCCGCGAAACGGCTTGGTCAGGAATTCCACCGCGCCCGCCTTCATGGCCTGCACGGTCATGGGAATGTCGCCATAGCCGGTGATGAAAATGATCGGAATGTCGATGCCCGCTTGCGCCAGCTCGCGTTGCAATTCCAGGCCGCTCGAATCCGGCAGGCGCACATCCAGCACCAGGCACGCCGGCGCGGCTGGACGCTTGCTCTCGAGAAATTCGCGCGTTGACGCAAATGTCTCCGCACGCAAGCCTACCGAGGACAGCAGTTTTTTGATTCCGTCGCGGACGGAGGCGTCGTCGTCGACCACGAATACGATGGGAGCCAAGTCCGTCATGACGCCGGCCTGGCCGGAAGCGTGAAGCGCATGGTGACACCCTGTCGATCTTCGCTCCCGGGTCCATCTTTGCTTTCGAGTCCGCCGTTGCTTTCGGCCCACAACCGGCCGCCGTGGGCCTCAATGATAGAGCGGCTGATCGACAGACCCATGCCCATCCCTTTGGCCTTGGTGGTGAAGAAGGAGTCGAAGATGCGCTTTCATCCCGCGACACGCGCGCATCCGCATCGCTCGTCACCAGCGTCTCGTAGTCGCCGCCTGCGCCAGCGCGGCCATCGACCACATCTTCGCATTGGGAAACTGCGGCTCGCCGCAGGTCAGAAACCGCGCCCGCACCTGCCGGGTGCTCCGCCGCAATCCGCTGCGCCATCTGCAACCCCGCATCGTCCGCGTGGCGCGCGCAGAACAGCAGCTCATACTCCGGATAGTCCAGCTCGAAGAATCCGCCGCAGGTTTTCCTCCAGGTCCGGCTCGCGTGCCATGCAGCGGCTTCAGCACGCTCACCGGCGGCAGAAAATCCGCGCGGCTCGCGCTCCTCGCGCCGCTTCCGCCGCGCAAAGCGCAGCGCCCCCACCAGCACCATCCCGCAATAGATCGCCGACGTCACCGTCCCCGCCAGCGCACAATAAAACAAAATCCGCAGCAACAAACTCATCGCACCTTTTCAGACGTTCACCCGCACCATCCCGCTTCGTCAGCGCCTTACCCGCGCTGCTTCCCAGCTCTAGACATAGCCGCGCCGCTTGAGCGCCGCCCGCCGCCTACCTGCCTTGCCGCCTTGCCGCACTCTTCCCGGCCACAACGTGCTCTTCACACGCCTTCCCCGCCGCTCTCTGCGGCACCATCGCCGGCCGCGGTATCGGCACCAGCCCCGCACTGGGCTGTTGCTGTTGCATCCGCGCCAGCATCTCCGTCCGCACGTAGTCCACAAACCCCTGCATCTGCCGGTTCATCTCCTCCATCCGCTCCCGCATCTGCAGCACAATCGCGATCCCCGCGATGTTCACCCCCAGGTCGCGCGCCAGGTTCAGGATGAACTCCAGCCGCTCCAGGTCCTCGTCCGTATACAGCCGCGTGTTGCCCTCGCTCCGGCTGGGCAGCAGCAACCCCTCGCGCTCATACAGCCGCAGCGTCTGCGGATGGATGTCATACATCTCCGCCACCGCCGAGATCATGTACGCGCCCTTCGTTCTTCCGCTTCGTCGCCATCGCAGCCCCTAGCTCGCCTTGCTGAAAATCCTAGCCTTATCCGTATTGATCGGTTCCATCGGTGTCGATCGGCGTGTACAGCCTTTGCTCTTGTGCTACACCTCGCCCGCAGCTCACGCCCTGCCCGTGGGTCATCCGGATTCAGCTTCGCCAGCTCGCGCAGGATCTCCTTCGACCGCTCGTCCTGCACCTTCGGCACCACGATCTTCACCTCGACAATCTCGTCGCCGCGCTCGCCTTCGTGCGACTGCGCTGGGCACGCCCTTCTCCCGCAGCCGCAGCTTCTGCCCGGTCTGCGTCCCCGGCGGAATCTTCAACTGCGTCCGCCCGCCGCCCTCGTGCGTGTCGATCGTCGGCACCTCGATCTTCGCCCCCAGCGCCGCCTCCGTCACCGTAACCGGAACCGTCACATGGATATCGTCCGCCACCCGCGTAAACACCGGGTGCGTCCCCACCTTCACGATCAGGTACAGATCGCCCGCCGCGCCGCCGTCCGTGCCCGCGTTCCCCTTGCCCGCCAGCCGGATCCTCTGCCCATCGCGCGTTCCCGGCTTGATGCGGAACTCCAGCGGCTCGCTCCGCGTCACCACGCCCTCGCCGTCGCACGTCGCGCAGCCATTCTGCACCTTGCCCGTGCCGCCGCAGCGCGGGCACTGGATGTTGAACTTCATCCGTCCGCCCATCTGCGTCACCTGGCCCGTGCCGTGGCACTCCGGGCACTCGCTGCTTCCGCCCGTGGTCGATTTGCCCTTGCACGCCGGGCACACCTCCTGCCGCTGGATCTCCAGCCGCGCCACTCCGCCGCGCACCGCCGACCAGAAGTCCACGCTCACCTGGTACTCCAGGTCCGTCCCCGGCCGCGGCCCGCGCGACGCCTTGTGCCCGCCG
>CAWISY010000005.1:0-7078 GCA_963838455.1 Bryobacterales bacterium
GGACGCTGCTGTTTGCGCGCGACCTCACCGGCCGCACCTATCCGGAGAGCGAAGCGCCCACCTCCGGCTTCCACGGCGTCTCGCACCACGGCGAGGATCCGCGGCAGATCGCGCTGCCTTCGAAGATCAACCAGTATCACATCAAGATGCTGGCGCACCTGATCGAGAAACTGTCCAAGACCCCGGATGGCGACGGAACACTGCTGGACCATTCGCTGGTGCTGTACGGAAGCAACATGGGCAACTCCAATCAACACGTCCACTACGATGTGCCTCACGTGCTGGTGGGCGGCATCAACGGCAAGCTCAAGGGCGGACGCCACCTGCATTATCCGCAGAAGCAGGTGCCTACCGGCAACCTCTTGCTGAGCATCCTCGACCTGTACGACATCCACCAGGATTCGATCGGCGATAGCACGGGCCGTTTGCCTGGGTTGGTGTAGACCGGCGGAACAGGGAGGCTTCAACATGCGGCGCGGAATCAAAACCTGCAGTTTGATCTTTTCTTTGGCGCTGGCGGCTTGGGGCGCGGCAAGCCCCGATGTTGCCGATGCGGTGGAGCGCGGCGACAAGGCCGCAGCGCAGAAACTCATCGACCAGCGCGCCGATGTGAACCTGGCGCAGAACGACGGCGCGACCGCGCTGCATTGGGCGGTGTTCCACTCGGATAAGGCGATGGTGGATCTGCTGCTGAAGGCCGGCGCGAATCCTAAGGCCGCCAATCGCGAAGGCTCCACTCCGCTGTGGCTGGCCTGCATCAACGGCGACTCGGGCATCATCGATTCGCTGTTGAAGGCCGGGGCGGATCCCAACGAGAAGCTTCCCCTGGGCCGGACTCCGCTGATGGCCGCTGCGCGCACCGGCGACGTCGCCTCGATGAAGGTGCTGCTCGACAAAGGCGCGGAAGTCAACGTCAAGGAGACTCTGCGCGGAACCACCCCCCTGATGTGGGCGGCCGATGAAGGGCATGCCCCGGCGATCAAGTTCCTGATCGACCATGGCGCCGACATCAAGGCCACTTCCGATCCGGCCGAGCGTGGCCGCGGGCCGGCGCTCGGAAAATCGAACGATCCTCGTCAAGCCGTAGCGCGGCAAGGCGCGGCCCTGGCTGCGGGACAAGCGTCGCCGCCGCTGGGCTCAAATCGCGGAGACGCGAATGGAATTGGCGGAGCCGCCGGTGTGGCCCCGGCTCGCGGCGGTGGCCGAGCGGGCGGAGCAGCAGGTGGCGCGACCGTGGATGAAAACGGCAACGCGGCGGATGCCGGCGCGGCGGTCGGCTTTGGCGGAGGCGGACGCAACAGGCAAGCCGTCAAAGACGGCGGATCTCTCACCCCGCTGATCTACGCCGTGCGTTCCAACGATCTCGATTCCGTCAAAACGCTGCTGGCTGCGGGCGCCGACATCAACCAGGTCAGCGGCTACGGCTGGAGCCCGCTGCTGGTGGCGACGCAGAACCGCTTCTACTTGCTCGGCTCCTACCTGATCGATCACGGCGCGGACGTCAATCTTACCAACAAGGGCGAATGGACGCCGCTATATCTGGCCACCGACAACCGTAACATCGAATCCGGCGACTATCCGGTCCGCAAGCCGGACATGGATCATCTCCAGTTCATCAAGGTTCTGCTGGACCATGGCGCCAACGTCAACGCGCGCATGAAGGATTCCACCGAAACCCGCACCGTGTTCACCAACCAGTGGCTGGATGAAAACGGCGCCACGGCGTTCCTGCGCGCCTCTCAATCCGGCGACATCGAGCTGATGAAGCTCCTGCTGGCGCATGGAGCCGACCCCAAGATCGACACCACTCTGCACGTGACCGCGTTGCAAGTTGCCGCGGGCATCGGCTGGGTGGAAGGAATCACCTATGAGTGGTCGCCCGACGCTACGCTGCAAGCGGTGAAGATGCTGCTCGACCTGGGGCTGGATCCGAATGCCCAGGCCGACACCGGCCGCACCGCGCTGCACGGCGCCGCGCACAAGGGACGCGCCGATGTGATTCAGGTGCTGTACGATCACGGCGCCAAACTCGACATTCGCGATTACGGCAATACCGATAACCGCGGCGGAAAGCTCGCGGTGCACACCTGGCAGGCTGTGGATTATGCCGACGGCCTGGTGCGCGTCGGCGTCCAATCCGCGATTGCGCACCCGGACGCCGGGTTGCTTCTGCGGAAGCTCATGATTGCGCAGGGACTGGAGGCGCCGCCGGTAGGGCGTACGCTGGAGTCCATCTGCATCACCGAAGCCTGCGAGTAGGGCGCGGCCACTCAGCCTCACTTCCCGACCATGTGCGCGGGGTCGCGGTTATTCTCCTCGCAGATGCTCTCGATCAGATCCGTGTCCGGGATCAGGCGCCAGGCCATCTTGGCGGTCCAAGGCTTGGTATAGGCTTGCGGATCGTCGATGGTGACGTCGATGTCCATGTGGCCGGTCCTGGGCCGGGAAAAGCGCTCGATCACGTGCAAGGATTCGGTCCCGGGCAGCCCGCGCATATCCAGCCACGTCTTGCCATTCTGTCCGATGGTCTCCACAATGAACACGTCTTTGTCCCAATGCCCGATGGAGTAACCCATCCAGGTCGGCTGCGGATCCTTGGGCAGCGTGCGGCCGTCGGTGAAGATTTGCCGGTAGATGGTGCGCGATTCATAGAGCAAGATCACCAGGTCTTCGGTCTGCACCAGCTTCAAGCCGTCGGGGATGTTATCTTTTTCGGGAATTCCGGAGGGCAGGCAGGACACGCCGGGATGGTCTTTGCCGTTGTTGTCAATGCGCTGCTGGTACACGCCGCGCCCCCAAGGCGTGAGCGGAATCTCCTCCTGCTTGTAGTCGGCGGCCAGGTTCAACAGAAACTTGGTGGGATCCTCCGGCATCCAGAAGCCCGACAGATCGGGCTTGCCGTAAGAGGTGCGCGGCGCGGGCGCATTGAGATCGATCTTGCCGTCGGCGGTTCGGGGCATCCTTTTCCACGGATAAGGGTCCCATTGCGCGCTGGCCAGCGGAGCCATCGCCACTAGCATCGCCATAGCGCCGAGCGGAAGGAAGGATCGGGTCACGTTGTTGCCTCCAGTTTTGAAATCTCCAGCATTGTACATCGCGATATACTCTTTCGAGGACAGGGAGGGTTATGAGAAACCAACTCGGCTTTCTTTCCAGCTTTGCAGCGGCAGCGTTCGCGGCATTCGCTTTTTCCGGTTCGGCGCAGACTCAAGCCCCAACTAAGCCTCAGATCAAGAGTCTATCCCACGCCATCCACGCAGTCGAGGATCTGGATAAGACGCTCGCTTTCTACCGCGATGTGTTCGGCCTGAACGGCATGCCGCAGGATTTTCCGAATCCCGGCGTGCCGCTGCTGACCAACGCTCCCGGCGTGACACTGCGTCTTTCCATGATGCGGCTGCCGGGTCCGATGCAATTCGAGTTGACCGACTTCAGGGGACTGGATCGCAAGCCGGCGCAAGCCAATTACTGGGATCCCGGCGCAGCGAGCTTGGTGCTCTATGTTCGCGATCTGGACGCGGTTGTAGCGAACGCGAAGAAGGCGAACGCGCCGATCGTCACCACCGGCGGCGCGCCGGTCGAGATCACGACAGCGAAGGGCAAGGCTCGCTCGATCCTTTTGCGCGATCCCGATGGATTTTTTGTTCAGGTGATTGAGGAGGCGCCGGCAGCGGGTGCGCCGGAAGCCAACGTCCAGCGCGTCTCGCTCGCCTACACCATGGAGAGCGCCGATTCGACTCTCAAATTCTACAACGGGGTGGTCGGCTTGTCGCTCGCCGGACCCACGGCGTTCTCGAAGGATCCGGCGATGCTGAAGCTGGTGGGTGCGCCGGCCGGAGCCGAGTTCCGCAAGCTCACCGGCGCTATGCCCGGTCCTCCTGCCGAGGTCGAGTTCACTGAGTTTCGAGGCGTCCCCCGCACCAAGTTCCATGTGCGAGTCCGCGACCCCGGAGCACCGGCCATGGCGATTCAGGTGAACACCCTCAGCGGAATGCTGGATGCGATGAAGGCGGCCGGGGCTAACGTGATTTCCGCCAACGGCCAGATTGTGGATTTCGGCGGCGGCACCTACACCATCTTCGTGGAAGATCCCAACGGCTTGAACATCGAAGTGTTCGAGCGCAACACGCCGGCGGGAAAGGGCAAGGCGAAGGCGAAGTAGGCAGAGCTACTTGAGCGCGGCGGCTCCAGCCTGTGCGGTGAGGCCGTCCTGGTCGCTGCTGCCGCCGGACGCTCCGATCGCGCCCACCACCTTGCCGCCTACGATCAGCGGGATCCCGCCCTCTACCGGGACCGCGCCCTTTAGAGCCAGAATCCGAAGGCCCACTCCGCCCGCCGCCAAAGCATCCTGAAACGATTTGGTGGGACGGCGAAACAGCGCGGCCGACCTGGCCTTATCCTGGGCGATGTCCACGCTGGCAATCTGGGTCTCCGGCATCCTTTCGAAGTAGACCAGGTAGCCGGCGGTATCGACGATGGCCACTGCCATCTCCCAGTGGTTCTTGCGGGCTTCGGCGATGGCCGCCGCCGCGAGCTTCTTGGCCGCGTCGGCCGTGATGGAGACGCCATAGGGAACGATGGCGGCCGGCGACGGCGTCTGCGCCAAGGCAGTCATGGAAAACGCGATCATGGCGAACGAAAGACCAGCTAAGGTTCGTTTAAGTGGCATTGGCCCATTATATGGCTCGCCGGAGTCTTGCATCGAGTGAATCATGTATCCTGTATCAGAAGCGCACAGGCCGTTGGCCGCGGCGCGAAACGAGAGAGAACCTCGGCGGACCTGGCCGCGGCCAGCGCGTCCGTTGTGCGCGAGTTCCATAAGAGATTGAGGGAGGCAGGGATGCGAGAACGGCGCTATCGCGGATTGAGCCTGACGGCGGCGGTTGCGGTCTTGGCAGGAACGCTGGCGGCGCAGGCGCCTCAACCAGCGCCGGGGGCAGCCGCGCCGGTGGCGAACCTGAATCAGCTCATGCGGGCGCTCTTTTTTCCGCATTCCAACGTCGTCTTCTTCACCCAGAGTGAGAACCCCGCTGACGTTAAGCACGCGCCCGAGCCCTCCCGATCCACCGACCCTTTGACCGGCGTCTTTGGGAATTGGGAGGCCGTGGAAAACAGCGCCCTCCTGCTGTCCGACGCGGCCGACCTGCTGATGACCCCTGGCCGCAAGTGCAGTAACGGCAAAGACGTTCCCATCAACAATCCGGACTGGGTGCGCATGGTGAATCAGCTTCGGGAAGCCGGCATGGTCGCTTTCAAGGCCGCTCAGACCAAGAATATGGACAACATGATCCAGGCATCCGACGTATTGAACACCGCCTGCCAGAACTGCCACAACAGGTACCGCGCGCGCACCCGCTGTCAATAAGACCGAAATTTCCCGATCGGTTAAACTCGAAGGCAGGACCCTTCACAGGTCGTCTCCCGTTATGGAAAGCGTGTCGCGTGAGCGCGGGTTGTCGACTCACATTCGGCTGCACGGATTTGCGATCGTGCTGGTCGCAGCCGCTTTAGGGCTCAGCCTTCTTCTGAACAGCAGCGCTTCCACCACGGGCTATATCTTTTTCTACATCGCGGTGGTCTCCAGTAGCTGGTTTGGCGGACGATGGCCGGGGGCCTTGTCGGTGGTGCTGAGTACGCTGGCGGTCGCCTACTACTTCATAGCTCCGATTCACTCCTTTGCCGTGCGCCGGGAGGAGTTTCCGGTGTTCATCGAGTTCGCTGTCTCCGCCGCGGTGGTGGGGTGGTTCAGCGCCTGGCGCAAGGAGGCCGAAGCTGCTCTCATGCGCGCCCGCAACGAGCTGCAGATGCGCGTCGAGGAGCGTACCGCGGAACTGCGCAACACCAACCGGCAGTTGCTCGAGGAAATCGCGGAGCGGAAGCGCGCGGAGGAGGCGTATTACGAAGCGCAAGCGGAACTGGCGCGCGTCAGCCGCATGAGCGCGCTCGGCACCCTGGCTGCGTCCATCGCGCACGAGGTGAATCAGCCTTTGGCTGCGGTGGTGACCAACGCCGACGCCTGCGCGATCTGGCTCTCCGGCGAAACCCCCAATCTCGAAGAGGCGCGCACGGCGGTGGACTGCATTGCTCGCGAGGGAACCCGCGCCAGCGAAGTCATCCGCCGGATTCGCGCTCTGTTCACCAAGAGCACCTCGGAGCGGACCAGCGTCCAGATCAACGAAGTGATTGCGGAGGTGATGACCCTGGTGCAAGGCGAGGTCTCCCGCAACCAAGTGGAGCTGCGCACCGAGTTGGACGAGCGTCTCCCTGCCGTGCAGGTTGACCGCGTCCAGATCCGGCAGGTGATCTTCAACCTGGTCCTGAACGGGATTGAAGCGATGCACGGCATTACGGACCGGCCTCGGCGCCTGGTGATCCGCTCCGAGCCATCAGAGCGCCGTGAGGCGCCGTCCGAACAAGGCGCCGGGCTGCAGGTATCCGTGCGCGACTCTGGCGTCGGCATCGACCCCAAGGATCAAAAGCGCATCTTCGACTCCTTCTTCACCACCAAGGCCAAAGGGATGGGCATGGGTCTGTCGATCAGCCGCTCTATCATTGAGGCCCACGGCGGCCGGTTGTGGGCCGAAAGCAACGGCGGACTCGAAAGCAAAGATGGACCCGGGAGCGAAGATCGACAGGGTGTCACCATGCGCTTCACGCTTCCGGCCAGGCCGGCGTCATGACGGACTTGGCTCCCATCGTATTCGTGGTCGACGACGACGCCTCCGTCCGCGACGGAATCAAAAAACTGCTGTCCTCGGTAGGCTTGCGTGCGGAGACATTTGCGTCAACGCGCGAATTTCTGGAGAGCAAGCGTCCAGCCGCGCCGGCGTGCCTGGTGCTGGATGTGCGCCTGCCGGATTCGAGCGGCCTGGAATTGCAACGCGAGCTGGCGCAAGCGGGCATCGACATTCCGATCATTTTCATCACCGGCTATGGCGACATTCCCATGACCGTTCAGGCCATGAAGGCGGGCGCGGTGGAATTCCTGACCAAGCCGTTTCGCGGCCAGGAGCTTGTGGACGCGGTGCAGGAGGCAATCGCCCGGATCGCGCGGCCTGGGACAAGCGGGAACAGATGG
>CAWISY010000006.1:0-27618 GCA_963838455.1 Bryobacterales bacterium
CAAGCCGCAGGGTTGCTTTGCTGCGCGCCGTACTCAAGAAGAACCGAAATGACCGATAAAACTCCGGAAAGGACTCGGCGACTAAGGCCTGGCAATCAATGATTCAGCGATTTTTCTCAGCGGTCCATTCTTTTTTTAAGCCAAAGCAGAAGGCCGACAAAAAAGGCCATTGTCCTCCTAAGCGACCCTAAGTCGCCAAACCTTTCAACACCAGGATGTTATCATGCCACGATTCGGACAATCAAGTGAAAACGCCCGCCCGTTGCGACCGCTAAACAACGCATACAAAGCCTCTATCTGTATATTCCACAGGTATTTGCCGACAGCCACTCCTGGTGTACCAGTACAAATCCATCCCACGACTAGCAGGCTGCTGAAAAACGATTCCTCGAATGTTCTTGGCGGGTGAAACAAATCGCCGTAGAATTGTTTTAGCCATGCGCGGAGACGATACCCAGCAATCGACAATGTTCAGCTATCTGTCGCCGGAGGAGCGGGTGCCGGCGAGCCATCCGTTACGCCCGATCCGCTTACTGGTAGACCGCATTCTGCTGCGCCTGAACCGCCGCTTCGAGGAGATGTACGCCAGCACAGGCCGCCCGTCGATCGCCCCGGATGAAGCCGTCGATCGAAGAACAGGCAAAACCGGGTCTCACAGTCCCCTTGGCCGTCCGTCACTCACAAACGATGCAGTGCAGGATAGAGGACACCTCGCACCCGGATCAGCAGGATCAGCGCAATCCACAGCGCCGACAATCCGCTCAGAAATCCGCCGGTGCGGACCGACGACGGCGCAAACCGGAAGCGAATGTCGTGCCGGCCTTGGGTAATGGGAACGGCCATAAAGGCGTAATCGGCACGAACCAGAGGTGCGGGGCTCGCGTCCACCTCGGCCTGCCACCCAGGATAGTAGGTCTCGTCAAACACCAACAGACCGTCCTGATCCGCCGTGATACCGAACCGCATTTCGTCGAGGTCCTGCTTTGCGCTATCGACCGCCATGGTGACCGCGCTTCCCCGTGCCCCGGAGAACTGGCGGATCGCATCCGGAGCAATCACGGTCCGCCTGGGATCAAAATCCGGGCTGAGAATCCTGCGGAACTGCTCCTCGTCGCTGTGCACTTCCTGGATGCCGCTTTGGGGGACAAAGAACGCCACTGGTACCGCATCCCGATTCTCAAAGACCTGGGTCGTCCCACTCTCCAGCACTTTCCGAAACCGGTCCGGGAGGGCTGCCAGCCGGGAGGCGCTCTTGTTCCAGGTCGTTGCCACAAAGTAGCGGTTGCCCGTAAGGTCCAAGGCTCCCTTGGGAGCGGCAACCAAGCGCTCCGAATTGAACGAAAGCACAAGCGGGTCCGGATTGTTGCTGAAGGAGCCGAGGAATCGCGCTATACGTGCAGTCGGAAAGTCATTCCCGGCCGCCTCCGACAAACCATAAGGCAGCTCGAAATTGTTGCCATAGGTTGTATCAACCGAACCCACCCGCCAGGAGGTTCCCGCATGCTGAATCAAGAAATCAAAGGCAGGGTTGGCAGGGAAGATCTCGGCGGGCTTCACAAACGGAATGTGGCCATAACCAAACGCGAAAAGATCGGCGGCTACCAAGGTGGCGGTTGCAACAATGAAACTCCGCGCCTGAAGCTTTCGCGCTGTGGCCAGCAGGATAATGGCCGCCGCCACAATCACAAGCCCAACATTCATAGAGTAGGGGATTGCCGTGTGCCCGGTGACCCGTGCCACCCCAAGGGCTCCCACAACCAGGCCCACCGGAAATGCGACCATCAGCAACGCCAAGCGGGACTCCAACTTCTCCTCGACGCAACGGGATTCGAGAGCCGAGATGGCGAGCCCCATGAGTACCACCAGGGCAAAGTCGGCGCCCACGAGAAAACGCCAGTTCGGCAGACCCCGGAGTACGGGAACGAGCCTCGAAATCGAAAAAATGGGCTCCCATCCGTAAACCATTGAAAGAGAGAAGAACAAGATCGCGGCGAAGTACAGGACGTCTCGCCGCTTTGGCCACAGCCATGCGAAAGGGAGCGCCGCGATTGCGAAGGCTCCCACGTAAGCGGCGTGTTCCGGGACCGAGATGCCGTCGATGTTCGGCTGATGAAAGATGTCGCGCGAAAGAAAGGCGACGATTTCTTTAGACGGAATTGGCGGCCAAAATGCTGTGAGCGATCGCGGAATCAAATGAATCCATTCAATTGTCGGAAGCAATTGAACTGCAGCAAGACCGGCGGCGAGCAATCCTGCTGCACCCAAACTTGCAAGATAGGACACTGGCGACGTCGTCGCGGGAAAGACGCGGAAGGCTGCATACAGAAGCGCTAATACAAAGATCTGGAAAGCGACTTCGGGATGGCCGCCCAACACGGGCAGTGCGAACGCAACCGCGCCCAGAGCAATCCAAGTGGCCGATGGTTTCTGGCGTAACCCATCCACTGTGAGAAACATGAGCGGCAGCCACATAGCGGTGTCCGC
The DNA here is from genome assembly GCA_963838455.1 of Bryobacterales bacterium. Taxonomy (GTDB): domain Bacteria; phylum Acidobacteriota; class Terriglobia; order Bryobacterales; family Bryobacteraceae; genus Palsa-187. The sequence continues at coordinate 2,485 of CAWISY010000006.1, forward strand.
AAGGGGCCAGCCCTCAAACGCTGTGATCCAGCCAGAGAAGCCGAAAGCGAGCCCGGAAATTAACGCCGCCGCATTGGAAGCCCCGAGGCGCCTCATAAAAATCGCCATCGAGATCTCCAGCAACGCCGTGCGGACGATGAACAGGAGCGACCAGGCGAGCGGACCACGGGCAATCGAATACAGCCAATTCAGGGGAAAAAATAATTCCGATTGCGGCATCGCCTCGTACGGCGCGCCCATCAAGTAGTGGAAATTCCAGAGTGGTGCGCGCCCGATGGAGGCTGCCGAATTCAGAACTGTGCGCCATGGATACGTCTGGGTGGCCAAGTCCCCCAGCTCGGCGTGTTGCATTGCCGCACAGCAGCCTTTTGCCACTCCCTCCCACGGCGGGAAAAAGAGCACGATGTCGGCGGGGAAGGGAACATAGCCGGCGGCCACCGGTAGATACATCAGAACCGCCGCGCCGACTAGCAGAAGCAACCCTAGGAGAAACGTACGGTTGCGATCGCGCATGCGCATAATGCCTTCTCTGTCCGCGACCCGATCACACATTGGCAACTGGCTAAGTCTGCAGTGTACCGCGTCCAGACGTTGTGCTATACCGGCATGAATCCGGAGGCTTGACCATCAAAGCAACGACACTGGCGCGGGACCCTTCTAATGGGGCTCTTAGCCGAGTCCGATACGCTACACTGAGACGGAGCTGAGGCCTTGTGATTCAGAAAGTTGAGCGGTTCAAGCGAAGGACTCCGCCGCCGGCTGCCGCAACCCGTTGGAGGGCTTGAACGTTTTGTTAGGGGACACAAAGACCGTTTACCTGGCGGGCTACTATGGTTTTGGCAACGCTGGCGACGAGGCTATCCTCGCGACTATCGTGGCGCAATTTCGTGCCAGCCGCCCCGAATTGCGCTTTATTGTGGCATCCGGAAATCCGGAGCACACCGCCGCAGTTCATGCAGTGCAAGCCGTAGCGTGGAACGATATCGCGGCGATTCACCAGGCTCAACAGGTGGCGGATCTCGTCGTAATCGGCGGCGGGGGGCTGTTCCATGACTACTGGGGAGTGGATCCCGACACCTTCCTAACCAATAAACATTGGGGCGTGTCCTACTATGCCGGATCGGCACTGTTGGCCGCACTGTATCGGAAGCCCCTAATGCTGTACGGGGTGGGAGTCGGCCCCCTGTACTCCGAGCACTCGATCAAGCTCACCCGCCTTGCTGCCGAAGCCGCGCAAGCCGTCACCGTCCGGGATCCCGGTTCGAAAGCGCTACTGGAAGGAATGGGAGTTCCGCAGAGACGCGTTCGGATCACAGCCGATCCGGCATTCTCCTTCCAGGCGTCTTCAGAATTTACATTGCAAGAGTCTTTGGATCCGAGCTTCGCTCTCCGTAGCCCGGTTTTGGGCGTCGCACTGCGGGACTGGAGCGTTGGTCTCCATCCGCGCTTTTTCGAAAGCGAGGTTGCTCAAGCACTCGACCTTTTCCTCGAAAAAACCGGCGGAAGCGTGATTCTGATTCCTTTCCAGGATCTCGATGAACCCGGCGTGAGTGATCGCAGGACCGCCCAACGCGTCTTGGAGCAAATGCGGCTGCGGGAGCGCGCTGCAGTGACCAGTGGCCCCAGTGCCCCGGACCGAGTCCGTTGTTGCGTGCAGGCATGCGACCTGATTCTCGGCATGCGATTACACTCCTTGATTTTTGCGGCATTGGCAGCCCGGCCCGCCGTCGCGCTGTGTTATGACCCCAAGATCGACGAATTGGTCAAGCTTCTGGGTCTGGGCGATTTCGCACTGAGTGTCACCGATATATCTGCCGAGCGGCTCGTGGCCAAACTAATCCTGGCCGCCCAGGGTGGCCAAGCGGCCGGTGTAGCGCAAGCCGTCGCAGAACTGCGAAGGGCGGAACCGGAGAACGCCACCATCGCTCTCAGCCTGCTTGACGCACCTGCGGTCGAACCGAGGCTGAGTCCGGAAACTCTCAACGACTACTTTGTGCGGACCCTCTACAACGCCGCGCTGGACGCCAAGCAGTCCAAAGCGATGGTAACCAGCTTGTCGTCGGATACCGTCCGGCTCGCCGCGGAGCGCGAGCAGTTGCTTGCGAATCGGACCGCGGCTGAGGAAAGACTCGGGCAGCTAGCCGAACGCTTCCGCGCTGTAGAGGAGGAGAACCGCTTCCTGCAGGGGCAGTCCGCGGAAATTACAACATCATTCCGGCAACAACTCACGCAGACGACGGAACAATGCCGCACGGTGGAACAGGAGAGCCGAATTCTTCACCAGCGCGTGACCGAAATCACCGCCTCCTCCGCACAACAGCTTGCTCTGGTTACCGAACGTCACCGTACCGCGGAACAGGAGAGCCGAATCCTCCACCAGCGCGTGACCGAAATCACCGCCTCCTCCGCACAACAGCTTGCTCTGGTTACCGAACGTTACCGTACCGCGGAACAGGAGAACCGGGTCCTCCACCAGCGCGTCGCCGAACTGACTGCGTCATCCACGCAACAGCTCGCGCAGGCGAGCGAACACAGCCGCGCGATCGAACAGGAGAATCAGACTCTCTACCGGCGCATAACCGCATTCGCAGACCAGTACCTGGAGGTCTCGCAGAAATACGCCGGTGAGTCGATTCGGTTCGCGGAAGATCGAGCCTGGTTAGTGAACGAGAAAGCCCTGTTTGAAAAGCAGCTCGCTGGTGTGACGGAAGAACGAAACAGGGTGCTGGCGGAAGTCGCCGGCTTCGGCCGACGCCTGCAGGCGCAGCTTTCTGTTTATCGTGCCCAGCGAGCCTGGAGGGTCATGTTGGCTTGCCGCAAGGCTTACACGCTGCTCCTCCGGTCGAAGGCGAAGTTCCTGGCTTGGGCGTGTGGAGTTCCCTTCGGACGCGTTGGCGATTTGAGTGAATTCGAACTTCCCTTTCCGGATGTAGATCGGCTGATCGCCAGAGCAGGGGATGCGGCTACGCCCTCAAAGGCTGATGCCGCGCCAGCGATTCCCACGCTGCCTGTTTCAGAAGACGCCTCTCAGCCGCCGGCCGATCCTGCTCCGCAACGGAATCAGTATGACGTGATCATCCTGGCCATCATCGACTTCGATTTCCGGTTCCAGCGCCCTCAGCAGCTCGCGGCCGAGTTCGCACGCAGGGGGCATCGCGTTTTTTGGATAAGCCCGACCCGCTTCTTGCCACATACATCCACCAGTGCGTACGACGCAACGCGGCTGCGCGACAACTTATGGGAGATTCATCTCCGCAGCCGCCAGCCAGACATTTACATGGGCGAAATGGATGCTGATCACGTAGCGTCCATGTCCGGCTCACTCGATTGCCTTTTTCGGGAACGGGGAATCGCCGGACACGTGGTGATGGTACAACTCCCGTTCTGGCGCCGGCTGGCGTTGAAGCTTCGTGACACATTCGCTTCGCTTATTGTCTATGACAGCATGGACGATTGGGACACCTTTGAAAACATGGGTGCGTTCAATGTTGCAGAAGAAAAGCATCTCGCGAAAGAGTGTGATGTGCTGGTGGTGACAGGCGCGGAGCTGGAACGGAAATTTCGAGCGCGCGGGCTGCATCCTGTGCTGGCGCGAAACGGCGCCGATTTTTCCTTCTTTTCCCAGGCTCAGCCAAACCAATTGCTGTCCGGCGTGCCCGGGCCGATCGTCGGCTATTTCGGCGCGATAGCCGACTGGATCGATCTTGATCTGGTGTACCAAGTCGCGAGGAGCCGGCCGCAATACTCCTTCGTGCTGATCGGCCAGGTCTTTGGCCGCGACGTTTCCTCTCTTCAAGCCTTGCCCAACGTTCACTTGCTCGGGAATAAACCCTACCCCGAGATCCCGTCGTATCTGTATCACTTCAATGTCTGCATCATTCCGTTCTTGATCAACCAGGTTACAAAGGCCACGGATCCGGTCAAGTTGTATGAGTACTTCTCTTTGGGAAAGCCGGTGGTGGCCACGGAGATGGCGGAATTAAATTACTGCGGTGAACTGCTTTACCTGGCCCGAAACGCTGAGGATTTCGCGCAAAAAGTGGATGCGGCGGTCGCCGAGAATGATGCACGTCTTGTCACTCAGCGCATCGAGTTTGCGAGCGCAAACACGTGGTCGAGCCGCGTCGCGGATATCGACAGCGCAATCCGTGACAGCTTTCCGCTGGTTTCTGTTCTTATTGTCACGCACAACAGCTTAGAATTCGTGCAGCCCTGCCTGGAATCGATCCTGCGCAACACGTCGTATCCTTCCTATGAAGTGGTTCTGATCGACAACGCCTCCACGGATGGCACCGCGGCGCGGATTTACGAGTATGCGAGCGGCGACCCCAGGCTTCATGTGGAGGTTCTGGAAGGTAACCTGGGCTTTGCGGGAGGCAATAACCTCGCGGCTCGCGCGGCCCGCGGACAATACCTGCTCTTCTTGAACATCGACACAGTGGTTACCCCTGGCTGGATCGAAAGGTTGCTCCGCCATCTACACCGGGATCCTTCGATCGGCCTGATTTGTCCAGTAACGAACTTTGCCGGTAACGAAATCAAAATTAATGTCAGCTACCGAAACTGCCGAGGTATGGAAGAGTTTGCGAAAACGCTGGCGAATGGGAAGAGCGGTCAAAGCATCGACATCGAAGTGGCTCCATTATATTGCGCCCTGATGCGGCGGGCAGTGTGGGAGCAAGTCGGCGAGATGGACACACGCTATGAGGTCGGCATGTTCGAAGACGATGATCTGTCCATTCGGGTGCGCATGGCCGGCTATCGAGTTGTGGTAGCCGAAGACTGCTTCATGCATCATTTCGGTCAGGGTTCTTTCGCAAAGCTCGCTCCCGAAGCTTATAACCGAATCTTCGAAGCCAACCGAAAGCGATTTGAGGCGAAATGGGCGCGGCCTTGGGTAGCCCATCGCACGCGTCCCGGGGTCCGGCCGCCGACGGAAGAGGAGCGCTTCGATCCGGTGCAGTTCACCCGATGAGACGCGTGGCTACATCTAATCCACAATCCGTACGGGCCATGGCGGAAGGCTGGCAGACCTTCCCTCGGCGTCGATTCCCTCTACGATGAGCTGGTGCGCCCCGACCGCCACCGAGGGCAGATAAACCATAGTGCGCCAGCCGCTCATCAACCAGTTCTGCCGGCCAAAATGTGCGGCTACGTCCGGTCTCGCATAGAATTCACGGATCGAGCCAATTTCGGCGCCATCCAAACGGAGTTTCACTTCCCGTACCGGCCCATCCAGCCGAACGGACGCCAGCCAGCCAGTAAGCATGACGCGATCGCGGCTGCGCGCCTCCAGATAAAACTTGCTGTCGACGGCATCGACGTACCCCGCAATATCCTGTCCCGACGGCAAGGCTGGCTGGATCGCATCCACAGGCACCTCAGGCAAATTCTTGTAGAATTCCTGTTTGATGCGGCCGAGTTTGGCCTGCCATTCCGCTGCCTCAGCCAGGACCTCCTCCCGCGACATCTTGGCGCGCACCTGAGCCCGGTAGGCGGACACCTCCTGGGCCAGGTCTTCGTGTGTAAAGATCTTGAACGGCTGATCGTAGAGCGGTTCGTCGACTAAGGAACGGTACATATCCGTGCACCCGATGCACTGATATCTGGGGCAGGGAACTGCTTGGGCGGGGAGCTTCGGAAAACCGGAGTCAAAGACGTTTTGCGACTCCTCCATACAGGAGATCTGCGCCGTTCCATCCCACAGCAACTGATAATTCCGCGTGGGATAAAGGCACATTCGCCGGTTCATGCTGGGCCACAGCAGCTTGTAATGCAGATCCAAGGGAGTGTTGTGACGCACTAGGATTTCCAGCTCGCGTTCACTGCGATCCTCCCGGGAAAGGTGAACGCCTGTCGGGAACATGGCGGATACCTGCACGAACTGCCCTTCGGACACAAGTGCATCATACGCCGTCTCGAAAAGATCGATATTTTCAGGAGAAACGACGTAATTCACAATCGCGATGCGGAAACCGCTTCGGAGAATCCTTTTAATTTGTTCCAGTAATCTCGGCAAGGAGGTCTGGGTCGGGTGAAAGCCGATATCAAGAAAGATATTGCGTTTGTCCAGTCCGCGGAAATACTCCGGATCCCATGCCCCGTTCGTCGATATGCATGTACTGATGTTCCTTCGGACCAATCCCTCCAGGAGGACAAGGAGATTCCGCCGGTCAAGAAACGGCTCACCTCCGGTCAGATGAACGTGAAGTTTTGAAGCGGAGAGAGTATCGAAAGCCTGCAGCCAGTGTTCGACCGGATAATGATCAAACGCGTGCGGTTGCCGCTGCCCGCTAGTAGTTCGCTTGTGAAAGACGGGTACGGGACAATACTGGCAACTGTAGTTGCACCACTGGGTCATGTACCAGTTCACACGGATTTCGTCTTGGAGACCCTGAGGCGCCGAGGTTAGCGTGACTTCGGCTGACGCAGGCATGGTTTCAGCCGAGCGCGACGGCGTAGGAACCGTGACTGGCGGGGATCTTCGCCTGAAGGTGTGGCAATAGCAGGTTACATCTCGCGGTCCAGGTTTCCTGCTCGGCCACCTGACGGCGCCTTTGCCGAACGAACGGATCGCTCTCGGCCATCGCGGCCTCCAACTGGGCCGTGAACTCCCTGGGCTCTCGAGCCACGTAAACCAAGTCGCCGAACTCGAGCACTTCAGGCAAAGGGGTACTCACCACCGGGTGCCCACAGGCGAAGTACTCGTATAACTTCAGAGGGTTGGTCGCGAGGGTGAGCGGCGAGAGCCGGAACGGAATCATACACACATCGACGGAGGCAAAATGCTGCCGCAGACTGGAGTAGGGCACTTCCCCGATCAGTCGAACGTTCGGGAGGGTCCCAAGCTGGGTGATTTCGGCGGATTCAATGCGGCCCAGCAGGCGGAATTCCCATTCGGGGTGCCGCTCAGCAGCCAACTTCACGCTTTCAACGTCAAACCAGAAATCCAGCGATCCTGCGTAACCGACAATCTTCCTCGCGGATCTGTTGCGGGCATTCAGAAAATCAAAATCCCTCGGCTCCACGGCGTTTTGGATGATCGCCGATTTGTACCGAAGTTGATCGTGGAGAGCCCGTTTGTTCTCCAGCAGCCAGCGAGCAGAAAATACGACGGCATCGCTCAGCGCGAACATGTCGGCCTCAGAAGAAACGATGTCCGGATGCATCCTTCCGAAGCCCGACCACAGATCATGACAATCGTAAATCGCACGGCAGCCATACCGCTCCTTTAGGATCTGGGCCACCGGAGCCCACAACGGCAAGCTGACGACCACGGCCGGGGGCGTCTTTCCAGCCAGGTCGCAGCACTTCTCTATGGCTGAGACCACGATTGCGCTCTCGGCACGGGTGAGCGGCCGATGGTGATATACGGGCTCGCGCGGGAGATGGACGTGCAACTCATGGACCCGGGGAAGGAGATTAGAAACTACCGGGTGCGGGCTGAATGGATACGGGTGTGGAAACTCACGGCCCAGATGGGGATTGAGGTAGAAGCAGCGGTACCCCAGTGCTGCCAGCGCTGTGGCCAAATGCTGCGACCGTTGCATCCGGGAATGCCAGTCGGCGGCCGGCAAGAACAGGACGTCCGATTGCTCCTCGCCCGGTCCCACGCATTCGCGTAGCCTGGCGTCCAGCCGGTGCCCCGGGTACTCCCAGCAGCGCGTAAACTCCGAAGGATAACGATTGGCAAACAAGTGGGAGTAAACCCACTTCAGATAATACGGACGCACTAGCTCTTTGGCCACGGAAGCCATCAAGGACATTGAACGTGACGAATCAAGCCGGTTCATCAAGATCCGAAGACTCCAGTATAGGTCGCCAGCCTAGAACATTTTCGATCCGAAATGCTTGAGGCCATTGTAACCGCTTGCACGGACTGATGTCCAGCGGCGTGAGCACGGGGGGCGCGCGACATAGAAATGATGATTTGCAGGATCTCGGCGTTGGGGGCTCTTGTCTGAACGTATATAATACGTACAGAAAGGAGTCCCCATGCCGCAGTCTCTCTCGGATTTGGAAAAGCAGCGTTCCTCCCTCGCCTCCCAGTTGGTGCAGTTAGGAGATCTTCGTCCCGGATCGGTCACCGGGATCGTCCGCCGTTGCGGGAAGCCCACCTGTCATTGCGCCCAACCCGATGATCCCGGCCACGGCCCCACCTTGCGCCTTACCTACAAGGTTCAAGGCAAGACCATCAGCGAGACTTTGCCGGGTCCCGCGTCGGTACGCAAAGCGGAACGCGAAATCGCCGAGTTCCGCAGGTTTCAGGAACTGAGCCGATCCTTTCTCGAGGTCAATGAGAAGATCTGCCGCCTGCGGCCGGTGGAAGAGCAAGCTCTGAGTGAACAGGAAAAAAAACGGCGGACGCCATCCAACAGGAAGTCGCGCGCGAAGTAGAGCAATTGCTGCGCACCATCTTCACTGGCGTGCGCAAGACCGGCAGCCTGGATCTGGAAGCCGTCGAGATGCTGGTGCGCTCGGCCATGCATCGGGCGGGAGCGAGTACGTTGACCGAGCTACTGAAGTTTCCAGCCCCGGACCAGCGAGCGCTTCCATGCCCCTGCGGGAAGCAAGCGTTTTATCGCGAGTTACGCTCCAAGATGCTGCTGACGGCGGTCGGCGAGGCGGTTGTATCGCGGCCCTACTACCTGTGCCCGCACTGTCATGCAGGACAGTTTCCGGCGGACCAGGAACTCGATATCGTCAACACCGAGTTCTCGCCTGGGGTACGGCGCATGCAAGCGCTGGTGGGACAGGATGCCTCCTTCGATCACGGACGGGAGCAGATGAAACTGCTGGCGGGCCTGGAGGTCACAACCAAATCGGTGGAACGCGTGTCCGAATCGATCGGTGCCGATATCGCACGACGCGAGCAAGCGGAGATCGATCGCGCGGTGCAACTCGATCTCCCGATCCTGGTGGGTGAGCCCGTGCCCATCCTCTATATCCAACTGGACGGCACCGGTGTGCCGGTGGTGAAGAAAGAGACCGCAGGCCGCAAAGGCAAGCTCGACGGCCTGCCTGCCCACACGCGCGAAGCCAAGCTCGGCTGCGTCTTCACGCAAACCAAGTGGGACCAAGAAGGCTATGCCATTCGCGACCCTGACTCCACAACCTATACCGGCGCCATTGAAAACGCCGGGCAGTTCGGCAAGCGGCTCTATGTCGAGGCCTGGAAACGCGGCTGGAGCCGCGCGGAGAAGAAGGTTGTCATCGGCGATGGCGCCGAATGGATCTGGAACCTCGCCCGGGAACACTTTCCCGGCGCCCTCCAAATCGTCGATCTGTTCCATGCGCGCCAACATCTATGGGATTTGGCACGGCTGCTCTATCCCAGCGACACCAAACGCCGTAACGCCTGGATCGGTCTCCATCAGAAACGCTGGCTCGACAAAGGCAGGATCACCAAGCTCGTCGAGTCACTCCGCCGGATTCAAACCACCGACGCGGAACTGGCCAAGAAAATCCGTAACGAGGCCGACTACTTCGCGACCAACGCTACTCGCATGCAATATCCCGCGTTCCGCAAACAGCACCTGTTTGTCGGCTCTGGCGTCATCGAAGCCGCTTGTAAAACCGTCGTCGGTCATCGCCTCAAACAGTCCGGTATGTTCTGGACCGTCAATGGCGCCAACTCCATCCTCGCCCTCCGCTGCTCCCACCTTAACGGCCGCTTCGAGGATTACTGGGAGAGCCGCCGCGCCGCCTAATCTCCACTTCTATGTCGCGCACCCGAGCACGGGGAATGGGGCGCGCATCCGCAAACCGAGCCCACAGCCCAAACAGCCGGAAGGGAGGATGGTCAACTCTAACTGAATGGTCCCCAAATCCGTGATGCTGTGGCTCTATTGACAATTTAGAGCGAATCAGCAATCCTGGATCATCGTATGAAGGACGCAGTGGTCGGAGGCGTGTCATGATTTGCGAAACGGGAGCCGGTAGCCCTGGTTACGCGTGGTTTGCCTTGGAGTCCGTTCCAATCAGGAGCGGTCGGCTGCGCTGCATTTGAGAGATCGAGGATTCGAAGAGCCCACTTTTAAGACCGAGCGGCAATGGTGGCTGGTGCTGGTTTGCTTGTCGGGCCGTGGCGCTTCCTTGTGGCCGGGCAGGTGGTGATGATCGAACGCGGGCCGCTGCGAAGTGTTGAGGGTATTCTTCAGGAGGTCAAGAAGGCGTTGCGGCTGATTGTATCTGTCCACTTACTGCGGCGCTCGGTCTCAGCCGAGATCTCCCGGAACTGGATCCGACCGGTAGCTCTGTCCACCGGGTTCCACCCTTGCAAACGTCTTCGAGCATCGCGGCGGTGATTTGATCGCGGTGAGGGAGGATTATAGCCGATGGTAAGCAAACACAGATCCCTTCTTGTGGGACTGGGTCTAATTGTAAGCTTGGGGGCATTGGCCCAAGTCCAACCAGCAGGGCAGAGCCCGCAACCGAGTCCGGCTCAGGCGATTAACCCGCTCCGGCCTGATTACGAACTTGGACCGAACGATCAAGATCCTGATCACAGTTCCGGAGTCGCCGGAGATCAATGGGCGGCCTTTTCGAATTGATTCGGACGGGAATATAGATCTGCCCTTGATCAATCGAGTTCACGCAGCCGGCCTAACGGTCCGTGGCCTAGAAACAGTGATTGCCACACAGCTTCGCGATTACGTCCGGGAGCCACGTGTGAGCATCACGGTAACTCAGTTCCGTAGCGAGCCGGTTTTTTCCTGGGTGCTTTTCGCGCTCCTGGCGTCTATCCGCTTCAGGGCGGGAGAACCCTGGTGGAGATGTTGGCAACCGCGGGCGGCTTGCAGCCCACCGCGGGACGGCGAATTCGAATCACGCGCCGCGCCGAATACGGGACTATCGAGCTCTCCAGTGCCATCAAGGACTCCGACCGAAAGGTCAGTTACGTGGAGATCAGTTTGGATAGTCTGACACAGAACATCAACCCGGCCGAGGACATCGTCCTTAAGGCTTACGACGTCGTGACCGCCGAGACAGCTCAGCCTATCTTTGTGGCCGGAGAAGTCACCAGACCAGGTGTCGTCCAACTCGGCGAGCAGCCATCGCTGTCGATTATCCAGGTTTTGGCACAAGCGGGAGGGTTCACCTCAGCGGCAAGCCGTCGAAAGGCTCGCGTTCTTCGGCCCATCGCGGGAACTACCCGGAGGGCTGAGATCGACCTGGATCTGAGTCGAATCTTATTCGGGAAAAGACAACGATTTCCCGCTCCTGCCGAACGACGTGCTCTACATCCCCGGGACTCGGTACGGATGATTCTGGCTCCGATGGGTACTTCGCTGCTCACTACCGCCCCTTATCTCATCATCTCGCTTGCGATTGCGGGTGTACTGTAGCCTTGGCTGCGATTTCAAGGGTATAATCCTGGCAATGCTCAATCATCGTGGGCGCATACATCGCTGGTTTCCTTCCGGTTTGGCCTTGCTGCTTGCGTTACCGTCGGGAGCCGCCGCACAAAACGCGCCGCAACCCGGGCCTGGAGGGCCCGCAACGGTTCGGAGTCTCAAGGTGATTCCGTTCGCCGGCAATCACGAGATGAATGACCTTCAAAACAAGGTTATGGCTCCCCTGGTCGTCGAGGTACTCGACCAGAACGATCAGCCAGTCGAAGGCGCTGATGTCGTCTTTCGCTTCCCTCTGAACGGCCCCGGTGCAAGCTTCTCTGATCAGAATACGACTAGCACGTTCCGGACCAACGCCGACGGTCAAGCGTCGGCCATTGGTTGGATGGCGAATGGGAAAGTGGGCACATTTCAAATCCAGGTAACCGCTTCGCGCGGCGTCGAACAGGGATCCGCAGTGATCTCGATGACTAATGTCACCCGGATTACGGAAGCTCAGAAGAAGAGCGGGAAGAAGTTGTGGGCCACCACTTGGGGCAAGATCGCTATCGGCGCGGGCGCGGCGGCAATAGTCGCGGTAATTGTTCTGGTGACCCGCGGATCGGGCGGCCACGTGATCACTGCCACGCCGGGTTCCCCTTCAATAGGGGGACCCCAGTAGAGTAATGAGTTGTTCCCGCGGCACTGTCCCCCCTTGATCGGCTCTCGTTGCGGGAAGTCATCCCGGAATCGCGTTCACGCTTGTGGAATCTCCGACCACCAGTGCGTTAGGCAGATCCAACTCTATCCAGAGCAATGTTCAGTGATGTGGAGCCGGGGGGAATCGGACGTGCCCAGAAAGCTTTTTAGCCAACATAGGGTAGATGCGCTCATAACAAAGCACCCCAAGCCAGGTACCTAGCGTGTTTGTGATGATATCTGTGGTGCCGGAATCCCTGTTGGGGAGAGCAGATTGACCTACCTCGATCGCCAAACTTACCAGGAAGCCCGCGATGAGCGTAAATAGAATCGCCCGCCGGAGCGGCCGCACGGCGGAAAAATACGCGCAGAAACAGATCCCAAGCGGCATAAAACCGATGATATTCTTAATATTACCTCTCCAGTAACTCCTTGAGAATTCAAATTCACTCCAAAATGGTTCCAATGCGATCTTATCAACGACCCCATAAGTTGCAGGGATATGGAGATCCCCGTACGCGCCGTATTGATTGTGGACCACATCTCCGGTCTTTTCGTTAAAGAGATAGAGCGCAAGACCATGCTGCTCTCGATTCACGTTGGGCCTACCTTGCTGGAGCCAGCTTTGGTAGTGATGCAAGACTTCCTCGCCACTCAGTTCCGTAGCATAGATCGCTAGGCCGCGGACTTGACCCCTGAAGCTATCCGGCTGCCTGGGCGAATCTCCTACGATTAGACGGCCGCTGAAAGCATCGGCGGGTATCCAGAAACGCGGCTTAGACATGACCAAAGCGCCATCAAAATAGATATTCGCCCCACGCGGCCCGACGGTGGCGGCAACGAAGGCGGGTTTCTTCTCGTGGAGCGCTGGGTTGAATGCCCCCTCGGTCTTAAGACTCGTCGCGGCCACATGACCTGATTCGTCTCTGGTTTCGGCAACTACGTCCAAGTCATCGTACCACTGGCGCAGCCTAATCAAGACACCTTCTTCAGGCCGGTAAAGGGACAGCAGCGTCGCGGAGGTCCAAGTGGCCGGCTGTACCCATATTTCGACGCTGCCACTGGGGTCTTTCCATGAGCTTGAGATCTCCAGGGGGCCTGAAGTTTGCATCGTGCCGGTTTTTCCGAACACAACGCCGTCAGCGTTCTTGGTCCAAGTCACGGTGTTATCGGGCTTATGGAATGGGGACAGCCCCAAACTCAACGTGATGCACACCACGATCAGGCATACCGCGCCCATAAGCCTTTGGTTCATCTTTGGGGGGCACCCGCATCATCCGCTTCGTTTCGTAGAATCGGTTTGCCTCTGTTCGGCCCGGCGCGTCTCTTTGGCCGATCAGGGCTCATTCAGGGAAAGAATACCCGTCCTGGACTTTGTTCGCTTCATTTCTTCGGTCGCAGTTCGGCGGTTCCTTTGCTTCAGCAGGGGGAGCGGGGTTCGATCAAGGCGTTCGAATCCTCTTCGGAGCGGCCCTCTTCGGCACTCACACGACCAGACTCTTCCTGCGGTGGGTTAACCAAGCCCCTCACAACGGGTGCGTAGTCGAGCGGAATCACGGGGGTAGGCAACAAGAGCTCCTCACAGGCTTCGCGAACCATCGGTGCCGTCACGTAGCGACTGGTCTCAGAAAAAGCGATCAGCAAGGCCTTGTCGCAAATGTTATTGATCAGTCGGGGTATGCCAAGTGACCAGGTGGCGATCGCGTCGAGCGCAGGACCATCGAAGGGGGGTTCCACAACGCCACCCGCATGTGCCCACCGGAACCGGATATACTCTTCTACTCCTGTCGGGTCGAGACGCCTAAGGGACAGCCGAACTGAAATCCTCTGTTTGAATTGCCAAAGCTCCGGCAGATTGAGTTGATCATTGAGCTGCTCCTGACCGACGAGCACGATCTGCAAAAGCCTGTGGTCCAAAGCTTCGAAATTTCCAAGCAGACGAAGCTCTTCGAGTAGTTCTGGGCTTAACTGATGGGCCTCATCGACAACTAAGGCCGCCACTCTCCCCTCGGCATCCGACCGCAGTAGAAGTTCTTCCAGTAACTTCAGCCGGCGAGCCTTGCTCGGAGGTATATCCTTCAACCCGAAATTAAGCAGCACCATTTCGAGAAACTCCGCCCCGGAGAGCGTGGGGGCAAAGATCAAGCACGCATCTGCACTCGATTCACTCAGGACCTGCGATAACGCGCGTAGAGCCGTAGTCTTTCCCAGGCCTGCCTCCCCGGTCAGAACCAAATACCCTTTCCGCTCCAGGACGCCGAGGGCGAGAAGTCGGATGACCCCGGCATGCTGTGCCGTCAAATGGATGCAGCTCGGGTCGGACACAAGCGAAAAGGGTGGCTTCGTGAGTCCAAAAAATCTTTCGTACATTCGCCTCCGCCACCGTCCTGGAACGTTTCTATCGACCGAGGCAAATTGAACCAGGCGTGGTGATGAGGATGATCCCACTTTCCAGTTCGACGGGACGGACGATCGGACGCGTATCGCTACACTTTGACGACGACGGCGCAGAAGGACGATCCCGAACAAGCCTCCGGCGCTGAGTGCGAGGCAGGCCGGCTCGGGAACGGGGCTTCCTTCGAATTCCAAGTTGTCGATGGAAAAGTTGAGTGTCCGAGTGGGATCGCTAAAGGGAATATAGGAGACGGCCAGTTCGGCAATCGGGCTTGCCTCCTCAATCCCCGCAAATCCCTCCAATCCGATCGGCGCCGAACTCCCCACGAAGGTTAGCGTTTCGAGCAACTGTCCGCCCGTCCCGTATGCGCTGAGTTCCAGGAAGGAGTCGACACTGCTGGCATAATCGAAGCCCGCCATTGTAATAGGCACTGAGAACAGGATCTGAAAGGGTTGGGCTGGGGCTTGGCCGATCATTCCACCCTGGTAAACGTATAACGCATTCGGAACGGATGCCAAAGGAAAGTAGCGGAACGAGGTTGGTGTCCGCAGTGTCCGAACCCGGGAAGCTCGGGTTGTTGAATGTGACTCCCCGAGCCGCATATTGATTGTCTACGGTTGGCCCGCAAAGATTGCAATCTCCGCCCGCGAGATTGTCGAAGTTGATGACCGTAGCATCGCTTGAGAAGGCTGAGGCATCGATGGGGCCGCCATCCACTGAGACCGCCACAACAGATAACGCGGTAATCCAGAAGATGAACGGCCGAGCGGATCGCATGCCGCCAGCTTGTACGGTAGGTCGGTCAACCCCAATAGAGCCGGCGGTCAGCCTGTAATGGTACCCATGCGGGTCCCCAGAACAAATTTGTAACTTCCTCGGGTTGGAAGGGCAACGACCGGCCTCTTGAGGGCTAGGAAGAACGGATCAGATCAAAGGCTCTGGATGGTCATAGTACTGGTAAAGCTTACTGACCTATATAGAAAGTACTATGGTCAGCGTTCCAATACAGTAGGATTTTGCCTACAAGTTTCGTGGTTTCAAGCTATTACAGGAACACAAGAGATGGAACGAAAATTGCTCTTGCGTCGTGAAACTCAGTAGGTACTTTTTAGCATGCTCTTATGAGCTTTCGCTAATCGACCGCGTAATCAGTTGAAAACTAAACTATTCACAGTACTGGCACGCCGAAGGAGCCGGTTTGATGCTAAACCTTGCCGATAGGCTTCTGAGGGGGGAGACTTTGAATGCGGACTAGCCCGAAGGTAACACGGACCCTGACCCTCCTTGGGCTCTCGGTGGCCTTTCTTGGTGTTGCGGCAGCGCAGACCGTTTCTCTGGGTCTTGGGTCCGGTTCGGGTACCCCTGGCAGTGTCGTGAGTCTAAGCCTGTCGGTCGCCTCGACCACGCCACAGCCCGCCAGCCTTCAATGGACTTTGAGTTACGCGACCAAGGATTTCACGGGTTTAACCGTGACCACGGGCGCGGCTACTTCGGCCGCGTCGAAGTCGATAAACTGCAATAGTGCCGCTGGAGTCTCGACCTGCGTCGTTTGGGGCATCAACACCAACACTGTCGCAAATGGTGTCGTGGCGACCATCAACTTGACGCTGTCTGCATCCACCACGGATACGTCTTCCGTAATTCAGGTTTCCGGCGGGGTCTCCTCTTCCTTGGGAGGGTCCGCCATCCCGGTTTCGACGACCGGAGGCACCGTGACGATCCAGCAAACTCAGCCGACGATTACGGGCTTGTCGTGCACGCCGGACTCTGTGGTTCCGCCAGCCCCGTCTACTTGCGTAGCAACGATCAGCGCCGCGGCGCCAGCCGGGGGAACTACAATTTCCCTGAGCGACAACAGCTCCAACGCCGTTATCCCGCAGTCCGTGTTAATTCCGGCAGGATCCACGTATGCGAGCTTTCAGGTCGCAACCTCCCCGGTCGTCTCGGACACACAGGTGAACATTACGGCGACCTTAGGTACCGGTTCTCCGGTTTTCCCGTTGTGGCTGGTTGCCGCATCGCAGACCGGCATTATTCCGGATGCGTCCGTGACCCAGAGTTCACCATCACCTGCTACTAGCGTCACCTCGCCTGCACTCACCACGGCGTACGCGAACGAATTGTTACTGGCATTCGTAGCGGCCAGTTCATCGAGCTCTACGGTTACGGCAACTTCGGTGACCGGTGCTAGTCTCACATGGGTGCTGGTGAAGAGGACCAACGCGAAAGCCGGCACAGCCGAGATCTGGCGTGCTTTCGCACCGGCGGTGCTCAGCTCAGTGACGGTCACAGCGCAGTTTTCAGCAAGCGTTTATGGATCGATCACGGTCATGAGTTTTGAGGGCGTAGATCCCTCTGGAACAAGCGGGTCGGGTGCAATCGGCGCGACCGCCAGCGTTAACGCGGCGTCTGGCGCAGCTTCGGCTACGTTAACCACCACACGAGATGGTTCGCTGGTTTTGGGTGTCGGCAACGATCCTACCAGCGACGCAACCAGAATTCCTGGCAGCGGTCAAAACTTGGTTTCGCAGGACCTCGCTACCCCTGCCAACTCCTCCTGGGTGCAAACCGAGATCAGCACGACGCCTTCGAGCGGAACTGCGATCAGCATCAATGATATTTCGCCGACAGCGGATGCTTATAATCTGAGCGCCGTGGAGATCCTTGCTCCCAGTTACTGTCTAGCTTCCCTGGTTCCAGTCACGCGGTCTTTTTCCGTGGGCGGCAGCACAACCAGCGTCACCGTCGCCACCGGTACGGGCTGCCCCTGGACCGCGACAACCGATTCGCCTACGTGGGTCTCCTTCAGCGGGGGGGCCGGAAATGGCAATGGGACGTTCACCCTGATTGCTGCGGCCAATTCGACGGGACAGGCGAGGTTGGGGACTGTTACCGTGGCTGGGCAATCTTTCAAAGTGATGGAAGCCGGATCCGTCGAGTTGTTCACCGATGTGCCCGTGGGAACTCAGTTCTTCGACTACATGTCCCTGATGTACTCGGCCGGTGTCACAGCAGGGTGTTCGGCAAGTCCGCTGGAATACTGTCCGGCTGGGACCCTTCCCCGCGACCAAATGGCCACGTTCGTGGTCTCTGCGCTCCAGCACATCGATCATGCCGCCGGCGGACTGCCGAGTTCGTACCCGACGACTCCGTACTTCAACGACGTTCCCACCACGGAACAGTTCTTTCCGTTCATCCAGGTACTCGCCCAGATGGGTATCACCAACGGTTGCCAGGCAAGTCCTCCGTTGTACTGCCCTACCGACTTCATCATTCAAGGTCAGATGGCGAAATTCATGATCCTTGGCTGGTTGCAATACACGGGTCAGACTTCTTTCACTTACACGAAAACGCCCTATTTTACGGACGTGGTGCCCACGGACATCTTCTTTCCCTACGTGCAGAAGATGATGGATATGGGGTTCTGGACCGGCTGCGGAGGCGGACTGTACTGTGAGAGCAGCAACGTAACGCGGGCGCAGATGGCAGCCATGGTGATGCGTGCGCTGCTCGGCGCTCCGTAGAACGGGACAGCCCACCGCGCGGAAGGACCAGATGCTAACGGTTTACCATCGGTCTCGGCGGGTTGAGCGCGCTTTCAAAGCCTAACAAGAACGGCCGCGTAAAATCGAGGGTGTATATTATTTGCTCCCCCGATTTTACGCGGCCTTTTTCTTGCATTAACGAGCGCCGGTAACTTCTACTCGCGGCGCGCGAATCTTGCCTGAAGTTTCTTTGCGACTAAGGAGAAGAGGCCCTTCTGAGGTCGTAGGGCCCGAGGTGTCACTGTGCATACAGCCGAGTATTAAGCAGGCTAAAGGTAAAACAATCTTGGTCGTATGACCATTATTGCTATATTACCTACCACCTAAAGATCGCCACTTTCTCTCCGATACCTCAATAGTACGCGGTGTGCCTCAAGTACCAGATCGGAACAACGAAAAGTACTGTGAGTGGGCCACCGCGGCCTGGTCGCTTAATGGAAGGGCGCCGATTTAACGTGTTTACCTTCATACCAAATTCATTTACCAAGTGGCTGTTCTGCGGAATTCTCTTAGGCAGTCTGACTGGAGCCGGAATGGCGCAGCAGGTTGCGCTATCGCTGGGCTCGGGGACCGCCGTTCCGGGCGGAAGTGTGACCTTACCTTTGTCTGTTACGACTTCAGGAAGCACACAACCCGGAGCGCTTGAATGGACCATGACCTACCCTTCAACGCAATTTTCCGGAGTCAGCATCGCGGCGGGAGCCGCCGCGGCTGCAGCGGGCACAACGCCGTCGTGCTCAACCGGCGCGGGAACCGTAGTATGCGTTCTTGATGGCATGAACGAGGCCGCAATCGCCAACGGCGTGGTAGCTACCATTACGCTGGGGGTTCCTTCTTCATCCCCTGGGGGCACTGCTGCCATCGCCATCACGAACCCGGTCGCCGTCGGAACAGACGGTTCATCGATCCCCGCAGCGAGCGTTGGCGGAAGCGTTTCAATCCAGACGCCGCTGCCGTCGCTCACCGGTATTTCGTGCAGCCCCGCGAGTGTTGCGTCTCCGGGGTCGGCTGCTTGTACGGTTACCCTCAGCGCCGCGGCGCTTACGGGTGGATCGGTTGTAACTTTATCCAGTAACAACACCAGCGTTACGGTTTCTGGCAGCGTAACGGTGGCGGCAGGGGCCACGACGGCAGGCTTTACGGCGACGGTCGCATCGGTTTCAAGCGCTCTGACGGCTACTCTGACCGCTTCTTATGCAAGTGTGTCGCAGACCTTCGCGCTAAGCGTGACACCAGCTACCTGGACCATCTCGGGTACAATCACGCCCGCGGTCTCCGGTGCGACTGTGACTCTGAGCGGCGCCGCCAGCCAGACGGTGACGGCATCGGGAGCCTTCACCTTCACCGGGTTGGCTAACGGTTCCTATACAGTTACACCAAGCCTCAGTGGCTACGTGTTCACGCCCGCATCGCAGAGCGTAACAGTCAACGGAGCGAATCTGGCCGCCATCAGGTTCAGCGCTGCGGTCCAGCCGTCGCTCTCGGCGGTTTCGTGCAGCCCATCGAGTGTTGCGTCTCCGGGGTCGGCAGCTTGTACGGTTACCCTCAGTGCCGCCGCGCTTGCGGGTGGATCGGTTGTAACTTTATCCAGCAACAACACCAGCGTCACGGTTCCTGGCAGCATAACGGTGGCGGCGGGGGCCACCACGGCTGGCTTTACGGCGACGGTCGCGTCGGTTTCAGCCGCCTTGACGGCCACTTTGACCGCTTCTTATTCAAGTGTGTCGCAGACTTTTGCACTGAGCGTGACTCCGGCGTCGACCTGGAGCATCTCGGGCACGATCACACCCGCGGTTTCCGGCGCGACCGTGACTCTGAGCGGCGCTGCCAGCCAGACGACGACGTCATCGGGCGCCTTCACCTTCACCGGGTTGGCTAACGGTTCCTATACAGTTACGCCAAGCCTCAGCGGCTACGTGTTCACGCCCACCTCGCAGGGCGTGACGGTCAACGGAGCGAATCCGGCCGCCGTGAGTTTCAGCGCTGCAGTACAGCCGTCGCTCTCGGCGGTTTCGTGCAGTCCATCGAGTGTTGCGTCTCCGGGGTCGGCAGCTTGTACGGTTACCCTCAGTGCCGCGGCGCTGGCGGGTGGCTCGGTTGTAGCTTTATCCAGCAACAACACCAGCGTTACGGTTCCCGGCAATGTGACCGTCGCGGCGGGGGCCACGACGGCTGGCTTTACGGCGGCGGTCGCGTCGGTCTCAAGCGCCTTGACGGCCACTTTGACAGCTTCTTATTCAAGTGTGTCGCAGACTTTTGCGCTAAGCGTGACTCCGCCGGCGACATGGACCATCTCAGGCACGATCACGCCCGCGGTTTCCGGCGTGACAGTGACTCTGAGCGGCGCTGCCAGCAAAACGACGACCTCGAGCAGCTCCGGCGCCTTCACGCTTACCGGATTGCAAAATGGATCTTACACGGCGACTCCCACGCTTAGTGGCTACGTGTTCACGCCTGCCTCCCAGAACGTAACGGTTAATGGAGCGAATCCGGCCGCCATCAGCTTCAGTGCTGTGGTCCAGCCGTCGCTCTCGGCGGTTTCGTGCAGTCCATCGAGTGTTACAGCTCCGGGTTCGGCTGCTTGCACCGTCACTCTCAGTGCGGCTGCCCCCACGGGAGGTTCGCTTGTGTCGCTCTCCAGCAACAATTCCAGCGTCACGGTTCCTGGCAGTGTAACGGTTGCGGCCGGGGCCACGACGGCAGGCTTTACCGCGACGGTCGCGTCGGTTTCAAGCGCTCTGACGGCCACTCTGACCGCTTCTTACTCAAGTGTGTCGCAGACTTTTGCGCTAAGCGTGACTCCGGCGGCGACTTGGACCATCTCGGGCACGATCACGCCCGCCGTTTCCGGCGTGACTGTGACGCTGAGCGGCGCCGCCAGCAAAACGACGACCTCAAGCAGCTCCGGCGGCTTCACGTTTACCGGATTGCAGAATGGATCTTACACGGTGACGCCCACGCTTAGTGGATACACCTTCACACCGGCATCGCACAGCGTGACGGTCAGCGGAGCGAATCCGGCCGCCGTGAGTTTCAGCGCTGCAGTACAGCCGTCGCTGTCGGCGGTTTCGTGCAGCCA
This sequence comes from Bryobacterales bacterium, assembly GCA_963838455.1. Lineage (GTDB taxonomy): Bacteria > Acidobacteriota > Terriglobia > Bryobacterales > Bryobacteraceae > Palsa-187. The sequence continues at coordinate 23,536 of CAWISY010000006.1, forward strand.
ATCGAGTGTTACGGCTCCGGGGTCGGCAGCTTGCACCGTCACTCTCGGCGCGGCTGCCCCCACGGGCGGTTCGGTTGTGTCGCTCTCCAGCAACAACACCAGCGTCACGGTTCCTGTCAGCGTAACGGTGGCGGCCGGGGCCACGACGGCTGGCTTTACGGCGACGGTCGCGTCGGTTTCAGCCGCCTTGACGGCCACTCTGACCGCTTCTTATGCAAGTGTGTCGCAGACCTTTGCGCTAAGCGTGACTCCGGCGTCGACCTGGACCATCTCGGGCACGATCACGCCCGCCGTTTCCGGCGTGACTGTGACGCTGAGCGGCGCCGCCAGCAAAACGACGACCTCAAGCAGCTCCGGCGGCTTCACGTTTACCGGATTGCAGAATGGATCTTACACGGTGACGCCCACGCTTAGTGGATACACCTTCACACCGGCATCGCACAGCGTGACGGTCAGCGGAGCGAATCCGGCCGCCGTGAGTTTCAGCGCTGCGGTACAGTCGTCGCTCTCGGCCGTTTCGTGCAGTCCATCGAGTGTTACAGCTCCGGGTTCGGCTGCTTGCACGGTGACTTTCGGTGCGGCTGCCCCCACGGGAGGTTCGGTTGTGACTTTATCAAGCAACAACACCAGCGTCACGGTTCCTGGCAGCGTAACGGTGGCGGCGGGGGCCACGACGGCTGGCTTTACGGCGACGGTCGCGTCGGTTTCAGGCGCCTTGACGGCCACTTTGACCGCTTCTTACTCAAGTGTGTCGCAGACTTTTGCGCTGAGCGTGACTCCGCTGGCGACCTGGACCATCTCAGGTACGATCACGCCCGCGGTTTCCGGCGTGACTGTGACTCTAAGCGGCGCTGCCAGCAAAACAACGACCTCGAGCAGCTCCGGTGCCTTCACGTTTGCCGGATTGCAGAATGGATCTTACACGGTGACGCCCACGCTTAGTGGATACGCTTTCACGCCGGCATCGCACAGCGTAACAGTCAGCGGAGCGAATCCGGCCGCGGTTAATTTCACCCAGACCCAGACGCAGAGTACTCACGCGCCGACGGTTGATGTTCAGATATCGACGGATCAGAAGAACGCAAGCTCGGATGTTACAGTCGGAGGTTTCAGTACCAAATCCGCGGACGAGCTGCTGCTTGCCTTCGTAAGCGCAAACTCGTCCGGCGCGACCGTGACCAGCCTATCCGGAGCGGGGTTGACCTGGAGTCTGGTAGTGCGGACCAGCGTTCAGGCTGGAACGGCGGAGATTTGGCGCGCCTTCGCGACGCGCACGCTAAACAGGGTAACGGTGACGGCAAATCTCGCAAAGCGGAGCACCTCGTCTCTTACAGTCATCACCTTCGCTGGAGTGAACGCCTCCGGTACGAACGGTTCCGGAGCGATCGGTGCGATCACGACGGCCAACGCTTCAGCGGGCACACCTTCGGCCTCTTTAGTCACAACCAAGAACAACTCTTTGGTAAGAGGGGTGGGTGAGAACCCGTCGGCGTCCATGGTTCCGGCGCCGCTGCTAGGCCAGAGCCTGGTTCACGAACTGACGCTGACCGGAGCTACGGATTGGGTGCAGAGCGAGACCAATCCCGTGGCGCAGGCCGGCACGACGGTGACGCTCGGCGATTCGTCGCCGGCAACCGGTGCTTACAATCTCAGCGTTGTCGAGATACTGGCGTCCTCGACGTCGACTACCGGGACAACGGAGATGAGCTCAGTCCGGGCGCCTGTAGTGGTGTCAAGTCTTAACGGCACGGCTGCAGATGGCCCGGTCACTCTGTACAACCCCGCAACGGGCGCCACCGGCGACGTGTGTAGTCCGGGAGGATTGGCCTCATTGAGCGGCAGCGCCTTTACGTCGCAGAACCCGCAACAGGCCCAGTCTCTGGAACTGCCGACTCGACTGGCTGGGGTGCAGGTGAACGTGAATGGCGAAGCGGCGGGGCTGTCTTTCGTCTCGGCGTCGCGAGTGAATTTCCAGTGTCCCCAAGGGACTCCGGGCGCGGCGCTCGACGTGACTGTCGAGGCGGAAGACGGCTCGATCCAGAAAGTGGCCGGCAGTTCGATGGCCGCAGTGGCGCCTGGCATCTTCACGGTGGACGCTAGCAACCAAGGAGTGGTTCAAGTCGCATCCACTCACGAGATGGCGATGGCGGCCACGGAGGGAATCGCAAGCCGGCCGGCGAGGCAGGGCGAGATGCTAGCCATCTACGCTATGGGGTTGGGAAGTGCCGCTGCTGCGTATCCGGTGCAAGTTGCGATCGGAGACATGTACACCGACGCGGAATCGGTCAATCCGGTTCCCTCAGCCGCAGGTCTGTTCCGGATCGAATTTGCGGTCCCCCAGGGGACGCCCAGTGGTGCAGCCGTACCTTTGCACCTTGAGGTGACCCTTCCCGATCAGACGTCGGTATGGAGCAACGCGGTGACCGTGGCGATTGAATAGAAGCGTGCGCACTGGGCTCAAAACCACCCCTCCGTGCCAACATAGCTGAGACACTCCTCGTCCCCTAATTACAGAGCAGGGCGAGAAAGAATCTCATCAATGAATAACAATAAGGTTCCCTTCCCTCTCCTGCGGCTTGCCGCCGGTGGGACGGAGGGAGCCCGAGCGTAGCGAGGGTGACCGGAGTGCCACTGACGGCAAAGCCGGCGCCGACCCAAGGCCCGCCCCGATCCCGAGGTCGTGGCCCAAGCCAAGCGCCGCCGCTTCACCGCCGAATACAAGCAGCGCATCCTGACCGAGGCCGACCAGGCCAAGGGCTCCGGCGGTATCGGCGCGCTGCTCCGCCGCGAAGGGTTGTATTCTTCGTTGTTGGCGACCTGGCGCCGCGAGCGCGAGGCCGGCGTTCTCCAAGCCTTGGCTCCGCAGAAGCGCGGTCCCAAATCCAAGCGCGATCCCATGCGGAAGAAAACAGCAATTGCGCCGCGAGAACCAGCGCCTCACCGAGGAACTGCGTAAAGCCGAGATCGTGATCGATATTCAAAAAAAAGTGGCTGCGCTGTTGGGGCGCCCGATCGCGACTCAGATCCGGAGGAGAAGCCCTAATGGATGCCGTCCTGCAGCTCTCCCCCACCGTCGGCATCGAGTCTGCCTGCGACGCGCTCGGCGTGGCCCGCGCTTCCTTCTATCGGCAGCGCCGTGCTCGGACCGGCCCTGTCCGTGCCGCTGCTCCGGCCGCCCGGCGTCCCGCTCGCGCTTTGAGTCCGGAGGAACGCCAATCGGTTCGCGCCGTGCTGAATTCCGAGCGCTTCCAGGATTGCTCGCCGGCCGCGATCAACGCCACGTTGCTCGATGAAGGCCAATATCTTTGCTCGACTCGGACCATGTATCGCGTCCTGGAAGAGGACGGCGCCACCCGCGAGCGCCGCGATCAGTTGGTCCATCCGCAATACCAGAAGCCGGAACTATTGGCCACCGCGCCCAATCAACTCTGGAGTTGGGACATCACCAAGCTGCGCGGCCCCGCCAAGTGGACCTACTTTTATCTCTACGTCATTCTCGACGTCTTCAGCCGTTACGTCGTCGGCTGGATGGTGGCGCATGCGCGAAAGCGCCGAACTGGCCAGCAAGCTGATCGAAGAAACCTGCGAAAAGCAGAACATCGAGCCGGGCCAACTCGGCCTTCATGCCGACCGCGGATCGGCCATGCGGTCCAAACCCGTGGCGCTGCTGCTGGCCGACCTGAGCGTAACCAAGACCCACAGCCGGCCCTACACCTCCAACGACAACCCGTATTCGGAAAGCCAGTTCCGCACCATGAAATACCGCCCCGAGTTTCCCGACCGTTTCGGCTGTATCCAGGACAGCCGGGCGTTCTGCCAGCGATTCTTCCCCTGGTACAACGACGACCATCGCCACTCCGGAATCGGCATGATGTCTCCCGCCATGGTGCACTACGGCCTGGCTGCCGCCGTCCGTGAAAACCGTCAGGCCGTTCTGGATGCCGCCTACTCGGCCCACCCCGAGCGCTTCGTCCGGCGCCCGCCGCCGCCCTCCACTTCCAAAGGAGGTCTGGATCAACAAACCCCAAAACTCAGACGAAATCCTCACTAAATTCCCTGTCGGAGTGTCTCAAAGTCGTTGAC
>CAWISY010000007.1:0-30088 GCA_963838455.1 Bryobacterales bacterium
AGCGCATAGAAGACGACGTCTTTCGTGCCGTCGCCCTTCGCCTGATAGGAGAAGGTGAGCATTTCGTCGTGCACCAGGTCGAGCTTGGGGTGGGCGCTCAAGCTCACGCTGGTGATCGCGCCGCTGAAATCGAAGTGGCCGCGGGTTTCGAGCGTCTCCGGATCGAGCTCGTAAGGGAGATCGTCTTCCTTGAGAGCGAGCAGCTTGCCCGCATGGAATACGAGGTTGGTATTGGCAGTGCCCATGCGGGTGTTGCCGGCCTCGGGGTCGTTGGTGAAGCGATTGCGATAGCGGCCGAACAGCGCGCGCCGGGCCTGCTCCTGCAGGACGTAGCGCTCCGTCCGGACCCATCGGCTCATGTAATCCACCTGCCCGCCCGAGAAGCGAAAGGTGTGCACCATGCCTTCGCCGTCGATGAAAACGTCCGAACCATCGCGCGGCGGATACTGGCGATCGGGTCCGCAGCGCAGCAGGGTGCCTTCGATTTCCGGGGGCAGGTGACCCTCAACGAGTTCCAGCCCGCGAATGGTGGCCTCGACACGATAGGGATGGCCCCAGCCTTTATAGAGCGGAATATCCGGAAATCGAATCTCCATGTTGTCCTCTTTGCTAAGTTTACGCCGAGCGCTGGTATCACGCATAATTGGCTGGGAACCACCGCAGTGGTGGTGCGCGGCCAGCCCCGCGAGCTCCGCAGTGAGCAAAATCAAATACTTGCGCATGGCCGTTCGACTGCATTTCTAAGGGCGGAAACTGGAGGCTCTTATGAAACGGTTCAAAGGTTTGATGGTTGCGATGCTGGCCGGAACGTTGATGCTCGCCGCTCCCGCATTCGCCGCAGGTCGAGGCGGTGGCGGCCACGCTGGCGGAGGCTTCTCTCGCGGCGGCGGCGTTTCTCGTGGCGGCTTCGCCGGCGGAGGCGGCGCGCAACACTTCGGCGGGGGCTCTTTTAGCGCACCGGCTCGCGGATTCTCTGGGGGCGCGCGCGGCTTTGCAGGCCGCGGCTACAACCCCGGTTACGTTCGAGGAGGCGGATGGGGTTTTGGCGTCGGCGTCTACCCCGGGTACGCTTACCCGTACGGCTACGGCTACGGGTATGCGAATCCCTACGCTTACGATCCCTACTACGCAGCGCCGCCTTACTATGGTGCACCGGCCCCTGCCCTGGCCTGCAATCCCAACGGCGGCTACTACGACCCCAACGGCAATTGGGTTCCCGATCCGAACTGCCAAGCTCCGCCGGCGGCGGCTCCGTCCCCGTACGGACCTCCTGCTCCGTACGGAAACTAGCGCCTGATCACCTGTGCATCAGATACGCGACGATGGCCGCAAGATCGGCGTCGGAGACTTCGGTCTTGCGGAACCTCGGCATGATACTCACGCCTTTGCGCACCGCCGATTCGATCACCTTGGCGTTGAGATCCTGGCGCTGTTCCAGCACCGCAGGCTGGACGCCATGCGACGCGGCGGCGCTGGTGCCCGGCTTCCCGAGCCCGGTCCCATGGCATGGCGTGCACCACTTCTGATAGACCTCGCGTCCCCGATCCGACTGGTCCGCCCCAAACGCGCGGGCGCCTGGCAACAGCAGAGTGATCACAAGCAACACTTTCCTCATGCCCGCGCCTTTCTCATGTGCTTCGGCCAGATGCCACTCTTACCCGGCGCCAGAATCCCGTTGGGATCGAGCGCATCTTTGATCGTTTCGTGCAGCCGCAGCAGCGCGTGATTATTGAACGAGTAGGTGTTGGCCACATCGTCCATGAACGCGAGGTGGGTGCGATATTCCCCCCAGCCGCGCTCGGCTCCCAACTGCACCAGGCGCTTGAACGCCGCGCGCATCTTGCGGTTCCTTTCCACGTCGTGCTCGATCGGGAGAATGAACAGAAAAAAGAAGGAGCGGGGGTAGTAGGTACCGGCGGGAACCACGCCCACATTGTCGATGCCCATTTCCTGAAAAACCTTGTCGAATACGTCCATCACTTCGAAGACGGCCTCACCGGTCATCGGCGTGATCGGCGACAAACCGATATGCCCGTAGCTGTTCGCGGGAATCGACGAAAAGATCGCCAGGCTGGGTACGCCCAGCGGCACCGTGTTGGCCACCTTCGCCAGGTCTTCCGGACTAGGAGGCAGCTTGTTCGTCGCGCCATCGCGAAACTGCACTCCCGGAATGGCGGAAAATTTCCTCTTGGCGAACGCCCACTGCGCGGGCACCACTTCGGTGGGGCCATAAAAGGGCAGGTCAATGCTCCAATAGGGAAGGTTCTTCCGCTTCAGATAAGCTTCCAGCTCAGGTGTGCCCGCGCCGCCCGGCTTGGAGCGAAGGGCGATCAGTTCCGCATCGCGCGCCTGGCCGGTGAGCGAACTGGACACCCTGGTGGTCCCCAGCACGATGTTCGAATTCATCAGGTACGAGAGCGTGTCCACCATGGGAATCAGATCGTCGTGTTTGGGCACGCTGACGGTCCCGCTGAAGCGCATCTCCGGCATGGGATAAAGCCACACGCCCATCTTGGTGACGATTCCGAAGTTCGACTGCGTGAAGATCCCGTCGACATACGGCCCGAAGCCATACTTGTACTGTTGCCAGGTCTTCGAATTGGGAAGCGCGCCCATTCCGGTGCGCACCACGTCGCCGCTGGCCAGCACCACCTCCATACCGCACAACGTTGAAAAGTGATCGCGCAGCGGCGTGTGCCCGCCCCCCCGATCCAGGGTATTTCCCACCGGGCTGCCCCAGCCCGGATCGGGAGCATCGATGAACACATTCAGCCCGCGTTCCTGCGTATAGCGGTACAAATCGAAGTAACTCACGCCGGGTTCGACCAGAGCGTAGTGGTTCCGGTCATTCACTTCCAGAATGCGGTTCATGCGCTTCAAGTCCAGCACCACCGAGCCCGATAGCCGCGGTGCGGAACCGCCATACGCCAGATTCTTGCCGGTGGAGACGGTCCACAGAGGAACCCTGTATTTGTTGGCGATGCGAACGATCTGCTGAATCTGTTCGACGCCGTCGGGCGCTACCGCGGCCGAAGGCGCCGGATCTTCCGGCTCATGCCAGAACGGCGAATAGGAGTCGCGATACAGCTCGACGTCTTCGTCGGACGAAAAGACCCACTCTTTGCCGGCCACTCCTTCAAACTGGCGAAGGACGGTCCGGAAATCCGCAGCGCTGACACCTGGAGGAAGCGGCATGATTCCAATGCTCCGAATCGGCCAGTATACACGTGCGGAGGGCTATAATCGAAAAGCGTTTCGAACAACGCGTTTCGAAGATGGCTAGCCGCCGGACATTTCTTAAAATCGGCTTGGGCGCTTGTGCTGCGGGCGCCGTGATCCCCAGCTCGGTTGAGGCCGCCGTTCCGCACTCGTGCTACAAGGTTGTCTTCGATGAACGTTTCCACGACGCGTGTGCGTTTGCCGCCGCTGCGGCGGAGCGCGGCGTACCAACGGTCGCTATTCGCGGGGACATCACGAAGCTGTTTTTTGAGGACCTTGACCTTCGATGGAAACAGGGCCCGGTTTTGCTGGCTGGATACACTACACCCGAGTCAATCTTCTGCCTCGACTTGCTGGCTCGAGACCGGGGCATGCGCCTACGCCATTGTGTCGCGAAGCCCGGCGTGGAGGCAGCGCTGGGAGTTCTGGCCGGCACTCTGACATGCCCTCTGCCACTTCAATCGACGGCACGCTTGCCGTTAAGCGACTCGTCCGCTCTGGTCTTCTGGATCATTGCGCCGAAACGGCGACTGCTTGACGCTCACGGAACGCGATGATAGCATTCCTCTCGTCTGTGCAGCGCCAAGAATGCGCAAAGAGGAGATGGCACATGAGAATGAAAGCTGGCATTATCCTGGCTGGGCTGAGTCTGATGGGAGCAGCCGTTCCGCTGCTGGCGCATCACTCCTTCGCCGCCGAATACGATACCAACAAGCCCGTGACCGTGACCGGGACCGTCACCAAGGTAGAGTGGATGAACCCGCATGCGCGCTTTTACGTCGACGTAAAGGACAAGGACGGAAAAGTCACCAATTGGAACTTTGAGCTGGGCGCAATCCCGGTGCTGTTGAAGCAGGGTTGGACGAAGAATTCCTTGAAGGAAGGCGACCAGGTCACCGTGGAGGGCTCCGGCGCGAAGGACAATTCTCACAGCGCAAATGCCCGCACTGTGAAGCTGGCTGACGGGCGGCGGGTATTTGGAGGCTCCTCGGCTCCGGACGCCCAGAATCAGTAAGCCGGATCGAACGTGAGCAAGAATCCAACCATGTGGTTTGTAGCAGCCGCAGCCCTTTTGGGCTTCCTAGCGGCGAATGGCGTGTCTCAAGATAATGGTGCTTCTAAAGCGGGCGCGCCTCCTCCTGGCCGCGGAGGCGCCAAAGGGCGCGGGGCCGCGAAGAAGGGACCGCCCGGACCGGTGCCGCGTCTGTCAGACGGCAAGCCGGACTTGACCGGAATCTGGAACGGCTTTGGGGGAAGCGGCAACGACGCGCCGAACATGCAGCCTTGGGCGGCGGATATTGTCGCCGCGCACCGTGCCAATGGCGGCGCGGAGGACTACGAGGCGCGCTGCCTTCCGGGAGGCCCGCCGCGCGCGGCGCCGTATCACACGGCTCTGTTCGCGACTCCCAAACTGGTGCTGATGCTGTTCGAAGGCAACACCCACATGTATCGCCAGTTTTTTGTGGACGGCTCGAATCATCCCTCAAACCTGAAGCCGACCTTCTATGGAGACTCGCGCGCCCATTGGGACGGCGATACTCTGGTGGTCGACACCGTCAGCTTTTTTGAAAAATCGTGGTTCGATTTCGCCGGCACTCCCCACACCAAGGCCATGCATCTCACCGAAAAGTTTCACCGCGTGGATTACGGCGATTTAGAGATGCAGGTCACGATTGAGGATTCCGGAGTCTTCACCAAGCCCTGGGTCATCAACCGGGCGACGACTCTCGAGACCGGCATCGAGATGACCGAGTACGTGTGCAACGAAAACAATCAGGACCCCGGGCATCTCGACGCCACGCTCGCAAAAGCGACCCCGGGAAGCGAGGATCTGGACAAGAAGAAGCTGAAGCAGGTGCCTCCGTTGCAAGCCATAAAGGCGCCCGCGCCTCCCTCGGGTGCAACTCCGCATACCGACTACGGCAAGGTAGATTTTTCCGGCGTGTGGGTTCCCACCAGTACTTTGCTTCCCGGCGATCCGTCCTACCAGCCCGGCTTCAAAGCAATCTACGACGGGCGCAAGGCCGATGCCAACAAAATCGATCCGGAGAGGATTTGTCTGCCCGACGGCGCGGTGCGAATCAACCCTCTGCCATATAAGATCGTCCAGCGCCAGAATATGGTGGTGCTGCTTTGGCAAGGCAGCACGCACAGCTACCGCAGATTCTTCCTGGATGGGCGGCCGCATAATCTCGACCTCGAACCGGAGAGCTGGACCGGGCAGTCCCTCGGCAAATGGGATGGCGACACGCTGGTGGTCGATACCGTCGGGTTTAATGACAAGACCTGGCTGGATTCCACGGGCAAGCCGCACAGTTCGGACATGCACTTGGTCGAACGCTATCGCCGTCCCGACCTCGGCCACCTGGCTGTGGATCTCACCATTGAGGATCCGAAGGCGCTGACCAAGCCCTACTCCTTCACCCGGACCTTCACGCTCGCGCCGAATTTGGAGCTGCAAGAGTACGTTTGCCAGGCCGTTCTGGACGGTATTCTGTGACGCTCCCTGCGGGCTAGGGTCCGACTCGATATAATCTCCACGAGTATGAAACGCAACCTTGTTATCTCCGCCACGGCCGCGGGCGTCGTGTTCCTGGCCGTTCACGTCATTGCGCCGCGCCTCATTGCGCAACAGCCCGGCCGCAACCTTGTGCCGCTGACTGAGGACAACCTCAAGAACCCCAGCCCCAACGACTGGCTGATGTACGACCGCACCTATGACTCGCAGCGCTTCTCGCCGCTGCGCCAGATCAATGAGTCCAATGTCGGCCAGCTCAAGCTCGCCTTCTCGGTCACCGAGGGTGCCGGCGCGCAGGAAGGCATCCCGCTGGTGCACGATGGCGTGATCTACACCCAGGCGCCTGGAGCCGTCATCGAAGCCCTCGACGCGACCACCGGCCAGATCATCTGGAAGCACGAGCGCAAGATGGCCGACAACCTCAAGGGCAGTGCGCGCGCCAAGACCATCGCCATCGGCTACGACATGGTCTATTGGACGTCGCCTGACAGCTACCTGGAGGCGCTGGACGCGCGCACCGGCGAGATGCGCTGGGAAGCCAAGACCGAAACCCGCGGAGCCACGGAAGGCGCCGTCATCGCCGGAGACAAAGTGATCTCCGGCGGAGCCTGCGGCGGTAAGCACGAAAACTGCTTTATCGACGCGCATGACGCCAAGACCGGCAAGCTGCTATGGAAGTTTATGACCGCCGCCGAAACCGGCCAGCCGGGCGGCGATAGCTGGGGCGGCCTTCCCGATGACAAGCGCGTCGCCGGTCCCTGGGGCCTCTCCGGCACCTACGATCCTTCCACCAACTCCGTGATTTGGGGTGTGGCGAATCCCACGCCGAACACCCGTCTCGAACGCCACGGCGGGGATTTCAACGCGATTCCCACGCACGCCCCCGCCGATCTGTTCAGCAACTCTACGCTCTCCATCAACGCCGATACAGGTAAATTGAACTGGTATTATCAACATCTGCCCGGCGACGATTGGGATGAAGACTGGACCAACGATCGCATTCTGGTCACCACCACGCTCAATCCCACCCCGGCTACAGCCAAGTGGTTCAACAAAAAGATCAAGCCCGGGGAGCGCCGCGATATAGTTCTCGCCACCGGTGAATCCGGCGGCGTCTTCGCTCTGGACCGCCATACGGGTGAGTTCCTGTGGGCCAACCCCTGGCCCTACGACGTGCCCAACTTCTTCTTGAAGAACATCGACGAGAACGGCATCACATATTTGAACGAAAGCGCGATGCTCACCCATCCCAACATGACCAACCGGGTGTGCTTCTTTAACACTCGCAGCTACTGGGCACAAGGCTATAGCCCCATCACCAATTCGTTGTATGTGCCTTTCGTCGACGCCTGCAATGAAGAGAAGATCAACGAGGCTGGCACGCGCTCCACGCACAACGGCGTCGTGCGCGACCCCTCCAAGCTGGATGAGCTCTCCGGCGTTTCCAAGATCAACGCCTCCACCGGAAAGATCGATCACATCTTCAAGGGACCCGGACCCATCAACGGCTCCATTCTGCTGACGGCCGGAAATCTGGTCATCTTCGGCGACCTCACGCAACACCTTCGCGCGCTGGATCAGGAAACCGGCAAGGTACTGTGGGATGAGGTGCTGCCGGGCCCCATCGCCAGTTCGACCATCACCTACGCCGTCAACGGCCGTCAGTACCTGGCGGTGCAAACCGGCGATGGCCTGTTGACCGCCGGCGTTGTGGGCTATAACAAGGAGCTCAAATCCGCCCGCAAGGTGAATACCATCCAGGTGTTCGCGTTGCCGGAGGATGTCGCTAAGAAGACTCCGCTGTTGCCCGCCGCCTCGGCTACAAAGGGCAAAGCGGCTCGGAAAGGCAACGCCAAATAGCGGACACTCCCGCGTCGCGCGGCACTTCCTCAGCTACCCTCACCAGGGGGCGCGCTTTTTGTGGAAGACTCAGGCGAAGTTAAGGTTCGCAAATCCACAAAGTCATTGCGGACAATATCAATTTGTTCCCGGTATTGGGGCGCATTGCCGTAGTCGAGGAAATGCCCATACCGTGAATGGGCGCCTTGGAGGCGCCGCGCGTGCTTGATCGGACACCAATGTTGTTCCGTTCGAGCCGAGACCTCGCGGGCATAGGCGAACAGCCCGTTCCCATACGAGCAGTAGATGCAATTGATCCGTTCCACGAGGTTCAGGTACTTGAGCGCGCCTCGATCGAAGATGTAATGGTCCGCTCGCTTAACCTTGGGAATGCCATATACAGGGAAGCAAATCGCCTGATAAACGACGAGGAAGAGATCCAGCAGGAGGAATGGGACGATGCCGATGTAGATGACGGGCGCTGTCAGGATGGTGAGGACGGTAGAATCCAGAACATATCGGGCCAGCGACGATTTGAGCTTCCGGTGCTCGGCCAGAATCGCCTCTTCAAACTCGACCTTGCCCTTGACCCAGCGAAACTGAACCGTCCGTTCCTTTGCGTCCAGAGCAGCTTCAAGCTCTTTCTCCAGCGTTTTGATGCGTTTCGTCAACTCGTCATAGACATGGGCCACGGGGTACCTTCTTTCGGGTCGATCGGGGTGGCTTCGCGGCGCTCTTTCGGCGGTCGCGCGGGGCCGCTCTAATGCTAACCTACCTCGCGCTTGGTTCAACGGCTTCCCTTTTGCTTGCCTCGTGAACAGGGCGGCTGCACTCCCTGCAGTTGGCGCGGGCACGGAGGTTGCCCGCGCGAACTCAACGGGTGTGCAGCCCTCCCTGTGGAAATGGCCCCGCGTCCAGGGTGGGGAGCGTGAGCACATTTCCCACTTGATTGGATGGTTAGGAGCGGGATTGGTCGCTGCCGCGCCGGGCGGTGACGCAGGTCCTGCTACTCGTCTGGCGGTTAGTCTGGGCTACTGTTAAGCCAGTTAGACTGCCGGTGAGCTCGACCTGCGCTTTGATGTATGACTGGTATGGCAGCGCGGCCTATTCGGTTTACATCGTGACGAACCGAACCACGCCCTCTTCCGCTTCGATGAAGCCATAGCCGAGAACCTGCCGAGTGCGGCGTCGGACCCGCGCTAGCGCGGCTGAAGCAGGCCCAAATCCCGCCAGCGCCGATCCGGCTATACTGGTGGCGGGTTTTCACATGAAGGGTTTTGCGAGTGTATGGGCCGTGCTCAGTTTGCTCGGCTCGCCGGTCTTCGCGCAGGTCGATCTGACCGGCATCTGGAGCCCGGTCTTCGACGAGGATCAGCCCGAGCGCATCCCAGGACCGGGGCTGGTGGATTATCTCGGACTCCCGATCAACGCCGCCGCACGGCAATGGGCGCTGAGCTGGGACCCGGACCGGCTCACGCTGCCGGAGCACCAATGCCAGGTGCACACCGTCGCCTACATCTATCGCGGTCCGCTGCTACTGCGGATCTGGGAGGAGCGCGATCCCCAGACGCAGGCATTGGTCGCGATTGGGAATTACATCAGCAACTACGAACAAAACCGGACGATTTGGATGAACGGACGGCCGCATCCGCCCGACTACGCCGCGCACACCTGGATGGGCTTCTCCACCGGACACTGGGACGGAAACATCCTGACCGTGACCACCACGCACATCAAGCAGGGCTGGACTCGCCGCAACGGAGTTCCTTCCAGCGACGAAATCACCCTGACCGAGCACTTCATCCGCCACGGTGACCACCTCACGCACGTGACCGTCGTCAACGACCCGATCTATCTGGCCGAGCCTCTGGTAAAGAGCCAGGATTTCGTGCGCAATGAGCAGGAGCCTACCGGTGGGGGCATCGGCGGTGGATGGCTGTATCCGTGCGAGTATGTGGATGAGAATCCAGGGCTCTCCAAGACCGCGGTTCCCAGCTACGGGCCGGGCGAGAATCCCTTCCTCCACGAATTCGCGGACCGCTACGGCTTGCCCGTCGATGCGGCGCTGGGAGGCCCGGAGACAATGTACCCGGAATATCGCGAAAAACTGCGCAGCTTGCCCAAGAAATAGCAGCCGCCCCAGAACAAACCACCCCGGATGATTCCGCCGCGCAACTGTGATAGCGTTCCCGGAAGAGGTGTCACATGTTGACTTGGTTGAACGGCCTGTGGCGCAAATTAACCGGCCTGTCGCGTAAATTCAGCGGATGGCTGCACAAGGAAACGGCTACCCACACTTACCATCGTTCCAACCTGCACGGACGGCATCGCTGAAGCCGCTGGCCTAGTTCGAACGCCCGTCTTAGTTGGAATGCCCGTCAAGCCGGCCGAGTTCGCGCACGTAGAGAGGGTTGTCGGGGAAGCGGTTGTGCAGATCCGTCAGCAGCGCCCGCGCGCCATTGCGGTTGTTATCGCGCAGGGCCGCCACTGCCAGCAGCAGCTTGGCGAACGGCTCCAGATAGTGGCCGTGCTGCGCCGTCAGCGTGGCCTGCTTGATGCCTTGGTCGCGGTCGACCAAAGATCCCGTAATTTTCAGCAAAAAGCGAACCGGCGCGGCCTTCAGGCTTAGCAGGTAATTCTCGATGCCCGATCCAAGATAGGCGTCATAGGCCTTCGGGTCGATCTTGATCACCTTCTCTTCGTATTCCCGGCTGTCCTTCATGAACCTGAGAGCAGCCAGATCGCGGCGGTCCAGTAGCGAAGCGGAATCGGCGCGCAACCCAAGGCTCATCGACTTCGCGAACAGCGCATTCGTGTCGGACTCATTGCTGTGGAGCGCGGAATCAGCCACCCTGTCCGTGGTTGCGATTGCATTGTCGAAGCGAGCCTTGACTTGCGGGTCCGGCTGCAGCTTGCCGCGATTCAGAAAGGCGCTGTTGTCGGTGAACAACTCGGATTCCAGCGCTCCCAGCCGCGCCAGCTCCGCAAACAGGTACGCTGCGGCATCGGAGGCCGGCCCCAGAGGATCGGCCGGATGGCTCTGCATCCAGGATTGGAAAATGCGGTGGGACTCATCGAACTTGAGGTCGTACATCTTGAGCCAGCCGGTGTACAAGTCCTGGGCTTGGGCCGTGCTGGGTGAGAAGCCGCCAATGTCCGCGGCGAACGCCGGGGCCGCGAGAAGAAATGCGAGAACGGGGAGTCGCATCGCTACAACCGATGATATCCAATAGACGGCACGGGCTCCACAGGGGTTTCGTATCATGAGATGGCATGGAGCGTCCCCTGGAAACTGAACCCCCTCCCGAAACCAAACCAGCGCTGCGCTCGGAGGAACTGGTCGCGCGCGTCGCCCGGGTGATCGCCAGGACCCAAAAGATTCCGGCGGAATCCGTGACGATCGAAAAAACCTTTGAGGAACTGAAGATCGACTCGCTCGACGGCATCAACATCCTGTTCGCGCTGGAGGAGGAGTTCGACGTGAGCATTCCGGACGAGTCGGCTCAAAAGATCCGTAGCGTGCGGGAAATGGTGCAGGGCATCGAACGATTGCTGGCCGCGAAGAACGCATGAGGCGGGTTCAATGAGCGGCCGCCGCGTGGCCATCACCGGCATCGGGGTGGTGTCGGCCTACGGGGACACCTTCGGCGAGTTTTGGACCGGGATCGCCGCGGGCCGCAGCGCGATCGGCCCGATGACGCTGGTTCCTCCGGGGACAGTGCGATTCCCCAATGCGGCAGAGGCCGCGCACTTCGATCCGTTACGCCATTTCGAGGAAAAAGACGCCGGCTTTCTGGACCGCTTCGCGCAGTTCGCCGCGGTCGCCGCGCGTGAGGCGGTAAAGGCATCGGGGTTGAAGCTGGACGCCACGTTAGCCGGGCGCTGCGCCGTTGTTACCGGCTCCAGCGCGGGAGGGCAGGGAACTAAGGACCAGAACTTTCGCAACCTCTACGCCGGCAATGGGCGAGTCTCGCCGCTGACCATTCCGCTGGTGATGGACAACGCGGGAGCCAGCCGCATCTCGCGCGAATTCGGGATTACGGGTCCCGTCTACACGGTATCGACCGCTTGTTCCTCTGCCAATCATGCCATCGGCCAGGCGTTCTGGATGGTGCGCGGCGGGGCAGCGGAGATGGCGCTGGCCGGCGGCAGTGAGGCTCCGTTTGCCCCCGGTTTCCTGAAAGCCTGGGAAGCGATGCGAGTGGTTTCCCCGGATACGTGCCGTCCGTTTTCGCTGGGCCGGCGCGGGCTGATTCTCGGGGAAGGCTCCGCGATGCTGGTGCTGGAGCCGCTGGATGCCGCGCGTGCGCGGGGAGCGCAAGTGTGGGGCGAGATCGCCGGATTCGGCATGTCGTCGGATGCGCACCATCTGACCCAGCCGTTGGCCGAAGGCGCGGCCCTCGCGATACGCGCTGCTCTCGAGGACGCCGCTGCGCCTCAAGAAACGATCGGTTACATCAACGCGCACGGCACCGGCACGCAGGCCAACGACGTTGCCGAGGTTGAGGCGATCCGCGCGGTATTCGGCGCGCACGCGCAGCACCTTGCGGTAAGCTCCACGAAATCCATGCACGGCCATGCGCTGGGTGCGGCAGGAGCTTTGGAGGCTGCGGCTACGCTGGCGGCTCTGCGCGGCGGCATGATTCCGCCGACCGCCAATTTTCTGGAGCCCGACCCAGCGTGCGATCTGGACGTCGTTCCGAATCACGCGCGGCCGGCCGAGTTCGAAGGCGCGATGTCGAATTCGTTCGCCTTCGGCGGGCTCAATGCCGTGCTGGTGTTCCGCCGGCCGTGAGCCGTGACCGTCCGCTCCCTGTGGTCGCGGCTGAGTTTTCGAATCGCGACAACGCAAGCTGTGCGCTCACAGCGTGTTTTACAGAGCCGCGACCGAAGGAAGCGGACCCGCTGGGAACCTACCAGCAAAGCAGCTACCAGCGAAGCAGCACCAATTCAGAGCAAAACCCCGGACCCATCGCGGCCAGAATGCTCCAGGTTCCCGCCGGCGGGCGGCGATGCGCCATGGTTTCTTCCAACACCAGCAACACCGAAGCCGAGGAGAGATTGCCGGTTTTGCGCAGCATCTCCCACGACGCCGCCAGCGCGGATTCGCCGAGCCCAAGCGCTTCTTCGGTGGCTTGCAGAATCTTGGGCCCGCCGGTGTGCAGGATCCAGCAGCCGATGTCGGCGCGCGAGAGCCCGTGCGAGGCCAGAAGTTCGTCCACATCGCGGCCGAGATTCTCGCGAATTACATTGGGCACTTCGGGCGAGAGGACGATGCGGAAGCCGTGCTCAGAGACGGCCCAACCCATAACATCGAGAGTCGCCGGATAAAACGACGAACGGGTGTCGATGATCTCCGGTCCGGAGCCCTCGACCTGATCGCCGGCGGCATTGTCTCCTGCAATCACCACCGCGGCGGCGCCGTCGGCGAACAGCGCCATCGAGATCTGGTTGGCCAGAGACAGATCGTCGCGCTGCATGGTGAGCGAACACAGCTCCACCGACAAAAGCACGGCGATCTGTTTCGGGTAGCCGCGGACGAAATCGGCGGCTCGCGCGATGCCGGCGGCGCCGCCCACGCAGCCCAAGCCGAAAATCGGGATGCGCCGCAGATTTCGCGGCAGGCCCAGGCGGTTGAGCAGGCGCGCGTCCAGCGAAGGGCTGCAGATGCCCGTGATCGAAACGAAGATCAGTGCGCCGGCTTCAGAAACGTCGCACTTCGCAGCGGCCAGAGCGCGGCAAACCGCGGACGCTCCCAGCTCCTCGGCTGCCGCGATCCAGGCGTCGTTATTTTTTCCGAAACTGTCCAGGCCGTAGTAGTCCATCAGAGGCCGCGCCAGGAACCGGCCCTCCACACCAGCGTTGGCCCACAAGCGGTCCAGCAGGCGGGGATTTTCGAGACGCGATCCCCAGTACGCCTTCAGCGCATCGCGCAACACCGTCTGCGGGTAATAGTTCGCCGGAAAGGCGCTGGCGGCCGAGAGGATTCGCATTGGAATTAGACGTTAGATCGGGTCCTGATGGAACTTGTTACGCTCGCTCTCGATTGTCGCGATGGCTTGCGCTTCCGCCGATTTTCCTTCACCCACCGGCCCCACGCGCTCGGCGGTCTTAAATTTCACCGAAATTCGATCGATCTGGAGCTTCAACGTGCTCGCCAGCGATTCACGGATGGTGGTCCGGAAATCCTTCAGCTTGGGCCGCTCCAGGATGACCGTCGAGTCGATGTTGACGATGCGGAAGCCGCGCCCGCGCACCAAGGACGCCGCATGGGAGAGAAATCGGTCGCTGGACGCGCCCTTCCACTGCGGATCCGTGTCGGGAAAATGCATTCCGATATCGCCTAGCGCGGCCGCGCCCAGCAGCGCGTCGGTGATGGCGTGGGAAAGAATGTCGGCGTCGGAGTGGCCCTCCAGGCCGAATTCGCTGGGGATGGTCACTCCGCCCAGAATCAGCGGGCGGCCGGCGACCAGCCGGTGCGAATCCCAACCCAGGCCGGTGCGGACTTCGCTCACGCGGTTCGTCCGGCTGCCAGTTCCTCGTTCAGGAACAATCGCGCCAGATCCATGTCGGAGGGTTTGGTGATCTTGATGTTGCGGTCGCTTCCCTGAATCACGCTGACTTCGGCTTGCTCCAGGCGCTCCACCAGACTCGCCTCGTCGGTGCCGGTGAAGTTGTCGGCGCGGGCGGCTTCGAAGGCGCGCTTCAGAAGGTCGAAGCGGAATACCTGCGGAGTTTGCGCCAGAACCAGGTGCTCGCGCGGGAGGGTGGAGCGGATTTTGTTGCGGTGCACCTGCTTGACGGTGTCCACGGGAACGATGCCGGCAATGGCTGCGCCGGTGACGGCGGCCTCGGCGATGACGCGCTCGACCAGCGCCGATTCGACGAAGGGACGAACCGCATCGTGCACCGCAACGAGTTCGGTATCGGACGCGAGTGTCGCCAGCGCATTCTCCACCGATTGCTGGCGCGATTCGCCGCCCTCCACCACGCGGACCGGTTTCTCGGGGTGCTCCTGATGGATCAAGCCGCGCGCCCAATCCATGTCCTCGCCGCGCAGGGCCACGACGATTTCACTTACCGATGGGCAGCTCAGAAACTTGCGGATGGTATGGATCAGGATGGGTGCGCCCTCCAGCAGCATGAACTGCTTGCGGCTGGTGCCGGATTTCTCGCGGCCCATGCGGGTACCCAGGCCCGCCGCCGGAAGGATGACGGATGCTTCCATAAGACGAACTAACGATTGTACATCTCATTCTGACCTAAACCCTAGCGGCCCGGGGCCCAAGGGCGCGCGACATAGACATGATGATTTGCAGGATCTCGGCGTTGGGGCTCTTGTCTGAACGTATATAATACGTACAGAAAGGAGTCCCCATGCCGCGGTCTCTCTCGGATTTGGAAAAGCAGCGTTCCTCCCTCGCCTCCCAGTTGGTGCAGTTAGGAGATCTTCGTCCCGGATCGGTCACCGGGATCGTCCGCCGTTGCGGGAAGCCCACCTGTCATTGCGCCCAACCCGATGATCCCGGCCACGGCCCCACCTTGCGCCTTACCTACAAGGTTCAAGGCAAGACCATCAGCGAGACTTTGCCGGGTCCCGCGTCGGTACGCAAAGCGGAACGCGAAATCGCCGAGTTCCGCAGGTTTCAGGAACTGAGCCGATCCTTTCTCGAGGTCAATGAGAAGATCTGCCGCCTGCGGCCGGTGGAAGAGCAAGCTCTGAGTGAACAGGAAAAAAAACGGCGGACGCCATCCGACAGGAAGTCGCGCGCGAAGTAGAGCAACTGCTGCGCACTATCTTCACTGGCATGCGCAAGACCGGCAGCCTGGATCTGGAAGCCGTCGAGATGATGGTGCGTGCGTCGATGCATCGGGCCGGAGCGGCAAGCCTGGCTTGTTTGGTGCAGGTTCCCGTGCCTCCGCCGGACCGGCGCACGGTGAGTTGCGCTTGCGGCCAACTGGCGCACTACCGCGAGTTGCGGTCCAAGCCCGTGCACACGGTGGTGGGGAAGGTGGACGTGTCACGGCCTTACTATCTGTGCCGGCACTGTCATGCAGGACAGTTTCCGGCGGACCAGGAACTCGATATCGTCAACACCGAGTTCTCGCCTGGCGTACGGCGCATGCAAGCGCTGGTGGGACAGGATGCCTCCTTCGATCACGGACGGGAGCAGATGAAACTGCTGGCGGGCCTGGAGGTCACAACCAAATCGGTGGAACGCGTGTCCGAATCGATCGGTGCCGATATCGCACGACGCGAGCAAGCGGAGATCGATCGCGCGGTGCAACTCGATCTCCCGATCCTGGTGGGTGAGCCCGTGCCCATCCTCTATATCCAACTGGACGGCACCGGTGTGCCGGTGGTGAAGAAAGAGACCGCGGGCCGCAAAGGCAAGCTCGACGGCCTGCCTGCCCACACGCGCGAAGCCAAGCTCGGCTGCGTCTTCACGCAAACCAAGTGGGACCAAGAAGGCTATGCGATTCGCGACCCTGACTCCACAACCTATACCGGCGCCATTGAAAACGCCGGGCAGTTCGGCAAGCGGCTCTATGTCGAGGCCTGGAAACGCGGCTGGAGCCGCGCGGAGAAGAAGGTTGTCATCGGCGATGGCGCCGAATGGATCTGGAACCTCGCCCGGGAACACTTTCCCGGCGCCCTCCAAATCGTCGATCTGTTCCATGCGCGCCAACATCTATGGGATTTGGCACGGCTGCTCTATCCCAGCGACACCAAACGCCGTAACGCCTGGATCGGTCTCCATCAGAAACGCTGGCTCGACAAAGGCAGGATCACCAAGCTCGTCGAGTCACTCCGCCGGATTCAAACCACCGACGCGGAACTGGCCAAGAAAATCCGTAACGAGGCCGACTACTTCGCTACCAATGCGGGTCGCATGAACTATCCCGAGTTCCGCAAACAGCACCTGTTTGTCGGCTCTGGCGTCATCGAAGCCGCTTGTAAAACCGTCGTCGGTCATCGCCTCAAACAGTCCGGTATGTTCTGGACCGTCAATGGCGCCAACTCCATCCTCGCCCTCCGCTGCTCCCACCTTAACGGCCGCTTCGAGGATTACTGGGAGAGCCGCCGGGCCGCCTAATCTCCACTTCTATGTCGCGCGCCCCTTACGAATGGGCGTGCGACATCCAAGTGGAGGGATGCTGGAGTTGGTTTGGGGCGGCATGATTCTGAGTGTTGTGGGACACTCAGTAGAGGAGGCCGAAACCCTATGCCCGATTCCTTGCAGGAACTGGAAGCGAAACGTACCCGGATTCTTCGTCAATTCACCTCTCTGGGCGATCTGCGTCCGGGCTCGATCTGCGCCGTGGTTCGCCGTTGCGGAAAACCGACCTGCCACTGCGCCAAACCCAAGGACCCCGGACACGATCCGCAGATCCGATTGACGCGTCGTGTCCAGGGTAAAACTGTGGCCGAATCCTTTGCCAGCCCCGCGGCCTGGCGCAAGGCGCAGGCGGAAATTGACGAATACCATCGCTTGCAACAGCTCAGTGCCGAACTCATCGCCGTCAACGAGAAAATCTGCCAGCATCGCCCTCCGGCAGTCATGGAAAGCCGCTGGACGCCCGAGGAAAAAATTGGGCTGCTGCGGTCCATGAAGAGGTCCATCGCGAAATAGATCAGTGGCTGGAGGTTCTGTTCCGTGGCCGGCGCAAGACGGGACAGATGGATCTGGAAGCCGTCGAGATGATGGTGCATGCGTCGATGCATCGGGCCGGAGCGGCAAGCCTGGCTTGTTTGGTGCAGGTTCCCGTGCCTCCGCCGGACCGGCGCACGGTGAGTTGCGCTTGCGGCCAACTGGCGCACTACCGCGAGTTGCGGTCCAAGCCCGTGCACACGGTGGTGGGGAAGGTGGACGTGTCACGGCCTTACTATCTGGGCATTCAGGGCTTTCAGTGGGTGGAGGGCATGAGATCGAGCCCGCCGCAGTTGAAGTAGATTGCGGTGAGGAAGTTCTTTTTGCTGCGGAAACCACGTGCGGTGTACTTGACCCACTGGATTTTGGCGTCGATGGACTCGCTGGCGGCGGTGTTGATTCGGAGCCGCAGATAGGTAATGACGTTGGCGAAGCGGCGCGGATCATGCGAGCTTTTTCGAGCTTGGTTTCAGGCAGCAGCGGACCGCCCAGCAGAGGAAGAACGCCATCATGGCCTCCTTCAAAGCCCAAGCCCGCGCTGTTTTTGGCTGCTGTCACGTAGCGCGGCAAACTGCTTGTGGTCGTTCGGTTCCACCCTAGCCGGATGACGTAACCAGGCATAGCGAGAGCCGGTGAAGCGGTCTCCGGCGGCTTTCAACGGTTGTTCTCGCGGCGGTCCAGATCTACGGCCTCACCCAGATGCTTGGCGATGTGAAGCTTGTCGAAGACGATCTTGCGGTCGGCGTCCGGAGGTGCTTACGGGTGGAGTTGATGTAAGGGTCGCTTGCCGGTTGACGAGCTGCGCGATACACCCACCGTTTCCGCCATTTTCGGCAGCACTTCGTCGTATTCGCGCGTGGACACGCCGCGCATCAACGCGCCCAGCGTATGCCGTTGAAGGCCGCGATCCTGGCGCAGTTTCTCGTAGGCAGGAATCTTTACTTCGCCACTTCAACCCTCGCTCTTGTCGCGCAGACGCGGACGTTTGACTTTGACCTCGCGGTCGGCCAGTTTTATCTTGCCCGGTTGCGAACCCCGCCAGCGGATCTCTCTACTAGGCTTGCCCGGGGTGCGCTGCCCGGCGATCTGCTCGACGCTCAGCATGAAAAGGTTTCCAACGCATGGATCTGGATCTCGTCAATCACGTTCTCCACCACCTGGGGTGGCGCTTTCGATCAGGTTGACCACGGGCAAGAGGATCTGCCCTTTGCTTTGACAGAACTGCTCGACCACGGCGGCCGATTCCTTGGGGGCACGGGTCACAATTTGGTATGGCTTCTTCACGGCTTGGCTCCTTTTTGGGATTTGTATTTGGCAACCGGATTCTATCGAAACCGGTGCCACCGTCCGTTACCAACCTTCAACTACGGATGGGACACCCTCAGCAGGCATTCCGCCATTGTTTAGGGCAGCGAGGGCTATTGGCCAGTATCGACATCGGTCGCCAGATGCTTCAGGTGTGTCGGACGTTGGAGGGCCGCTCCAGACAGGTACTTCATCTTGAGGCCTCTCGACTGCTGGAAGCGCAAGCGAAAGCGATTGTCGGATTTGTCGGGTTTCGACGCACAGGACACTTCCAGCCGCTTGAGCTTCCTTCGCCCCCTTGAGGCTGCGGCGCACCTTTCGAAATGCCGTGTACAGGAGCGTGAGTGGGTAGTGTGACAAGTTCGCTGGGTGAACTGCGTGCCCCTATGCTGGTCAGCAATTTTCAACCTTCCGGCCAAGGTCTTTCGCATTTGAAACGCACGTTCTGGTCGCGAAGCCGCCATCAAAGGCAGCGCGGGAAGATTTTGGACTTCTAAGGACCTGCAACTGAAACTGATGGATCAGGGAGATGGGATTACTGCAGTAGCCTGATTCGAATAACCGCTCTCATTTCCGCTGACATCCACCGCCGTTCCCACGTAGTAATAGGTCTGACCCGCCTGAACCGCGGTGTCGGTGTAAGTCAACACGGTAATAAGAGCAGAGTTCAGTTTGGTGTTGTATGGCCCACCCGGAGTTGTCCCTCGGTAGATGTTATAGCCGGAGATATTTGGCGATGTGCTCGCCACCCAGGACAGCGTGGCGCTGTGGCTGACAGTACTATTCACTGTCAGCGTCAGTGTGGCGTGACCGGTTCCGCCACCGTTGGTGGCTCCCAGAGTCACCGTGGAGCTGCCCGCCGCAGTGGGTGTCCCAGAGATCAATCCTGTGGAAGTGTTGACCGACAAGCCGGCCGGCAAGCCCGTGGCGCTGTAACTTGTCGGCGAGTTGGTGGCGGTGATCTGATAGTTGAATGCCGTTCCCACGGTCCCGCTGGCCGTGGCGGCGCTAGTGATCGACGGAGCCGCAACCGCGATGGTCAGCGTCAGTGTGGCGTGACCGGTTCCGCCACCGTTGGTGGCTCCCAGAGTCACCGTGGAGCTGCCGGCCGCAGTGGGTGTCCCGGAGATCAATCCTGTGGAAGTGTTCACCGACAGGCCCGGCGGCAGGCCCGTGGCGCTGTAGCTGGTCGGTGAGTTGGTGGCGGTGATCTGATAGTTGAACGCCGCTCCCACGGTCCCGCTGGCCGTGGCGGCGCTAGTGATCGACGGAGCCGCAACCGCGATGGTCAGAGTCAGCGTGGCATGACCGGTTCCGCTACCGTTGGTCGCCCCCAGAGTCACGGTGGAACTGCCCGCCGCAGTGGGTGTCCCGGAGATCAGGCCGCTGGAGCTGTTGACCGACAGGCCCGCCGGCAGGCCCGTGGCGCTGTAGCTAGTCGGCGAGTTGGTGGCGGTGATCTGATAGTTGAACGCCGTTCCCACGGTCCCGCTGGCCGTGGCGGCGCTAGTGATCGACGGAGCCGCAACCGCGATGGTCAGCGTCAGCGTCGCATTACCGGTTCCGCCACCGTTGGTCGCCCCCAGAGTCACGGTGGAGCTGCCCGCCGCAGTGGGTGTCCCGGAGATCAGGCCGCTGGAGCTGTTGACCGACAAGCCGGCCGGCAGGCCCGTGGCGCTGTAGCTGGTCGGTGAGTTGGTGGCGGTGATCTGATAGTTGAACGCCGTTCCCACTGTCCCGCTGGCCGTGGTGGCGCTGGTGATGGCGGGAAGATTGTACGTGTTACATGATTGTCCCAGGTCGGCGTTGATAACACGTTGAACCGTCACTGCAGTGCACGTCAGAGGTCCCTCGACGTTGGCAGTACAGGTCGCAACTCCGATTGCCATGTTCACTGCGAGAGTAACGTCGCCTGTGTTAATGACTCCGTCGGCGTTCAAGTCGCATGGACTGATCTGGGCCCAGGCAGATATGGAAAGTGACAGCAAACCAGCCACCATACCAAGACGGTTCATACTTCGGCGGGAAACACTGCAAGTCAATTCCACGAGATCGGTTCTCCTCGCTAAGTTCCTGGTCATCCGCAGCCTTCTCCGGTCCTCAGCTAACATTGCCAGCATGGCGGAGTACTGAAGTCATCGGCGATGGAACCTTGACTCGTTAGGTACTAGGTGAATTCAGTCGCGACCTGAGGCGGTCGCTTCTTGACCTTCGCCTCAGGGAAAGCTGCACTTCGTTGAGCCGGATACTGCGGTTAAGAACTTCAGACTACGCGCGACCAGATTCTAGCCAGCTTGTGGCCAGCTCCCAACGGACCCTTGACCGTGCACCCCGCTCAACTTATCGCACGAACCATTGGGACGGGAGACTAGAGGAGCGGCGAAGGCAGGCGAACTGAACTCGCGGATTGACGCGTGCGTCTCGACCAGGTCGCGGTATTCGCTACGCAGACCTTCGTACTTGAGCGTTTTCATGAACGACTCGTTAGGCCGCGTTGTCCCACGGATTGCCTTTGGGCGACATGCTAACATCGACGCCATTGGCCTGGAACAAGTCCGTTTAGCCGTGTTCGCGTATTGCGAGCCGCGGCCGGAATGATGCATCAAGCCTGGCTCAACCGCGCGGAGTGAAATTGCCATGCGCAACGTGGTCAGCGTAACCGAACCCTCCATTGTTACGATCAAGCGTCCAACTGCTCACTCGGCGTGACTAGCGATGCTGACAATCCGCGAGCTGGGCGAAAAACCCTAGCACCGTCATCTCAGGGCTTTAGCTTCACCCTGCTTGCCCCAACCAGGCGCTTAGAGCCGTGGGCGTCATATCGGTTGTACGCCGTGGCCCACGGGCAAAGGAGGAGCGGGCGCGCGGCCGCATTTCAGGTTCCAGTAGGCCCAGGAACGCGGATCAAAGATGCCCGGCGGCGCGTTTTCGAGCGCTTCCCTAAATTCTTGGGGACCGACAAAGCCTTGCAGCGCGCGCAGGTCCTTAACGGTTCCGTAGGTCATCACGTGCGCGAGGAAATGCAGCGGTTCTGCTAGGGCTTCGGAGGGTGTCTTGAACCACACCACGCGTTCGGCAACCGCCAGCAGTTCCGGGGTTGACGGCAAGGGCCTCATAGCCTACTGTTCCCTGCGCGGCGCGAAAGCCGCCAATCTGGGCAGGTTGGTCACATCGACGGCTTCCACAGCAGCCGCGAGGCGCCGCTTCACGTCGCGGAGAGCGTCGGTAGATCATCAAAAACACTGAGCGCCTTGAGCGTAATAAGCGGATGGAAACTGCTTCCGTAGATAACTTGGCCTGTCCGCAAGAGCCGTTGGTAGATCGACGCCATTTTGCAGCAGCGCGTCGACGTCGAGATAGTCTTTAGCTTCGGCGCGCTTTTGCACCACCGCCATCTTTGTGCCTGCGATGTCCAATAGAGAAGCGATACGTAGAGTCATCGGTTGCGCCTGATCGCGCGGGGCCACTTGCCCGAGGCCGAGGTTGCCGAAGAAGGAAACCAGCACTGCACCGCCACGATGAACGCGGCAGGTAAGCGTGTTCGGCGCGAGCTGGACCCGTTCCGCATCTCTGAGATAGGGCAAGGTTGCCGCCAGCCGTTCCGGATCAAAAGGGTTCGTTCGAGAAAAAGGCTAAATCGACTGAGGTCCGATGCCCCAGGCGCAGCGTCAGAGCCGTGCCACCGTAAAGTGTGAACGACTCAGGCGTTAGCCCCAGTTCAGGCCATAGCTTCAGTTGCGACGGCGGGAGCTTGGATAAATTGGGAACGAAAACGGACACTTTCTAAATCTGCTCTTCCAGCAGCTTAACTGTACTCATTTTGCCCCACGGGGCAATGAAATGCCTACCAGATCTCAAATCGACTTCCTTTGTACAACATTCCGGGTGACCGCCCGGTTTGTGGTGGGCTGGTCCAAATCTTTTCCCAGAAACAAGTGGACTGCGGCGCGATTTTTTCTAGCCCTTCGGGCCGGACTTGTGTGCGGACTCCATGCGTCTCACGCGGCGGTTCGCGGCAACACTTCGCGTTCCACTGCCTTGCCCCGTTGATCTTCCGCCACCTCCAACTCCCAGGAGGCTTGCATATTCATCCAGAACCTCGATGTGGTGCCGAAGTAGCGCGCGAGGCGCAAAGCAGTGTCTGCCGTTATCCCACGCTTCTCGTTGACGATGTCGTTGATGCGGGTGGCCGGTACGCGAAGCGCCAGCGCCAGGTAATGGGCGGACATACCGAGAGGGGCCATGAACTCCTCGCGGAGAATTTCTCCAGGATGGATCGGTGGAAGTCGACCTTTGTTTGCCACGACTGTAATCACCTCTCCTAATGATAACCAACAACTTCGACAGAGTTTCAGTCAATCTGTGATCAGGTGTGCACGTTAACCTACAAAGAATACCGCCCGCGTACGGGTGTCTTGCGGACATGCCCAGACCGGCATTCCCGAGCTGAAGCGCCGGGGATGCGGATCGCCGCACTGCTTATTCCCCAGGCACTTTCAAGTCCGAATAGGCGCTAACAATTCGCTTTAAAACGAGCACATTCTGCTTGACTGTGCGGGCGGACAGAGCGAATGTCGACATGGCGCAGGACCCTCGGGTAGTAGCAGGTTCGAGGCCTGCGCGGTGAAAACAGCTATGAAAACATTCGTCATCGATTCCGCCAATTCGGCAACAGCCTACGCTTCGAGCGAGAAAGCACGCCAGCGACGCGATGGGGCGCAGTTCGCCACCGAGAAGGATTTCGCCTCGGTTTCAAAGGACTGGCCCATGCTCCGTCTGGTCACAATCTGGAACAAGCTGCCCGGCGTAAAGCCGGTGCAGAAGTTTACAAACCGCAGCATAGCCCTGCGCCGCATCTGGGCCGTCATGCAGGCTCTCACGCCGGGAACAGGCACTAAGAGCGAGCTCGTCATCGCGCTCCTCAAGCAGCCCTCCGGAGCCACGCTCCAGGAGATCATGGCCGCAACGGGGTGGCAGGCCCACAGTGTGCGCGGCTTTATTAGCGTCCAGCCAAAACGGCTGGGCTTCAAAGTCGAGTCCATCAAACGAGAGGGAGAACGCGTTTACCGCGTCCGCTAACAAGCCTTATGAACATCCTCCCCTTTCATCTCAATGTGCCCGCAGAGATCACTTTGGAACGGCCCCAAGGCACGCTCGTCCAAGGCCGCTACGGCGACCGCGTCATGTTCACCCTGGCGGACGGCCGCGTCATGTACGTCCCTCCCTTCGTCGCCTCCAAGATCCACGCAGAAGCTGTCGCCCCTGGCGAGCGTTTCGAAGTTTGCAAGACCCAGGTCAAAAAGGGTAGCCGACGCTCGATTGAGTGGGTCGTCCGGCGCCTGGATCCCTTTGAGGAACTCGCCTGCCCGGCGGATTCCAAAGCGGCGGAGGCCTCCCCAACGGCTAACGGTCCGGAAGGCGATCCCGTGCAAGTCCCGGAGTCCGAACCGGACACAGCCCTCGAACGCGACCTTCGCGCGTCGATCCAATTGGTGTCCGCCAACGGAAATGGCAATGGCCACAAGGGCCCACATCCAAACAGCCAACCGGCGCCGACGACCAAGCTGGAGCATGCCCTTAAAATCGCGATCTCGGCTGCCTATAATGCAGAGCGGTACGGCGCCGAACTGGGCTACGTGGTGCGTTTTGACGCGGACGCCATCAAGTCCATGGCGATCACGGTGCTGATCAACATGAGTGGAGCGGATCATCGATGAGCGCCACGGAAATCGCCCCGGCTCCTTCAACGACGCCGGTTCTTTCCCCCAGTCAAGTCCGATGTTTCATGGACTGCCATGCCCGCTGGTGGTTCCAATACACGCTCAAGCACCCCGACCCGCCCAACGGGAATCTGGCTCTGGGCAGAGCCGTGCACTGGGCCCTCACCCAGAACTTCGCCCAGAAGATTGAAACCTACGAGGACCTTCCGCTCGCTGGCGTTGTGGCACTTTTTCGCGAGGCCTGGGCATTCGAGCGCGAGCATGCCGAGTTTCGCGACGACGAAGATCCTTCGCAACTTGCCCTGGCAGGTGAGGCGCTGGCTGGGAAGTACCTTGACGAAGTGGCGCCCAACGTCGAGCCCGCCGCCGTGGAACTCCACGTCGAAGGGCAGATCGGCGGAGTCAGGGTCCAGGGATTCATCGACGTGCTGGACGTCGAAGGCCGGATCATCGATATCAAAACCGCCAAGGCCAGCCCCAGCAGCATTGAGCCCATGAATCGCTTCCAGATCGCAACGTACAGTCAGTTGGCGCCCGCGGCTTCCGGTAAGGGCCGGGTCGACACGCTGGCCAAAACCAAGACCCCGAAGATCGTTCTTCAAAGCTTCGAAGTGACCCAGGAGGACCTGCGCGCGACTCAAACGATCTACGCCCGGGCCCGCCTGGCCATGCAGTCCGATATCTACATGCCCAATCGAAGTTTTGCTCCCGCCGGAATTGCGCTTACTGGCGCGACTGCGAAGGCGAATGGGGCGGGGAAGTTCCCGAGTCATGAAACCTCCACGAAGCCCTCTTTACCTGGCTTGGATACGCACGCTCCCGTGCGTCGTCTGCGGAGCGACGGGATGGATCGAAGCTTCCCATACCGGCCCGCACGGGCTGGGCCAGAAGTCCTCGGACTACTCGGCGATTCCGCTCTGTTCAAAGCATCACCGGAATGGCAGCGACAGCTACCACAAGCTCGGTCCGAGAAGGTTCTCGGAAGTCCACAACCTGGACCTCCGTGCCCTCGTGTCCCGGTTGAACCTGAAGCCTCAGGTGCGCCTGGAGTCCGGGTGCTTCATAGCGCACCTGGAGGGCGAGCGATACGTTTTGGGTGAGATCAGCAACGGATTTCCGCCGGCGATCCGCCGCATGCGCGAGGTCTGCGGGCGGGAGCGCATGGCAGCTCGTCAGGCTTCTTGAAGGTGACGATCATGAGCTACAGCTTCCAGGAACCCGACTGGCCCCCGGCGTGCGAATGCCGGTATGACGAGGTCCGCGCCGACCGAGCCGACGGCAATCGCGAGTATCTTTGTTTTGGAGCACCATATGCTTCTCGTATCGTCCTCCTGCCGGCTTGTCTCAGCAGGGTTTGACTCTGCGGGAGCCGATTTGGCATGCTACGGCGGGAGGTATCAAGGATGACCCTTCGATTGGCCGCCTGGCTCGCTGTGGCGTCGGCACTGGCTGCCGCGGAAACCGTTTCGGTTCCACGGGTGACCGCGCTTCCGGTGACCGCCGATTCGCGCCCGCTGCTGGCCGCAGACCATACCATGGCGCCCGAGAATCTCTCCGCAGCCGGCTACACCGAGGCGGAGTTCCTGGTCAGCGGTGCGGCCAATGTCTACGACTGGGCGGCCGATGGCGCCGTCACCGTGAAAATACCCGGCGCTCCCTATACCGGCCGGATTTTGGTGCGCCACCCTACGGACCGCTCCAAGTTCAGCGGCACCGTCGTGGTCGAGATCATGAACCCCACGCGCCGCTTCGATTGGAGCATGATGTGGGGCTACCTGCATGAACACCTGATGGAGCATGGCGACGCCTGGGTCGGCATCACCATGCCGGGCTCCGTCGCCGGCTTGCAAAAGTTCAATCCTGCGCGCTATGCGGCACTATCGTTCGCCAACCCCAATCCCACTGAGGTCTGTCCCGTGCCTGCGGCGCGCGGAGGAAAAGCCGGCCCTCCCTCCACGTTCCCCGCGGAAGACGGACTCCGCTGGGACATGATCAGCCAGGTGGCCGCGGCCCTGAAGAGCACGGGCAAGAACATGCCGCTCACCGGATTCCGCGTGGATCGGGTATACCTGACCAGCCAGATCGCGGATCTGGAAGCCTACATCAACGCAATTCATCCGCGAGCTACTCTCGCCGATGGCAAGCCGGCCTACGACGGGTACCTCGTCCGCAACCTGGTAGCGCCCGCCCGCCTCCGTAACTGCGGAGCCGCGCCTGGAGCCGGCGATGCTCGCGCCATCATCCGCGATGTCAACGTGCCTGTCATCGTCGTGTTAGCGCAAGGCGAGGTCCCGGGCGCAGCGCCGTTCCGCCGTGCCGATGCCGACGGTCCCAACGGCCGCTTCCGCCTGTATGAAATTGCGGGTGCGGCGCACATCGACAAATTCGCTTACTCAAACGGTTTCCCCGCGCTGGCCGACCAGGCGGCTGCGGTGGGCTCCGCGCAGGGCACCGTCGACTGGCCGTTCAACGCACCGTGCGATCCTCCCATCGCTTTGAGCGAGCTCCCGCTGCTTAAGTACTCTTATGACGCGGCGCTGCGGAATCTGGACGCGTGGTCGCGGACGGGAACAACTCCACCGAAGGAAGAACGCATGCCGGTGATCACCGCGAGCGACGGCATGCCCGCGCTGGTGTTCGACGAATTTGGGCACGCCAAAGGCGGTGTGCGCAATCCCTGGGTGGATGTTCCGGCGGCAACCTACGTCACCACCACCCCCGGCCCCGGGAGCTGCGGCGAATTGGGCCACGCCATCCCATTCCGTCCCGATCGCATCAAGATGCTGTACCCGTCGGCGCAGGACTACGCGAAAAAAGTCAACGCCGATATCGACGCGCTGGTGAAGGCACGCTGGTTCACCGAATCGGACGGCAAAAAGATGAAGGCCTCGCTGATCGCGGCGTTCGGGAAATAGTCGCGCGCGGCGCTCCAGCAATCCGTAGAGCTTGTCCATCGCGACTACTGCAATGAGATCACAATGCCCGAGGGTGTCTCCACCCCCCCGACGGTTGCCATGAGCGGGACGTCCCCGGTTCCCATGCCCGCCGGAACCGTCAGATTAATTTGGTACAGCCCAGCGCCCGACAAACCCGCAAATGACGGTGTCACGCTTATGTCGCCGATAAGGAGGCCGACTGGGTTCGTCGTTGGAGCCGCCCCGAAGAACGCCTGTCCGATTGGCGCCACCGGATTGGTCGGTCCCAGGCCGACCGCGAAGAGTTCAACCTGGTCGCCGGGCTTAGCCGCAACCGTCGCATAGCCGAGCGATGTCCCGGTTGGCCCAAGAATGTCGTACGTCCCTCCACCGTAGGCTCCGGACCCGTCCGATCTAACAATCTCACCGGCCGCGTGGGAGCTGTCGAGCAGAAGAAAGGAGGGCGCGAATGGCGCTAGGTTCACAGTCAAAGTACCGGTTCCGCTGGCGGTTGTTACGACTACGGGGACGGGTCCGGTCGTCGGGTCGTCGGGCGCCTGCAAATTGATCTGCGTGGGACCGACGTATGAAAGATACGCCGGTTTGCCGTCGATCGTGACGCTGGCGCCACCCAGAGAGATCGGGAAGTCTCCGTTCCATGTCGCCGTTGAGTTTGCCAGATTTGTGCCGAAGATTGAAGCCCACGCGCCGGGCTGGATGGTGGACACTATGCTGTCGAGAGAGACGATGCCGCCGGGTGCAATCCACGGGCCTGTCGTGGGATTGAAACCCGAGGCGTCGCTTACTGTGGCCCCAGTAACAACGGCACCGGTGGAATCGAGAACGCGTGCGCCTGTAATTTGGAGAGTAAACTGATTCGCCGATGCCGAACACGTTCCCGCAGGCGTTGCATTCGTGCTACAGGTGACAGCGGACTCCAGCCATACAGTGAAAACAGCTCCCGTCACACCGCCACTCTCCTGACCGTAGGGGACGCTAATTTGGACGAGAGTAGTTCCGTTCGGGACTAATAGGTTGAATCCATCCGTCAGGGCAGGCGCAGCACCGATAAAGCTCTCATTGCTGTCGATGATCACGTACGCAAGTGCATCACTGGGGCACGAGTTAGCGATCGAATACGCGAGTGTGCAGGCTGGGTTCACCTGCAGACTCCCACCAGAGACAACCGCCGAAATGACTAGAGACCCGGTTGGGGGACCGTTCAATGCTTTGAAGTCATACGTAAGATACGCCGCCCCGATTGCCTCCCCTTGGCTCGAACTATTGCCCATGGCGTACGCAGCACTTGTCAAGATTGACCCGGCCGCCAGCGAGCCCTGAGCTTGAGCCGACCCATTGCCGATGAAAGGAGCGGGGAGCCCGGCCGAACACGAAGCTCCGCTAGCCGTCGCGGAAGAACAATAAACGGCGAGCTGATTACTTGAGGAAACAGGTGCACCGTAAATGTACGCTTGCGAGGTTGTGCTGTCCGCTAGCAGGGACGCCGGGATAAATAGTGAAATCAAGAAAAGTGAGCAAACTGGTTTCATGTCGGCCCCCGGGCTTCGTTAGCCTCCTTGGTATCCATCTAATCCTACCTAAGCGCTGAACAGGCGCAATCACTTCCCGTAGGGGGCTGCGCTCCCGCAGCCCGCGCAAAACTTGTCGCCCGCGTGCAGTGGCGCGCCGCAATGCGAGCAGTATGCGCCGCGAGCTGCGGGGGCGGGAGCCGGAGCCGGGGCGGGGGATGGAGGAGGCTGGGGCGGCGGCGGTGTATAGGTCGGCGGCGCGTAAGAAGAGGGTCCCGCGGTGGGATAGGACGTGGTGGGATAGGGCGTGGTCGGCTGGTAGCCGGAGGGACTGGGCGACTCCGCCAAGGCCCAGACCAACGCCACGATCCAGCCGATGACGGACCAACCCAGCAATATATTCACCGCCAGAATCGCGGCCGTATTGTGCTTCTGTTTCTGGATGGCGACGATTGATGGCAGGAAGTAAACCGCCATGCAGAGCACTAGAAAAATCAGGAAGTGCATTGCTCCTCCATTGTTACTTGAGCCCGTCTTACTTGAATCCGATTCCCGTCAAGTCTACTCCCAGGTGCCGCGCGTCGCCGGGGACCGAGAAGGTCTGGTCGACGGAAAGCGTCACGGCTATGCTGGCCAGCCCGGTGGGCGCCGGGGCTGAAACGGTGTAGTTCTCATTCGGCGCCGGTAGATCCTTTTCGGCCAGCACCTTGCCGTTGACGGATAAGCTCACGTGTTGTGCCGGCGAAGTCGGATACACCCAGAAGGAAGCCGAGAGCGTGGCCGCGTCTGCGGGGACCTTCAGAATCACCGTCGCCTGCTGCTCCGTCCAGCCGTCGCTCGATAGGCCGCTCAAGATCTGCGACCCCGATTTCGGATCCTGCGGAATGAGGTAGCTGAGCTCCGGCGCGATGGCGATCTCGGCTTTCACGCGGTCGATGGGCGCGGTGGAAAGCTCAAACGGCAGCAACCCTCGCGAGCCGAACGAATACGCCGACCGTCCCTCGAGAGAAATGGTACGCAAGGGGATGCCGGGACGAATTTCGGTTTCCGAAAGCGTCGCCAGCGGGACGCCTGCCGGCACGCCTCCGGCAAGAGCGCTGGATATGACGACGTCGCCCGGCTGGACCAGCGCGTTCTTGGGGAGCGGGATCGCTCCGGCCGCTTCGAAATAATAGCGCTCGCCCCCATCGGCGTTGACCCAGACCCGGTGCCCGGCAGCCTGAAACGGCGGACTCGCGGCAAGGGTACGATACGCGCCCCAGTGCTGATAGTTCACTGTGGCGAGCCCCAGCGACAAAGCCATCGACAATCCCACCCCAATAAGAACGATGTTTTTGCGTAAATTGTTCACGACCAGAATAGCGAGAGGGGCGGCCACGGGCAACAAGTA
>CAWISY010000008.1:0-42933 GCA_963838455.1 Bryobacterales bacterium
CGTCACCGGGCTGGTCGCGATCGTAGGTGAGGGAGATGACGCAGATCAATGCGCGCTCCGTGATGAGCGTGATGGACAACATCGGCTCGAAGCCGTGCTCCATCATAATCCGGCTGGAAATCTCCGCCATCGCCAGTGCATGCCTTCCTTCGGCCGGCGCGACGGGAGACAGCCACAGCAGGCCGCAACCGTCGCGGTCGGGATTCATTTCGGCCGGCGGAGGGTTGCGCTTGCGCCAGTACGTGCTGCGGAGCGGTTGCCCGGTTGGCACGCCTTTCATCAAACCATAAACCGGCCGAACCAGTTCTAGCGCGCGGCTGATGTCCCAGCGGGCCAGCAAGCCGAAGGCGGAAGAAAAGCGCGAGGCCAGCGCGAGAGTTCGATCATCCAGAAACTGGAGCCGGTCGACTTTGCCGCGGAGCGCTTTGCGCACCAGGCGGCGCGCCTCTGCAACTTGGCCGCGCGATCCGTACAATCCGCCGGAGCCGCTCCACGCGCCGAAATTCAGCTTCTTGCGAAAGCTCTCCATCCGCTCCTGACTCAGCGGCGTGACGCCGCCCGCCTCCTGCCACGGGTATTGTTGAATCCCGGATAGGACCTTGTAGTCGTTCCCGATATGAATGGCGCTGCGTAGCGTGCCATTCATCCGCAGCGGGCGCAATGCGTCGACCAGTGGCGGCAGGTCCGCGGCCTGATCGCAACGGAAGAAGAACGCCTGGAAATGTTCCGGAGCAGGCATCAGCCAGAAGGTCATGCGCGTGACGACTCCGAAATTCGATTGCGCGAACAGGCCGTCCAGACTAGGACCCAGCCCCCAGCGATACACCGGCGCGGCCAGCGCGCCGGGCAGCCGCGCCGCGCCGGTTTCAAGAACCTCCCCGGTGGAGAGCACTACTTCAAAGTCGCAAACGTAAGCGGCATGCTCGCCGTAAGGCGTGTGCCCGAAGCCGCGCTCCAGCGTGTTGCCGACCAGGCTGCAATCGGGGCTCGATCCAGTCGCATCCATCCACAATTGAGAGCTCCTCGACCGCAGGAACTCGAGCAATTGTCCTTGTGTCACGCCGGGCTCGACGGTCACATAGCCGAGCTCCTCGCTGAAATCGAGAATCCGGCTCATGCGGCTCAAGTCAAATAGGACGCAGCCGTCGGTTACCGGGACGCCGGAGCCGTAGCCCCAGTTCCTGCCGCTGCTGACCGGGTAAACCGGAATTCCGAAATGGCTGGCGATGCGCAAGCTCTGGCGCACCTCCTCGCGTGTGGCGGGCCGCAGAATGGCGGGAACGCGCTGCTGAACGGGGAAGGTGGCGGTCGCGGCGTCGCGCAGTTGTTGCCCGGAAGCAATGACGTTCTCGGTACCGAGAACCAGCTCCCACTGCCGCACGGCAGCCTGTTCGAGCATACGTCCGCTTTCTACCCGGTGACTGAATACACCGGGTCGTGGACGGCCCCTGACTGCCGTTACGCTATTGTACTAGAAGCGTTAGTTTTTCTTCAAACGCCCACGCTCCCTGCGCCGCCCCGAAAGCGGGAACCCGCGCCGGGCCGAGGGCGGAAGACAAGTGCGCAAGATCGCTTTGGAGCGTGCCGAAGGCGGGCAACGTCCACGCTGGCGGTGGCGCTACATTGCGGATGACCGAGGCCCTCAGCCAATACGAGGACAGGTCGTTGACCCATGGCTCGAAGCACGGGCTTGGCTGGATCGAGTCGAACCGCAGGACTTCCATTTCACAGCCGTACTGAGGGTCGTAATAAGGAGGGAAATCGATCTGGTCCAGGTGCAGCCGGCGCCCGCCGATGCGCCGCAGAATTTCGGAGGAGCAGTGCCGCTGCGTGGCCGTCGCGATGCCGATGCATCCGCCCAAAGCGCGGGCCAACCCGTAGGTTGCCAAGGCGAGCCGCAATGCTTCCCGGGTGCGCCGCAGCTTAGGGGTAAGCGCCCAGCCTCCTACTTCTACGTAGGCCACGCCGCGGCGCCGCGCGCGTTCCATCTCCTGCGCCACCGCGCCGCGAAACATCGTGCCCCATTCGAGCGAAGACGCGATGGCTGCGTTGCGAACCATCAGCCGGTGAAATCCGATCGTATTGGGGTGCGCCAGGTAGCGGGAACAGCCCGCAACTTCTCGGCGCTCGTCCAGCGCCAGAACGTGCCAGGCTTGCTCATCGCCCGGCAAGCGATGCCGGCCGTCGGGCGCGAGCTGATGCGGACCAATCGCGCCGTCGGCTAGATACAGTTGGCCTCGCAACCGCTGCAGGCCGGCCAGCAGTTCTTCGTGGCGGGAAGCGCTGGGCTCGACGTTTTCAAACCGTCTTGGTACGAAGGCTTCAGCGGGAGCTAGCAGGACTAATTTCCCGCAGGGGAAATCCTTTTTATGGTGAGACTTCATGCGCGAACACCTGCCCGGGTTTGGCAGGGCGTTTGGTCCTCTAAGGAATGAGATCGGCTGGCGGGGGCTCGACTGTAGTCTCCGGAACCCTTAAGTGGCCTCCGGACAATCCTGAGGAGGGTTGAATTTTATACGTAAGAAGATGGGACCTTCACAGTACTTTTCCCAGGTGCCTGGCAGGCACGTTTCCGCGTATTCCCGCGAAGGATGCGCTGGCACACTTACAACCAAGGCCGGTATCAAACTGACCTGAGAAATGATTTGGAGGAGTCAATGAAATTGAGCAAGCTTAACAAGCTTCATTTGTTGCCGCTGGCGTTATTAATCGCCCCTTTGGCTGCGGCAAGCCCTTTATTCGGCGAATTTGGATTCACGGGACCGGGAGTGCTGGTATTCAATGCCAGCGGCGCGGATTTCATCGAATTCTGTAATACGGTTTCGGGGACGACCTGTTCGAATACCCCAAGCGCGACCGGGACCATAGACGTCACCGGTCCAGGCTCGGACTCCTTTTCTACCCTGACGCTTGGGCAACCAGGCACAATCGACAACACCACGGATGTGACCCCGCCAGCTTCGCCGTACACCTATCTTCCTGTGGAAGCGCCGGTCGTCATCGATGATTACTTGGCACTGTCGAGCGAAAACTGGGACTTTCAGGCCAATCAACTGCCGCTGGCGACATGTACGCCTTCGGCGAACCAGCAATGCGTTGGTCCGTTCCAGCTAAATGAGAGCAATGGCAATGTTTCGGTTACAGCTAACGTTCTCGGCACGCTCATTAACACTGCGGGCGGCGGCACATCGACCTTCGATTTGGTTTTGAGTGGCCAATATGCCGGCACAACCATCGCGGCAGTCGAAGCCGGCGCGGAATCGTCAGCCGGGGTCTTCTCGGATTCCTGGTCCGGCACCTTGATCGCGTCGCCGGTGTCGACGACGCCGGAGCCGATGAGCTTCGCACTGGTGGGCGCCGGGCTGTTGATGATCGGCTTGGTGAACCGCAAAAAATCAGGGCTGAAGTCGAAGTCCTAGAGATTTGACCTCCGGCCAAACGCGCACAGGACGAGACACCGGTGCGCGGTTTCCTCCGGGCCACGCTACGCTGCTCCGCGGCGTGGCCTTTTTTTATCCTCCACGAGTCGGCTGGCAACGTAGTTGCATTATTATCGTGAGCAGCAGCGAGGCTGCTTTCTTATGTCTGTCGCCGAAACCGTCTGTTCTCAAGAAAGCCACTCATCCCAAGAAGTACAACGTTACCTGTGCCTGGACTTGTTGGATGCAAACTTTGCGTGCCTTCCGCCAATTAATGCCGATTGCGCCATTCTGGTTGAGGTTTCGGCGGGGGGTGGACTGCTGCACCTTGATCGGGCGATTCCCCGTGAGTGCGAGGCGATTCTGGAATGCGCCGCGGTAAGAACACACGCCCGAATCGTGTCCTGCGTGAAGGACGAAAGAGGGTACGTGGTGGAATTCACGGTCCCGGCGGGCCAGCCGTGGTTCCCGGACAGCTATTTTCCGCCTTACCTGCTTCCCACTCCCACCGTGCAGCAGAAGGTCTCCAGCTCCTTCTAGCCGGTTGCGGAAAAACTCGAAAACACCGCTTCCTTTGGTCGCGGCTCAGAATCAGTGCTACCTGTACACAGTTACTTACAGAGCCGCGACCAAAGGGAGCGGAACCGGCGCAGGCTTTTTTCCGCAACCTGCTAGCCGGCGGCAGCAGCGCTTGCAGCGATGGAAGGGTTACGGGAGCCGCGTTCCGGCCTCCACCTGGCGTCTGCAACCCCGGCAGTGAGTACGGGGGTGTGGCACAAGGTTGAGCGGATTTCGTCGATCCAGACGCTATAGCGCGGATTGGGCGCCCAAGAGTGGAAGCTCAGGATCTCCATCTCGCAGTCGTACTGAGGGTCGTAATAAGCCGGCAATTCGATGCCGCGGCACTCCAGGGAACGTCCGCCCATGCGCCGCAAAATCGACGCCGACCCGTGCCTCCGGGTTACGCACGATAGCGACACGCCGCCTCCTAATTCGCCGGTGAGCGCATACGCCGCCAGCGTCATGCGCAGCGCCTCCGCCGTCCCGCGCACCTCTTCGTCAAGAGCCCAGCCGCCCCACTCCGAAGGCCAGCCGTCCTGCCGCTGGGCCACCGCGATCTCGGCCTCCACTGCGGCCCTCAGCATATCGCCCCAATATCTGGACAGGGCCAGCGCGGAGCGTGACACGCCGAGATCGCCATACCCGGTTCCGGGCGGATATTGTTTAAAACGCGCGCTCCCGCACACGTGGTCCGCCGAGTCCAGCACCAGCAGATGCCAACTGGTTCGATCGGCCTCGATCCGATGCCTGCCCTCGCTCAACTGCCAGGGTTTGATAGCGCCGTCTTCCAGATAGATTCGGCCTCGAAATCTTTGGGTCTCCGCTAGCAGATCCTCATAGCCGCACGGGTCTGATTGAACCTGGGTGAAATGATCTGGCACTGCGCCGTGCATGGGAGCCAGAAGAAACAGTCTTCGCGAAGATACACTGGATGCGGACCTCATCTATAATGCGAGTTCCCTTTCCTTTGTTGTTGATGATTCGGACTAAGCGGCAAACGAAGGCAATTTCCGCTCCAAATGCCGAAATAACACTAAGTCTCGCGTTCTCAGGACACAGCCGTGGCCACGTATTATCGTGCCCATCGCATTATCGGAATTCCCCTCCTTTCTACCCAAAAGGTATCGTAAGAATTTCTGATAGCGGGTAGATTTACCGGACGCATGCACGCCGCGTCCAGTCGAGCCTCCGGTGCTATCAGGAATGAGCGAGAGTTACTCGAGTCGAGGTGGCCAAGCCTGGAGGCGAGGCGACCGGGTGCAGCACCGTATCGCATCACAGTTGCGGGACTTACTTCCTCTCCGCGAACCCACTCGGCGAAATAAACGGGCCGGCCCTGACCTGGGCGCTATTTGGTTACAAATAACACATGCCCATTTGTGACCGCAAGCGAACGCGCATCGCGAGAAGGAAAATTTTCCGCTCCATGCAAAACTTCGTGCAGTAGGGCACACACCGCGGATGCACGCGGGGGAAGGCGGCGTGCTGCGCAAATGCCAAGAAAGCGTGTGCGTCTATACGCATCGGAGCGAACGGGCTTGGGAGTTCCGCGCCACGCCGGGCAACGGAGACGAATGTGCATGAAGCTGCGCCGATGCATACAGCAGCTCATCGCAGCAGTGTCCGCAACTGCGCCGGCTCCGCACGCCGTCCGCAAAGGATTCCGGAACGGACCATCGGCCGCAACGTTGCGGCGCAAATGTTAGGAGTTCAGGAAGCAGAACGGCGAAGGGTCAGCCGGGAGATGCACAACGATCTGGCGCAGCGCGTGGCGCTGCTGGAGTTTGAAATCGAGAGCATGAAGCGCCGCTTTTCTGAGCGGCCCGGGATGTCGGAGCAACAGGATCTGCGTGAGCTGGTCTTGCCCGAGCTGGAATCCCTGCGCGGAGCAGTCGGACTGCTTGCCGACGACGTGCATCGCATCTGCGAGCAGCTTCATCCGGCGGTTCTCGAGAACCTTGGGCTGGTGCGCGGCGTCGCCTCTCTGTGCGACGATCATGCCCGCACAAATTCTGTGAAACCCGTTTTCGTCCACGGCATCCTCCCACAGACGCTGCCTGGCAGCGTCTCGCTATGCCTGTACCGCGTGGTGCAGGAGGCGCTACGGAATGCCGCGAAGTATGCGAAGGCCTCGGAGGTTGCGGTAACCCTTCGTAAAGAAGGCCGCGGAATCCGCGCCGTGGTGAGCGATAACGGGCGCGGATTCGACCGCAAGACGCTGCAACGCCCGGGGCTGGGACTCTTGTTTCTGGTTGAGCGAGTGAAGCTGCTGGGAGGACGTTCCGCTGTTCGATCTGCGCCCGGCAAAGGCGCGCGGATTTCCGTTTGGGTTCCATGCCTTCCGCCGGAGGCGTGATTACGCTGCGGACGGACGTTAACAAGGTGCAGCTTGCGCTGGAAACATGCTCCCGATTTGCCCCGCAGTCGCGCGAGCATCACGTTCTCCTGAGGAGCCGGTCTAAGGACGCGGACACTATCCCTGACCGGGTGGACGAGCCCCAAAACCGGCCCTCAGGGCTGTTAAGAATATTATGACGCCGCAACCAGTTTCTGTTCCCGAGGACAACGGCATATCGCAACCTTCCGGCGCCCAGCTAACCGGAGTTGGAAGTGCGCCCGCCGCCCGCGGGGAGCCGATCGAGAGAGGGGAGCAACGCCTGCGAGTGGTGATCGCGGATGATCATCTGCTCATGGCGCAGGGCTTGGCCCGCCTGCTGGCCGACGACCACAGCGTGATCGCCGCGGTCGCCTCCGGACGGGAGTTGCTGGACGCAGCCCAGGAACACAAGCCGGATCTGGCGCTGGTGGACGTCTCCATGCCGGAGCTGACCGGGATGGAGGTCGCGCGCCAGTTGCGTGCTTCCGTGCCCCATTGCAAAATCATCCTGGTCAGTATGTACACGCAGCCGGAGTTTGTGCGCGAGGCTTTCGCCGTGGGCGCGTCCGGCTACCTGCTGAAATCTTCGGCCGGCGCCGAACTGCGGGACGCCATCCGTGAAGTGATGCGGGGCAACGTCTACGTCAGCTCCAGCATCGCCAAGGATGTGCTGGCGTGCCTGCTGGCGCCGCCAGTGGCATTGACGCCGCGGGAGCGCGAGATTCTGGCTCTGATCGCGCAAGGCTGCTCCGCCAAGGAAATCGCGGGACGCCTGCACATCGCCGTCAAGACGGCCCAGTTCCATCGCACCAATATCATGACCAAGCTGGGTGTGCACTCCACCGCAGAGATGACCAAGTACGCGATGGGGCACGGCATCGTCTCCTATTGACGGTTGGGCCGGACGTGCAGCGTGACTGCCGCGTCGAAACATTTCTTGCTTTGGCCGTTCGCCTACTCGCCGCTGGAACTTTACCCTGGATCGACCCCGTGCGAAACACTTGGCCTCTACGCCGTCCGGCTTTCACCCAGGCTTTCGGAAGCTAGCTCATCGCGTTTGAAACCCGGTGCACCGCGAACTCCTCTATTCCTGCATGGAGGGCTCTTCCCAGGGCGCGGGGCGCATGGGTGTGAAACCAGCGGCACTCAGCAAGTCTGCCCATCCTTTGGAGCAAACACATATGAATAGAACACAACGAATCCGGTTGCATATGAGAGGGGCGTTCCTCTGTTTGGCCTTATCATTTGCAGGCAGCGCGTGGGCCAGCACTGGCGCGTGCCTGAATCCCTCCGGACAGACCGTGTCCGGCTGCTCCGCCGTGGACGGAACGTTCAGCGGATTTATCATTCCCGGCAACAATGAATTCTCCTCGGCGGCCACCGGCACGAACTATCTCTACAATCCGAGCGGCACCGACTGGACCTTCAGCTCCAACGGCAACACCGGCGGACCGAATAGCAACGGCGCGCTGACTTACGGTTCGGAGTGGTATTATACGGCGCCGCCAGCCGGCACGCAGGTGGCCGGTCTCCAGCAGTTCTCGGGTTCTACTTCCGGGGCATCCATTTCTCAGGACATCAGCGGCTTTACGGTCGGGATTGATTACGCGGTCACCTTTGACATCGACGAGCGCAACGCCCTGTGCAACTGTGTCACAGGAGGCGTGGCCGGTTCGCCGGCCGATGGCGATGCCATCGAGGTCCTGTTGGGCGGCCAAGTCCTGGGCACCTTCACACCCACAACCGACACCTGGAATCAAGTGACCACGGGCATGACGGTGGCGACATCCACTACGATGAACCTCGAGTTTTATTCCGCGTCGCTGGGGACCCTTTCCACCTCGGAGGTGGACAGTCTGTTCACCGACGTGACGATCGAGGATCCCACACCGGAGCCGGCCACGCTGGCGCTGGTCGGCGGAGGTCTGCTGCTGATAGCGGCCGTGGTGCGGAGACGGAGACGGTTCGGCGTTTCGGACGCCGCGGACGCCTCGGCTACTTGAGCCCGGAGATTGAGCCCGGCAGGATCAACCGCTGAGTTGCCGCCGCTTCCGCCTCGATGTTGGCTCCCTGTTCGGTAGCCAGCCGTACGGGTAACATCCCGGTATCGGGCATGATATATTGGCGCGCATGGAACGAAGAACATTCTTAGCCGGCGTGGCCGCGCCGCTGGTCACGCTTTCGACTGGGGGCGCCAGTCAACTGTCCGCCCAAGCCCCGGCGCCTGCGCGAGGCCGCATCAAGCAAAGCGTGATGGCCTCTGTCTGGATGGGCACGACGCTTTCTTTCGAGGAACGGTGCAAGATTCTCGCTCGCATTGGATTTAAGGGCGTAGATTTGCCCACCGCCCAGCAGATCCCCATCCTCACGCAAAATGGCTTGGCGCCCGGCATGATGACGGGTACGGGAACCAGCTTCCAAAATGGATTGATCCGCAAGGAAATCCACGACAAGATTGAAGAAGCCACTCATGCCGGAATCGATATGTGCGTCAACGCCGGATGCAAAGTTCTGATCGCCATCCCCGGCGAACGGCGCGGCATGTCCCGGGAAGAAGGCGCAGATAACGCAGTCGCGATTCTGAGCCGGGTGAAGGGTTATGCCGAACAAAAAGGCGTCAACGTCTGCATGGAAATTACGAACTCGAAGGTCGCCGCGGACCAGCGCACCGATCAGGTCTTCGATCATGTGGCGTGGGGTATCGATGTGTGCAAGCGCGTCAATTCACCACGCGTGAAGATCCTGTACGACATTTACCACGCGCAGATCGCGGATGGGGATGTAACGCGGACGATTCGGGACAACTTTGACCACATCTGCCACTTCCACGCCGCAGGTGTGCCCGGCCGTATGGAAATCGACGACAAACAAGAACTCAACTACCGGTTCATCGCCGGCGCGATCGCCGATCTGGGATACACGGGATTTTTGGCCCACGAGTGGCGGCCTACCGCTGGTAGTGATCCGATCAAGAGCCTGGAACGGTGCTTCGAAATTCTCAACGTATAGTTCGCGCCGCGGTCCTCCTGACGTTTACGTTGAGGCTGCTGCTGTGGGGGCAGCCGCCCGCTCCGCAACCCTCTGTGCAAGAGCCGCCGGAAGAGGATGGGTCCTTCAGCCTAAGGGATACGAGTTCAACCCGCTGAAAGCCAAGGACAGCATCCAGCGGCCTTCGAGAAATTGGGCGAGACCGCCGAGAAGCTGCACCATTCGGCGACCGCCCACGATGCCTATGCCAGATACTTGGAGCTGGCCCCCACGGCCAAGGATGCCGAGGCCGTCAAGAAGCGCATGGAACAGAATTCAGGGCTGCACCTCATCCGCGAATTTGCGCCTGGACCCTGGGTTCACTTAATCGCGACATTTCCCGACTGTGACACCGTGGCTACAAACGGTCCCTGGTGCAAATGCAGGATCTTATAGATCCGCGGTAGCGCCGCGTGGAACACCGCAGCGATCTCTATACCCCTGAGATTGCCGGCCGTCAGCACGAATACCCGAGCGTTGCTCGCCCTGAGCGCGGCGATCTCTAAAGGACGATACCTGAGCCGCTGATCCTTAGTGAGTACGACCCATCCTTGTTCGCCTACCGCTCGGAGCCACACACGATCTTCCGCATTTCGGACAAAGTGGTCGTCGTGGATTTTGACGGTGAGTCCCGCGCTTACGAGCTCCGCTCGCAGCGGCTCGATACCGAGCGACCTGTCAATGAGGAATACCGTCTCATCAGGCGGCTTCGCAGCGGATCGCCTCTTCGATGGCACCGGTCTCCAATTTGAAGTCCTGCGCTAGGGTCGCAACCGAATCGCCGGCCTTGTACCGCTCGTAGATGGATGAAACGGGTATGCCGGTCCCGGCGATTACCGGCCGGCCA
This sequence comes from Bryobacterales bacterium, assembly GCA_963838455.1. GTDB lineage: Bacteria > Acidobacteriota > Terriglobia > Bryobacterales > Bryobacteraceae > Palsa-187. The sequence continues at coordinate 10,232 of CAWISY010000008.1, forward strand.
AAAGAAATTGTTGGATTCATGACGACCACTCGCGGGTCGGTCTTGGGCGCCGTGTCCGATACCGTCTCCCTGGTGAAGGGGTAGAACTGGACGGGAAGTCCCTTCGCATCCCTCTCGATTCGCTTGAGGTAAACGCTGATGATATCCTTCATCGCCTGCTGCCCCTCGCGAGACGCATTGATGAATTGCCCGTATTGCTCGATGAAAAGATCCAGCCCATCAGTCTGGAACGCCTGATCGATGAGAGGGCGATCGATCTTGAAGCGGCGTTCCACGTAGTCCAGCGCTTTGCGAACCTTTGGCAGTCTTACGCCATGACGACGACGCATGGCTGCGAGGATATGCGCTTCAACCAAGTTGATGAACGACAAGTACCGCTTTTTGGGATCGTCCAGGTGAATCAACGGCCGCGACCGCTTCCGTATCCCGGCCGCCGGATACCACCGGCCGACAACCCAGCTCCGCAGAGTTCCTTCCGGCATTCGCAAGTAGCGGGCCGCATCGGACAGCGAGTACGCTGGCAACAGGCGAGCGTCACCATCTTTGGTCTTTGGAAATGTCATCCTCTCCCTAAAACATTATCGACCGATTGTGTCGGGCTTACAACCAGGCGACTCTCTCTCTCAAGACCTGGTCGGCTGGATCGATGTTAGTGTCTACCTTCTATCCGGCAGCGCGAACACGTATAACGCGTTACCAGTGTCGGGACTATGTACATTTGAAGCTACGATCCGGGGCACGTTCCGGGGGCTGCCTCCGCCGTTGCTGGTGGTCACAGCGACATACTGTCTGCCGCCCGCGGTAAACGTCAGCGGGAAGCCCTGGACGGGGGCCGGCAGCCTCGTCTCCCACAGAATCCGGCCGGTATCTGCGTCGAAGGCGCGAAACATGCGATCCAGGTCGCCGGCGAACACCACACCACCCGCGGTCGATAAAACGCCGGTGAGAAATGGCGCGCGCTGCTCATACTTCCAGATCTCGCGCAGGGTCCGCACATCGTAGGCCGCCAGCTTACCGACATTTCCGTTCGATCCCGGCATCTCAAAGTAGCGGGCCCGCGCGCCGCCTCCCGCTCCGGCGCCTTCCGATTTATCCACCGCTTGCGCGCTGAATTCCAGGCAACTCTGGCTCAACGGCACAATCAGCCGATTGCCGGGTTGATAGTAGGACATCGCGGGCCAGTTCTTGCCGCCTTCGGTGGAAGGACATCCCACCACGCCTTCGCCGATGCGCTGTTCCACGATGTCGTTTCTATAGTGCGGCTCGCCCGTGGCCGGGTTGAAAGAATCGTACACATTCTGGAACACCATTTCTTTGTGACCCAGATACTTTCCCGTCTTGCGGTCCAGCTTCCATAGAATGCCCGTCTTGCCAGCGCTGAAGACATAATTCTGGCCTTGATCGTCCACCAGTACGCGCTCGAAGACTTCGTCCAAATCCAGCGTCTCGCCCGGCGCGTGATCGTAATACCAGGTTAGTTTTCCGGTATCGGCATTCAGAGCCAGAGTCGAGTTGGCATACAAAGTCGCGCCGTTGCCCGATCCGCGGCTCACGCGCATCCACGGCTTCGCCTGGGCCGTGCCCCAATAAGTGAGGTTCAAGTCCGGGTCGTAGCTGCCGGTGATCCAGCTTTCCGCACCCACGCGAAGGCTGTCGGGCAGGCCTCCCCAAGTATTGCCTCCGGGTTCGCCCTGGAGGGCAACGGTGTAAAAGCGCCACAACTCTTTGCCGGTTTTGGCATCGTAGGCGCTGATGAAGCACTTTTCTCCGCCGAAGGTCTGGCACCCGCTCAGGCCTTGGATCAACTTGCCGTTTACGGCGAGCGGTCCGCTGGTGGTGGAGTGCTGGTTTTTGGAGCGGTTGCCGATGGTGGTATCCCACACCATCTTGCCGGTGCGCGCGTCAAACGCGATCAAGTGCGCTTCGGCGCTGGTGATGTAAACGTTATCGCCGTAGATAGTGATGCCGCGCATCGCCGGCGCGCCGGTGTTGGTTCCGTAGCGATTCTCCCAAATGAGATCGCCGGTCTTGGCGTCCAGGGCCTGCAAAACCTCACCGGCGTTATTCACGTAGAGCACGCCGTTGTGGACGATGGGCGCGGGATCGTTGCCCAGGGGGCTGCCGTCCTGTAGGGCCCAACTCCACACCAGCCGCAGATCATTGACGTTTTGGACGGTGATCTGATTCAGAGGGCTGAAGGAGCTGGCCCGGTAATCGCGCCGGATCATCAGCCAATCGGCCGGATCCGGATTACGCAACATGGCATCGCTTACGGGCACATAGTTCTTCACTTCGCCCTCGACGGTAATTCCGCGAGGCGCCTGCTTGCCCTCATTTGCCTGCTTCGCTTGGTTCGCTTGTTTCTGTTTGGAATTGTCTTGCTTCGTTTGGGCCGCCGCCGGACCACCGCCCGCCTGCAAATACGCGGCGCGCTGACCCGTCGCGACGCTGCGAATGGTCACGTTCGATGCGACCGTAAGGGCCTGGTTGCCCGCCCGTGCGCTGTTGGCATCCAGAATGAATGCAGCCACGGCAAGATACGAATCGCCCGGAAGAGCGGCCCCGCCCGGAGGCATAGTGGATTGGATGAAGCTGATCAACTCGCCAGTGGTCCGGTCACCCCACTGGGCCAAGAAGTTGGCGCCGGCCAACTGCGGTCCTTCGCGCCCGCTGAGATCGTCCGCATGACAGGAGGCGCAATTGGTCTGGTAAATCGCGCGTCCCGCCACAGCCTGGTCCTGCGTATAGGGTCCAGTGGGATGTTGTTGGGCAAGTAAAAGCTGGGCGGCCACAATCGCCAAGCCGCCGGCTGCGGCGACCATTGGGAAAATCACCCGAATTTTCATAATCCCCCTGCTGCCGTATCCAGCCCCGCGGATTGGCGCCCATTCGGATGCGCACAGAGGCCCGAGACTTCAGCGGCGTTTTACTTCATGACATTCGTTACGGAGACATCCAGGCGGTGCCCGACCCGGAAGCCGTACAGACCATTGACATGCAACGCGGACGCCTTCTGCCGGTTCACCTCAGTCCCGTTCACGCTGAAAATGACGTTGTCGCCGGAGACCTGAACGGACAAAGTGTTGGTCTGCTTGCCGTCGGAGCCCTCGGGATGGATGGCGGGGTTCGAGGTCCACGGCGCCACGGCCGTTACCGAACTCCCGTTGCGATTGGCGACATAGAATTGGCCTGCCTGGCGAACCAGAAAATAGCTGTACATCTGATTATCCGCGCCCAGATTCGACCCGCCGAACATCAGTCCGTACGAGGTCGGATGCGTGGCTTTCGCGTTCTGGGTAAATGTCGCGGTGAAGGTGTGGTTGCCGGATGCGGTCCACGCCGGATTGTAGAAAGTGCCATTGTTTGAGGGCGGTCCTCCCATCATGAAGTGATACGTGCCGCCTTCCACCATCAGCTTGTTGTCCTGCCCGCTGCCCGAATCGGCGCGCACGGACCAACCTTCTGCCAGGTTACCGGCCGCATGAACGATGGAAGGCGTGTAGACAGCCAAACCAAGACCGGCTGTCAATAGAACGAGCGTGTTCGGAAAAAGGGACTGCAACTTGCCCAAGCGCAACATGAGCGCACCTCCGCCCAAAGTATATCGGACTTCTGAGGAACTCGCGTACCACGGACGCGCTGGCCGTCCCCGGGTTCGTAACACGCGCAGCGGCCTGTGCTCTTCTGACGCTAATTGGTTGCGACAGGCAACCTGGGTTACTTCCCAGACGCTGGCAGCATGCCCGAATTTTCCTGGTAGTGGGCTGAGCTCAACTGCGGATCCGCGGGCTGTCCGGCGGTATCAATATCATCCTGTCCAAGGCGGGGCTTTCGGCATGGATGGCGCGGGTTCGGGTTCGGCAGTACTTCTTCGGGAACCGATAGGGCAAACGACTAGTACCGGCAGGAGGAAAACGGAGCGTGGTACAAAACGCGACATCTCGGCTATAATCAAAATGTCCGTACCTTAATCCTTATGCCGATCAGGAGATCCCGGTGAAGCGTGCTGGCGCCGACGATTCTTTACGCTGTTCGTTCTGCCACAAAAGCCAAGACGTTGTTGGTAAGCTGATCTCCTCCCCCTCAGACTATCCGCGTGCGTATATTTGCGATGAGTGCATTGCCGTGTGCAACTCCATTCTGGAGGATGACCGGCATGAGCAGCAGTACGGCACTCCGCACAAGCTGCCCAAGCCTCTGGAGCTGAAAGAGTATCTGGACCAGTATGTCATCGGCCAGGACGCCACCAAGAAAAAGCTGGCGGTGGCAGTCTACAACCACTACAAGCGGATCCAGATGAACAAGGCTCGCTCCGGCGAGGTCGAGCTTTCGAAATCCAACATCCTGCTGATCGGGCCGACCGGAACCGGAAAGACGCTGCTGGCGCAGACGCTGGCGCGCATTCTGGATGTCCCGTTCGCCATCGTCGATGCGACCACGCTGACCGAGGCCGGCTACGTGGGCGAGGACGTCGAGAACATTATCCTGCGGCTGCTGCAGAATTCGGATTGGGATGTGCAGCGCTGCCAGCAGGGCATCATTTACATCGACGAAATCGACAAAATCGGCCGCAAGGACGAAAATCCTTCGATTACGCGCGATGTCTCCGGCGAAGGCGTCCAGCAGGCTCTGCTGAAGATTCTGGAAGGGACCATCGCCAACGTGCCGCCGCAGGGCGGACGCAAGCATCCCCACCAGGAGTTCACTCCGGTGGACACCACCAACATCCTGTTCATCTGCGGCGGGGCGTTTATCGGTCTGGAGAAGACCATTTCGCGCCGCGTGGGCACGCGCACCATCGGATTCTCGAATCCGGAAGACGCCGCCCGCGAAGCCAGCCGCCGCCCGGGCAGCTCCGGCCGCCGCGACCTGGGCCTACTGGAACAGGTGCAACCCGTCGATCTGATCAAGGGCGGATTTATCCCGGAGTTTATCGGGCGCCTGCCGGTGGTGGCGGTGCTGGAGGATCTGAGCAAGGAAGCGCTGGTGCAGATCCTGACCAAGCCGAAGAATGCGATCATCCGGCAGTATCAGAAGCTGTTCGAGTTCGAGAATGTTAGACTGAAGTTTAGCGACGACGCCCTGGAAGCGATTGCGCAACTCGCCATGGAGCGCAAAGTAGGGGCGCGCGGTCTGCGGATGATCCTGGAGGACCTCATGCTGGACCTGATGTATTACATTCCCTCCTACAAAAAGGTTCGCGAGTTCCTGGTCACCAAAGAAATGGTCATGAGCCAGAAGATCAACATGGCCCTGCTGGAAAAGGCGGGATAGTTAGGGCCGTTTTGCGTTGAACCCCAGGTTCGAGGCCGGAGAGTCCGAAGCCGGCAAGTTTGACGCTCCGGTATTCCCGCCTGTAAGTCGTTCTTTCTAATACCATGCTCAGTTCCAAAGAGAAAACCGAAACACGCCGTCTCCCGATGATGCCGATCCGGGAGGTAGTGATCTTCCCGCACATGATGACGCCGTTCGTGGTGGGACGCGAGTCGAGCGTGCGGGCGCTCGAAGAGGCGCTGGAACACGGCGACCGTTGCATCTTTCTGGCCGCGCAGCACGACGCCAGCGTGGATGAGCCGCGGCCGGACGAGATCTTCTCGGTCGGCACGGTGGCCAAGATCGTGCAAAGCGTCAAGCAGTCCGACGGCAACATCAAGGTGCTGGTGGAGGGGATGGAGCGGGGCAAAATCCTCTCGGTGGGCGAAGAGGAAGGCTTTTTCCGCGCCACCATCCGGACCACCAGCTATCGCGTGGAGCCGGGTCCGCAACTGGATGCGCTGACCTCGCGCGTCACCAGCCTGTTCGAGCAGTATGTCAAGATCAGCCAGAACGTGAATTACGACTCGATGGTCGCGGCCATCCGGCCGGATGACCCGGGCAAGCTGGCCGACACGGTGGGCGCGAATCTGCAACTGGCGCTGGAAGAAAAGCAGGAGTTGCTGGAGATCTTCGACCCCATCGACCGGCTGACGCGCGTGGCCGAGATGCTGGACGTCGAGATCGAGAAACTGAACGTCGACCGCAGTATTCAAGGCCGCGTGAAGCGGCAGATCGACAAGGCGCAGAAAGAATATTACCTCAACGAAAAGATCAAGGCCATCCAGAAGGAACTGGGCCGCGGCGAAAAGAGCGAATTCGACGAGCTGAAGAAAAAGATCGAATCCGCCGGCATGACCAAGGACGCGCAGGAAAAGGCGATGTCGGAGTTGAAGCGGCTGGAGCAGATGCCGCCGATGTCGGCCGAGTCCACGGTCTCGCGCAATTATTTGGATTGGCTTCTCGCCGTGCCGTGGAAGAAAAAATCGAAAGAGATTCGCGATCTCCCGCACGCGCAGCAGGTGCTCGAAAGCGATCACTACGGCCTGGAAAAGATCAAGGAGCGCATCCTCGAGTTTCTCGCGGTGCGCCGCCTGGTGAAGGATCCCAAGGGCTCGATTCTGTGCTTTGTCGGGCCTCCGGGCGTAGGCAAGACCTCGCTGGGAATGTCGATCGCCAAGGCCACCGGGCGCAAGTTCGTGCGCCTGTCGCTGGGCGGAGTGCGCGACGAAGCCGAAGTGCGCGGCCATCGCCGGACCTATATCGGCGCGCTTCCCGGGCAGATTTTGCAGATGATGAAGAAGGCCGGCGTACGCAACCCGGTGTTCATGCTGGATGAGATCGACAAGATGTCGACCGATTTCCGCGGCGATCCTTCGGCGGCGCTTCTGGAAGTGCTGGATCCGGAACAGAACTACATGTTCATGGATCACTACCTGGACGTCGAGTACGATTTGAGCCAGGTATTCTTCATCGCCACGGCGAACGTGCTGCACACCATTCCTCCGGCCCTGCAGGACCGCATGGAAGTGATCCGCCTGTCCGGGTACACGGAGGTTGAAAAGAAGGAGATCGCCAAGCGCTTCCTGGTTCCCAAACAGACCAAGGAGACCGGCCTCACTCCGGAGCAGATCGAATTTCCCGACGAGGGCATTCAGGAGCTGGTCCAGCACTACACGCGGGAAGCCGGCGTGCGCAATCTGGAGCGTGAGATCGGCAACGTGTGCCGCAAGATAACGCGAGCCGTAGTGAACGCGCAGTCTCCGGCGGAAGCCAAAGCGGGCGACAACGGCGCCGAAAAGGGATCCGCCCAGAAGATCGAGAAAACGAAGCTCGAGAAAGCGGTGATCACCAGCGCCAAGGTGGGCGAGCTGCTGGGTCCGCAGAAATTCCGGGAGCAGGTGGCCGATCGCCAGAACGAGGTCGGCGCTACCGTGGGCTTAGCCTGGACCGAGGTCGGCGGATCGATTCTGACCACTGAGGCCGCCATCATGGAAGGCCGCGGAAGGCTGACCACGACCGGAAAACTGGGCGACGTCATGCAGGAATCGGCGCAAGCGGCGATGAGCTACATCCGTAGCCGGGCGCACCACATCGGCCTTCCCCGGGACTTTTACCGGCACCTGGACATTCACCTGCACGTGCCCGAGGGTGCGATCCCGAAAGACGGACCCTCGGCCGGCATCACCATCGCCACCAGCATCACCAGCGCGCTGACCAGCATCGCGGTCCGGGCCGACATCGCCATGACCGGCGAGATTACGGTTCGCGGCCGAGTGCTGCCCATTGGAGGGTTGAAGGAGAAGCTGCTGGCGGCGCATCGCCAGGGCATTTTCGAAGTGATCCTGCCCAAGGATAACGAGAAGGATCTTCCGGATATTCCGGAAAACATCCGCAACGAAATGAAGCTGCACTTCGTCAGTTCGATGGACGAAGTTTTGAAAATCGCGCTGGAGCGCGATCTGGAGATGGCTCCGCTGTCGGGAATGTTGACGGCTGCGGAAATCGTGGCCCGGAGCCGCGAAGATAAAATCACGCAGCGCGAAGACAAAGTAACGCAGTAGGCGGCCAAAAGAAGGAGACGGCCGGCCGATTGTAACGCCGGCGTCATACAAAGAGATCTTTTCTAAAGCCAGGGCCGGAAGAAACGGCCCTCGCGGCAATCCATCGGGCGGGTTCCGAAGCTTGCCTCCTCTTCCCACACATGTCGGCGCGGTTTATAATAAGTGCAGCCCGGCCGGATCAGTTTCCGCCCCCGGCGGAACCCGAGATTGCGTTCCTCGGCCGCAGCAACGTCGGCAAATCCAGTTTGCTGAATGCGCTCATCGGATCGGCGGGAGCTGGATGCGGCGGAGCCGCGCGGGTCAGTGCTCGGCCAGGCTGTACGCAGTTGATCAATTTCTATCAGGTCGACGGCGGCTACCGCTTTGTCGATCTGCCGGGTTATGGATACGCTCGTGTCCCCCAGAAAATCACGCGAGAGTGGAAAGACCTGATCGAAAGCTACCTGCTGGGGCGGGACGCGCTGGCTTTGTCCGTGATCTTGGTGGATGCGCGGCGGGGATGGATGGAAAAGGATTTGGAATTGCGCGAGTGGTTGGAAGCGCACCAGCGGCCGTACGTGGTGGTCGCGACAAAATTTGACAAGCTCGGATCGCAGCGTGAGCAGCATCAGAGCCGACAAGCCCTGCGCGAAGGATATGCAGGGGAGCTATTGGAGTGCTCGGCCGTAACCGGCCGGGGAGTGAGGGAAATTTGGCAAGTAATCTCGAAAATCCAGAACAGACCGGTCCAGAAGTGACCAAGGACGTGAGCAGCAACCCCGACTCGAACGGCCAACCGGAGTCGGCCGCTCCGGCGCCCAAGCCGGAGCGTGGACATCGCGCCAGGGCTGCCGCCGAGAAAGCCGCCGCTGAGGCAAAGGCTGCGGAGACCAAACCAGCCGAGACCAAGCCGGCTGAGACCAAGCCGGCCGAGACGAAACCAGTCGAGACCAAACCGGCTGCGGCGCCAGTTGCATCCACGCCGGCGGCATCCATGCCTGCATCCGCGCCCGTGCCTCCTCCTATGGAGGTCAAGGCTCCGCCAACGGAAGTGAAAGCGGCGGAGTTGAAAGCGGCTGAGGTGAAACCTCCCGCGGAAGCTAAACCCGTCGAGGCCAAACCGGCGGAAGAGGCTCCCAAGGACGCAGCGGCCGCAACAGAACCGGTGCCGCAAGGCCGTCTGTTCGATGCCAAGCGCCGTCACGCGCAGGCCGGACAGGGCAAGAACGGCAGCGCGCTCGATCTGGTGGAACTGAAGGACATGAGCATCCAGAAGCTCAACCAGATCGCCAAGGATCTGGGGGTCCAGGGCTTCGCCGGATTCCGCAAGCAGGAGCTGATCTTCAAAATTCTCCAGGTGCAGGCGGAAAAGAGCGGACTGATCTTCTCCGAAGGCGTGCTCGAATGCCTGCCCGACGGCTTCGGATTCCTGCGCGCGCCTGAATACAATTACCTTCCCGGTCCCGACGACGTGTATGTCTCGCCCTCGCAGATCCGCCGCTTCGATCTGCGCACCGGCGATACGGTCAGCGGCCAGATCCGCCCGCCCAAAGAAGGCGAGCGGTACTTCGCACTGATCAAGGTCGACGCCATCAACTTCGAGCCGCCCGAGGAAGCCCGCAACAAAATCTTCTTCGACAACCTGACTCCGCTTTATCCGCAGGCGCGGCTGAAGATGGAGACCGCGCGCGACAACTACTCCGGCCGCGTCATGGACCTGCTGACGCCCATCGGCAAAGGGCAGCGCGGATTGATTGTGGCCGCGCCGCGCACCGGCAAAACCATGCTGCTGCAGTCGATCGCCAACTCGATCACCGCCAATCATCCGGAAGTCACGCTGATCGTGCTGCTGATCGATGAGCGGCCCGAGGAAGTTACCGATATGCAGCGCTCGGTCAAGGGCGAGGTGATCTCGTCGACCTTCGATGAGCCGGCCTCGCGCCACGTGCAGGTAGCCGAGATGGTGATCGAAAAGGCCAAGCGGCTGGTGGAGCATAAGAAGGACGTGGTGATTCTGCTCGATTCCATCACGCGCCTGGCGCGAGCCTACAATACCGTGGTGCCGCCTTCGGGCAAGGTGCTATCGGGCGGCGTCGATTCGAACGCCCTGCAGCGCCCCAAGCGCTTCTTTGGCGCGGCGCGCAATATCGAAGAGGGCGGGTCGCTGACCATCGTCGCCTCCGCCCTGATCGACACCGGCAGCCGCATGGACGACGTGATTTTTGAAGAGTTCAAGGGCACCGGCAACATGGAAATCCACCTGGATCGCAAGCTGATGGACAAGCGCGTGTTCCCGGCCATCGACATCACGCGCTCCGGCACCCGCAAAGAAGAGCTGCTGCTGCCGCGCGAGGAGCTGAATCGCGTCTACGTGTTGCGCAAGGTGCTCAACCCCTTGTCGCCGGTCGAGAGCATGGAACTGCTGATCGACAAGCTGGCCAAGACGCGGTCGAATGCGGAATTCCTGGCGGCGATGAGCGCGTAGCTTCCGGATAACCGCTGTACAATCAAGGCAGGAGTTCTTCGTGGCCACCACCACAACCCGGCTCATGACCGTCGCAGAGTACGAGCAGATCCCGAATCCTCCGGGCGGCGTGTACGAGTTGTACCACGGCGAACTAGTCGAAGTGCGCTATCCACAATACCCTCACGTTCGAGCGCAATGGCAGCTTCGCCGTTTGCTCGAGGCTGCGGCCGGGAATTCCGGCGTGGTTCACACTGAATTCCCTTACCGTCCACTACCGGAACACGAATGCTGGGCCGCCGATGTTGTGTACCTTACCAAGAAGCGCTGGGATAGCATCGACCGATACTTCATGGGTGCGCCGGACCTGGTGGTCGAAGTGCTTTCGCCGTCCAACAAGGCGGCCGTATTGCACGAGAAGCGGCAACTCTGTCTGGAAAACGGCTCTCGCGAATTCTGGACCGTAAACACCGATCTTCGCAAAGTCGAGGTCTCCACTCCGGACGGCCACAGCGTTACCTACAAGTCCGGCCAGCAAATTCCCCTATTCTTCGGCGGCCACATCGCCGTGGACGATATTTTCGCTTAATTGTGGGCCGCATTCGCATTCTTTCCGATAATGTCGCCAACAAGATTGCGGCCGGTGAAGTCGTCGAGCGGCCGGCCAGCGTTGTAAAGGAGCTGCTCGAAAACTCGCTCGACGCCGGCGCCACCGAATTCCGCCTGGAAGTCGAAGCCGGCGGACGGCGGCTGATCCGGCTGGCGGACAACGGCTCCGGCATGATGCGCGACGATGCGCTGCTGGCCTTCGAACGCCACGCCACCAGCAAGCTCAGCGACGTCAAGGACCTGCTCTCCATCGCCACGCTGGGCTTTCGCGGCGAGGCTCTGCCCTCGATTGCCTCAGTGTCGCGGCTGCTGCTGGAAACCCGCATGCGTGAGGATCAAGTCGGCACGGCGGTGGAATTTGCGGGTGGAAGATTGCTGCGCTGCGACGATGCGGCGCTTGGCGCCGGCACCGCCATTTCCGTCCGCGATTTGTTTTACAACGTGCCCGCGCGGAAGAAATTCCTGCGCTCCGAACAGACCGAAATGGCGCACGTCGCGTCGCTGGTCACGCATTACAGTCTGGCCCATCCCGGAAAATCCTTTGTGCTGCGCCACAATAATGCGGAGCTTCTGGACGTCACGCCGGTGGCGACGCTGCGGGAGCGCGTATTTCAGGTGTTCGGCACGACGGTGCTCGAAGACCTGATCGACCTGGGGGAGCGCTCGCGCGAGCTGGCGATGCCGCCGGAGCCGGACGAGGCTCCCATGCTGCGCCGCTTTCGTCTGCGCGGGTTCGTCAGTGGGCCGCAGGTGCAGAAGCTCAATCGCAATTCGATCTACCTGTTCGTGAACGGCCGGCTAATCCGCGACCGGCTGCTGCTGCACGCCATCAGCGCCGCGTATCACAACCTGATGCCGCCGGCGTGCTTCCCGTTTGCGCTGCTGTTCCTGGATTGCGACGCCGAAGAGGTCGACGTGAACGTGCACCCGTCGAAAACCGAGGTCCGGTTCCGCCACGGCTCCGTAGTGCACGACCTGGTGCGCGACACAATTCGCGGGGCGCTGATGGCCGAAAGGCCGGTTCCCACGCTGGCGCCGCTTGTCTCATCACATTTTGCAGCGCAATCTCCGGCGCAGCCGGCCGCGGATCTGCCTTATTCCGAATTCAGCCAGCGCATCGAAAACATGGGCGTTTCCGCATCGATGACCATGCCGCCACCGACTTTGCCGGTGGCCGCGCCAGAGCTGGGGCCGGAGGTTTTACCGGAATTTACCCTGCGCCGGCCGGCTTCTCCGCCGCCGCGATTCGATTTCGCGGACACGACTGCCGCGTCCTATCCAGACGCGTCTTTTCCAGATGTAGCCCAGCCAGCCGCAAGGCTGGCGGTTCCCGACACGCACGGCGCCGTGGTTCCGGAGGGCGCGATGCCGCCGGGGGACAGCCTGGACGCGCTGCGCGATCTCCGCCCGCTGGGGCAGATTCATGACAGTTTCATCGTTGCGGCGGGACGAGACGGGTTGTGGATCATCGACCAGCACGTGGCGCACGAACGGATTCTGTTCGAGCAGGTGTTGGAGGCCCGCAGCCGTGGAGGCGCGGAATCGCAGCGGTTGCTGATTCCCGCCGTCATCGGGCTCTCCGCGGCGCAGCAGATCGAGTACGCCCGCATCGCCGAGGAACTGGACGGCCTGGGCTTCGAGACTGAGCCTTTCGGCAACCGGACCATCGCCGTCAAAGCCGCGCCCGCGGGCTTAGGCGGGGCCGATATCGAACGGGTGCTGTTTGAAATTCTGGAAATCGCCGAGCGCGAGCTGCGCAAGACCTCGGTGGAGGATCTGCGCCGCGCTATGGCCGCCTCGATCGCCTGCCGCGCGGCGATCAAGATCAACATGCGGCTGGAGCCCGAAAAGATCGCGTGGCTGCTGCGCGCCCTGGCCGCGACCTCCTGCCCGATGAGCTGCCCGCACGGCCGTCCGATTGCGCTGCGTTACTCCACGCGCGACATTTTAAAAAGCTTTCACCGCATTTGATTCCCCGCTAAGGTAGTCCGGTGCGCCTCCAGGGCTGGATTTTCGAAAATCGCTACGGCGACATCGCCGAATTGGCGCGAGGTGCGGTTGCCCCAGCCGTGCAATTCCGGCCGGGACGCAAAATAATTGCGCCATGTAAATACGTTACGGTCGCCTCCGTAAATCATAAATCGCGGCGTTTCGGAAAAAATAGCAGACAATGTAGCGGCGTATTTCTCGCTTTCGGGCGACCGTTCGAAGGGCAACAGATAAGGCCTGCCGCGGAGCCGGTAAACGGGCAGATACGAATACAGAAAACCGGGCAGCGGGTAGTCCGGACGCCAGACCGGAAACTTGGCCTCGATGAACGGGCTGGGAAGAACCACGGGAGTGGAGGGGTCCAGCGTCCACTCATTCACCGTGCGCGCGGCATCGCGCCAATCGGAATTGTGATGCCATGGCCACGGAGCGCCTTCGACTAGATCCAGCCATTGGCCCAGGGCCGCCAGCACGCAAATTCCCAGCACTGCCGCGCAGGGCCGCCAATATGTGGAGGGAACCGAGAGCGCGGCGGCCAGCGTGGCCGCCAGGGCCGCTCCGGGCAAGGCGAGCGAAAGATAGCGGTCTACGAAAAGACTGTTGCCAGTGGCCCAGGAGAAGGCGAACAACGCCAGCGGATGCCAGAGCCACCAGCCCAGGATCAGCACCCACGAAGACAGAGCCGGGGAGGAAGGGCCAGGTCCGCCGGTCTCTTTGCGCCAGCGCAGCAGCAGAGCGGCCAGGAACGCTCCTCCGCCGCACTGCGCCAGAAGCAGGAACTTGAGGGTGCGGCGCAGCTCGCGGCTGGTGGGGAGATCCGCCACCACATGAGACTTGGCCTCGCGAACCAAGCGCAGCGCATCGAAGGCGACCGGAATCAGGGCCGCTGCAAGGATCCCACACACGCCGGCGATTTGCCGCCAGGAAACCTTGGTCTCCGCGCGGAACAGGCGCACGGCGACGTACAACGCATAAATGCCGTAGAACGGCCAGAACACCAGATGCACCCGCCACAGCAGGGCTGCAAACAACGTGAACAGCAAGGCATCGCGCCAGCGCGCCGAATCCATCCAGCGCACCAGGAAATACAGGCTCGCGGCGGCCACGCAGGTTCCCAGGGCGTAGGGTCGCGCGTCAGCAGCCTGATAATCGAAGCCTTTCAGGGCCAGGCAAGCGAAGACCGCGAACCAGCCGGCCGCCGGATGAATCAGGCGCATGGCCAGCCTGGCGATAAACCACAGCGCGATGCCGAGCACGATCAGCGAAGGCACCCGGTAGACCACTTCGGAAAATCCGAACAGCGACTCGGCCAAGTGAGGCAGCGAGTAGTAGATGGTCTCGGTGACCTGGGGAGCAACGGCCAGGGAGGGATGCGCGGGGCCGAAATGGATTACGAATGCGCTCACCATTTCGTCGACCCAGAAGCTGGAAGGCAAGGGCATCACCCATAAGCGGACGATACACAATCCCAATATGAGCGCCAAGACCACCGGCGAACCCAATTTCTTGATCAGTGACGCGCGCACCTGTCTACGAGCCTACACTACAACCCGTCCCTGGGAACCGGTCTGTGAACCAAGCTCAGACCGGTGCGCGGGCGCGAATCCCCGGAAGTGCCATGCGGCATAGTCGGGCGCCGTCCTTCCGTCAGTCGCGGAAACCTTGCGATACCGGCTAAAATATCTTGATATGACCCGTGCCGTCTACTTCTCCACCTGCATCTGTCTCCTGCTGTCCTCCTTCAGATTGGCGGACGGTCAGGCTGCGCCGCCCAGCTCCACCAGTGTCGAGGCGGGCGGGGGCTTCGAGAGCGGTTTCCTGAATCAGATCTCGCGCGGTCCCAAGGAGCTTACGCCGCATCTGTGGAATCCCTACATCCAGTGGTCTATTCCGCACGTGGCGCTGACCAACTCCCCGCGGCTGAAGAGCCTGATTCATGAAGGCAAGCTACAGCTCTCGCTCGCGGATGCGCTGGCGCTGACACTGGAAAACAATCTGGACATCGTGGTGCAGCGCTACGTGGTGCCGTTTGCGCAGACCGACATTCTCCGTACCAAGTCCGGCCAGGCGGCGCGCAGCTTTACCGGCGCGCTGTATCCCAGCGAGTTGAACTCCGGCGCGATCGGAGCGGGCGTGACCAACGGAGGCGGCACCGGCGGCACCGGAAACGCCGGCGGCATTACCGGAGGCGGCGGCGCAGTTTCGGTCGGACCCGCAGGAGCCTTCGATCCCAGTATCAGCTTCGGCACCAGTTTCGATCACGTCACCAGTCCTTTGAACTCGCTGGTGGTTTCGGGCATTCCCAACACCACCAGCTCCGCGTACGCCCTGTCCATGTCCTACGCGCAGTTGTTCACCACCGGCTCCAGCTTCTCGGTGTCGATGAGCGCGCTGCGCCAGAGCACCACGCAGGAAAACCTGCTCTATAATCCCGACGTGACCTCGCGCCTGTCCATCGGGTTTAACCAGCCGCTGCTGGCTGGATTCGGCAGAAAGGCCAACATGCGTTTCATCTATGTTGCGCGCAACAACGTGGCCACCGCGGACCAGACGTTCAAGCAGCAGGTGATCACCAGCGTGGCGCAACTGGAGGATGCCTACTACGGCCTGGCCGCTTTCCAATTAAATGTCCAGGTGGCGACGGAGTCTCTGGCGGCGGTGCAGAGGCTCTTTGACGAGACCAAGAAGCAGGAAGAGGCCGGCATCATGTCGCGCCTGGACGTGCTGAACGCGCAATCGCAACTTGCCGCCAGCCAGCGCGACAAGATCATCGCTGAAACCAGCCTGGAGCAGCAGGAAACCACGCTGAAGCAGTTGCTGAGCAAGCGCGACGATCCGGATCTGGATGCCGCCGAGGTGGTGGTGACTGATCTTCTGCCGGAGCCTCGCGAATCCGACCTGCCGGACCTGAAGGGCGCGCTCACGATGGCAATGGCCAACCGTCCGGAGCTCAAGATAGACGACAACAACATGAAGAATCAAGACATGGCCATCGGCTACGCGCGCAACAATCTGATGCCGACGCTGTCCACTTTCGGGCTGTACGCCAGTTCCGGCTTGAAGGGAAATACGGCGACCAGCACTGCCGGAGGCGCCGCGTCGCTGGCGCAGAGCCTGGGCGGGGTCTACCCGGAAACAGCAGTCGGATTGAGCTTCGGCGCCTCGATCCGCAACCGCTCCGCGCAGGCCGATAACATCCGCTCCCAGTTGGAGCGCAACCAGCTCGAAATCAGCGAGCAGAGCACACGCAACCAGATCAACCTGCAAGTCCAGCAGTCGCGCATCGGGCTGATTCAGGGAAAGGTGCAGGTAGAGGCGGCGCGCGAAGCGGTCCGTCTGGCCCAACAGTCGCGCGATGCGGAGCGAGAGAAGCTGCAAGTGGGGCTTTCCACCGCCTACAACGTGATCCTCAAGGAGCGTGACCTCGTGTCCGCGCAATACACCGCTGTGCAGGTTCAAGGCGCCTACGCCAACGCGCTGGTGTCGATGGACCAGGCCACCGGAACCAGTCTGGAAAGGAACGGAGTCCACCTGGACGACGCGCTGAGCGGCGTTGTGAGGGACATGCCCACGCCGGCTTATAAGGGGCCGGCCGGCGCTCCGGGGGCGAATCAGGCGAAGTGAGAGCAGCGATGGTGTTTCCCGGATTGAGATCGCGTAGTTTTAGAATGCCTAGCTTCAAGACCACCCCGATGCGTGCAGCGGCCGCGCTGGCGCTGGCCGGCGGGCTCGGCGTTTCGGCTCAGAATCAGGTGCCCATTCCGAATCAGGTGGTGGTCCCGAGCCCGGCTCCGATGGCCGTGCCGGCAGTGCCGGACTACTCTAAGGCTGTGCCGGTTTTCCCGCGAGTGTGGGCGCCGTACCGCAATCGGACGGTCGCGCCTGGTGCGCTGGCCAATGCCCCCGATGATGTGCTGGAGGTGCATGACGGTAAAGTGCGGCTCTCGATGGCGCAGGTGGTTGCGCTGGTAGTGCACAACAATTTGACGGTGGCCGGGACGCGGTACTACCTCCCGGAGGCCAAGACCGATTTGTTGCGGGCCTATTCCGGAGCTTCGCCGCGCGGCGTGGATCAAGCGACGGTTCCCAGCGGCGTGTTCGCCGGCGCCGAAGGCGGAAGCATTTTAGGAACGGCGGGCGGCAGCGGAGGCGGCGCCTCTAATGCCGGCGGGATCACCGGTGCAGCAAGCTCGGTTCGCGTATCGCCGTCAGGCACGTTTGACCCCACCTTCGGCGTCAGCTTCAGCGTGGACCGTACCTCTAGCCCATTAAACACGCTGGTGGTAGCGGGAATCCCGCACGTCACCACCAACACGGAGGCGGCGACCTTCAGCTACACCCAGGCCTTCCCGTCCGGCACCAGCATCAGTGCCTCCTATGGTGTCCAGCGGCAGGGATCCTCGCAGTTGCACCTGCTGTACAATCCGGCGTACACGCCGGGATTCACGGCCACCGTAAGCCAGCAACTGCTCAACGGATTCGGCTTCAAGGTGAACCGCGCCCTGATTAAGGTCGCGCGGAATGAGCAGGGCGTGGAGAGACAGTCCTTCAAGCAGGCCCTGATCGCTGGCATCGCCGGCGCGCAGAGCGCTTACTGGGATTTGATCAGCGCGCAGGAGTCGGTTCGCTCCGCGGAGCAGGCCGTCAACGTTTCCCAGGAACTCTTCAACAATAACCGGCGGGCCTTCCAGGCGGGCGTCATGGCCAACCTCGACGTAATCAATGCGCAATCGCAACTGGCCTCCAGTCAGCGGGACCTGATCATCGCGCAGACCAACCTCCAATATGCCGAGCTGAACCTGAAGAGCATGATCAGCGAGAATCTGGATGAGCCGCTAGCCTCGGCCACCATCGAGACCGCGGACACGTTCCCGGACGCGGAGAGCGAGCAGATTCCGGCGCTGGCCCCCTCGGTCGCCATCGCCGAGAAGAACCGTCCGGAAATCGCCATCTCGCAGGGCAACATCAAGAGTGAGCAGGACGTGCTGCCGTTTTTGAAGAACGCCCTGGAGCCCACAGTCAACACCTTCTTCCTGATCAACACGGCCGGCTTGTATAACGTCTTTGGCACCTCGTTCTACGACAACGTAACCTTCAAGTATCCGCAGTGGGCCACGGGACTGACCATCAGCTTCCCGGCGCGCAACCGCCAGGCCCAGGCCGACGACATCCGCACCCGGCTGGAGCTGCAGCAAATGCAGGATACCAGCGTGAGGGCCCAGAGCCAGGTGGAAATCGACGTACAGAACGCCCTGATCGCGCTGCGTCAGGGCAAGGAACAGGTTCGCGCCGCGCATGAGGCGACCCTGCTGGAGGAGCAGCAGAGCCAGTCGGAGCAGAAGAAGCTGGCGGCGGGCCTGTCCACTTCCTACAACGTGATCCTGGTGGAGCGGGACTTGTTTGCGGCCCGCCTGGCGGAGGTGCAGGCTCGCGACAACTACGCCAAGGCCAAGGTGAATCTGGACCAGGTCATGGGCATGACCCTGGACACCAATCGGATCGACCTGGACGAGGCGATCCGGGGAATCGTCAAGGCGCCGGTCCAGTAGACTCACCGCTCCGGCCTTCGCCAGTGTTCAGGACGTTTTACGCGGGACCAAGTTCACGACGGCGAAGTGTCACGCCAGGCTGGCGGCCGAGACCAGGGGGCGACTGGAGGAGATGTTCCAGCGCACCCCGTTCCGGGGCCGCATCATCATTGACCTAGGCGACGCGAATGACTCTGGACAGCGCGGCTTCCGCCACGCCCGAATTTTTGACCACGCTCAGCGGAATTTGGGTACTCTATATTCGTGGCTGAAATGTTTGAGGCTGGCGCCGCAGCCGCGTCGGCTCGGCCGCCGGCTGAGTTGTTGATCGAGGTTGACGGCGCGCAATCCGTTTTTCCTTTAGAGGCTTCCTCCTATCGTCTGGGGCGCGCCCCGACCAATCAACTGTCCTATCCCGGCATGGCGGGGTTGTCGCGCGAGCACCTGGTGCTGGAGTGCGAGGGGAACCAATGGATCGCCCGCGACCTGGGAAGCACCAACGGCAGCCTGGTCAACGGAGAGAAGCTCGCCGGGCCGCACGTGCTTCGCTCCGGCGACCGCATCAAGGCCGGCCAGCTCACCCTGGTTTATCGAGACGCCTATCGCGACGCTTACCGGGACGCTGATCGCGGCGCGGGCAAGCTCGCGGGCGCTGCCTCTGCCAACACTGCCGTGGTGTTTACCGACGAGCAGACTCCGGAGGCAAGCAACATGACCATGTCGGAGAGCCTGCGGGACCTGATCGCGGAGGAGAGCGAAGAAGGCAGCCGGCACATGCAGGCGCTGATCACCGCCGGGCGCGAACTGGCCACGCACCTTCCGCTGAACAAGCTGTTCGATCTGATTCTGGACCTGTCGGTGGAAGCCGCGGGTGCGGCGCGCGGCGTGTTGATGACGCTCGAAAACGGTGAGCTGCAGGTGCGCGCGACCAAGGGCCAGGGCCTGCGCATCAGTTCCCACGTGCGCGATCTGGTGATTCAGGAGCGGCGCTCCCTGCTGGTGCGCGACGCGATGATGGATGCGGCGCTGGCCGCGCACGCCAGCATCGTGCTCAGCCAGATCCGCAGCATGATGGCCGTGCCGCTGCAAACCGACGACCGGGTGATCGGGTTGATTTATCTGGACTCCTCACATTTCATCAAAGAATTCACCAAGCAGGATCTGAGCCTGCTCACGGTCATGGCCAACATGGCCGCGGTGCGCATCGAGAATGCCCGCCTGGCCGAAGTGGAGGAGGCGGAGCGGATCCGCGCCCGCGAGCTGGAGCATGCCGCCATGATCCAGCGCTCCATGCTTCCCAGCCAGTTTCCGCCCTTCCCGGATCGCCACGACTTCGAGCTGCATGCCGCCATGACCCCGGCCAAGGAAGTGGGCGGCGATCTGTTCGACTTCTTTTTGCTGGATGCCGATCGTCTGGGGTTCGTCGTGGGCGATGTCAGCGGCAAAGGAGTTCCCGCAGCGCTGTTCATGGCCATCGCGCGCACTCTGCTGCGCGCCGCCGCGCATCACGAAGCCTCCGCGGGCGCCTGCCTCACCTACATGAATCAATCGCTGGCGGAGCAGCACGCCTCCGGCATGTTCGTGACCCTGTTTTACGGAATTCTCAACACGCGCACCGGCGTGCTCGAATTTTCCAACGGCGGTCACAATCCGCCCTACGTGTTTTCGATGGACGGAACGCTGCGCCAGCTCAAGGAGCGTTGCGGTCCGATGCTGGGCGTCTTCGAAGGCTTCCAGTATCCGACGCGCACCACGCAGTTGGGAGGTCACGATGGAATCGTGGTGTACACCGACGGCGTCACCGAGGCGAGCAACAAGGCCAACGAGTTTTTCGAGGAGTCGCGGCTGGAGGCTTACCTCACCTCGCACGCTTCGCGGCCGGTTGACGACCTGGTGCGCAACCTGCACGCCGAGGTCGAGCGCTTCGAGGCCGGGGCCCGCCGCGCCGACGACATCACCGTGCTGGCCCTGCGGCGCCGCGTGAGCCCGGTTTGAGCAACCGCCAAAATAACCAAACAATGCGCCTCGCCGGAAAAACCGCCCTCGTAACCGGCTCCAGCAAGGGCATCGGGCGCGCCATCGCCTCACGGCTGGCCCAGGAAGGCGCGAGCGTGGTGCTGTGCGCACGCGACAGCGGTGCGTTGCAGCAAGCCGTGATGGAGATCGAAGCCGGCGGCGGAGGGCCCGCCGCGTCGATCGCGCTCGATCTGCGGCGGCCCGAGAATCCTGCCATGCTGGTCCGCTTTGCGCTGGAGCGCTTCGGCGGCATCGATATCGTGGTCAACAACGCCGGCGCCACCAAGCGCGGCGATTTTGAAGCGCTGACCGAGGAGGACTGGGCCGATGGATTCGCGCTTAAGTTTTTCGGTTCGGTCCGGTTGACGCGCGCGGCCTGGCCGCATCTCAAACCCTCCCGCGGGTCGCTGCTGTTCATCTCCGGCATCGGCGGGCGGACGCCGGGGAGCCAGTTCACCATCGGCGGCTCAGTGAACGCGGCCCTCTTATCGTTCACCAAGGCGATGGCCGAAGCCGGCCTGCGCGACCAGGTGCAGGTGAACGCGATCAGCCCCGGCACCATCCGCACCGCGCGGTTCCAGAAACGCTTAGAAGCATTTGCCGCACAGCGCAAAATCGATGTATCCCAGGCCGAGCAACGCTACGTCGAAGAGGAAAGCATCACGCGCATCGGCGAACCGGCCGATATCGCGGCTTTGGCCGCGTTTATCGTGAGTGGGGAGGGGCGTTTTCTCCACGGTTCCCTGATCGACATGGACGGGGGTTCGACCAAGACCATCTAATGCCGCTTGAACCATTCCACGGCGCCAGCTTATCCTCGAAGTTGCGAAACAATACGTTGCGAACTCTCCCCGGCGCGGCCGCTTCCCGGCTCGCGCTTCTTTTTCTGGCGGGATCGGGTACGGTGATGCTGGCGCAGCAGCCCCCCACGCCTCCACCGCAAGTGCAGAACCAACAGATCCCGGCGCCCGCCGAGCCGATCCCGCAGCAGACTCAGGCGCCCACGGCTGCGCCTCCGGAGATCGCCGCCGATGACCCGGACAACGGCGAGCCGCTCAGCTTCTACATGTGGAAGACCGCCGGGACAGCAATCTTGCGCCCCGGGGTCGTGAGTCAGTTTAACGCCGCAACGGGCATCCCGTATCAGGCTGCCGTGGGCCCGTCGTTGGGCTTGCCCAACTTTTCTTCGCTTTCACCAGGCGGAATGGTCTCAGTGCCGGCCGGAAAGTTCAATCACCTGGAACTGTCCTATTTCCAGGCGGGCGGAAGCGGGTCTTATACCACGCCCATCGCGCTGAGCATCTTTGGCGCGAACTTCGGACCCGGTACGCTGATGTCGAATACTTACCGCGTTCGTAACGCCCAGTTGACCTGGAATTTTTTGAACTGGCCGGCTCCGCCGGAGGATTCCAAATTCCGCATCCGGTCGCTGTTTGGATTCAACTACACCAGGGTCGACGCGACGCTCGACGCGCCCCTGGATCTCAACCCAAGCTTTACGCCCGGGATCGGGTCGAAGCAGATCTTCTACCCGGCCTTGGGCATTGCGCCCGAATACATTCCCTCCAAGCACCTGTTCATTGAAGCGCGCGCGTGGGGGTTCGGCATTCCCCAGCACGCCGATATCGGAGACCTGGAGGCGAATGTCGTGGCTACCGTGAAGCAGGTGGAGGTTTTCGCCGGCTACAAGCTGTTCCACTTCAAGACGCAGAAGGCTACCGACCAATACTTTGCGGGAACCGTCAGCGGTCCCGTTCTGGGCGTGAGGTGGATTTTCCGCTAGACTCAACGCGCCGCGCTGCCTGCCGCGCTCCAGTGGCGGGGTGCGCGACATAGAAGTGGAGATTAGGCGGCCCGGCGGCTCTCCCAGTAATCCTCGAAGCGGCCGTTAAGGTGGGAGCAGCGGAGGGCGAGGATGGAGTTGGCGCCATTGACGGTCCAGAACATACCGGACTGTTTGAGGCGATGACCGACGACGGTTTTACAAGCGGCTTCGATGACGCCAGAGCCGACAAACAGGTGCTGTTTGCGGAACGCGGGATATTGCATGCGAGTAGCGTTGGTCGCGAAGTAGTCGGCCTCGTTACGGATTTTCTTGGCCAGTTCCGCGTCGGTGGTTTGAATCCGGCGGAGTGACTCGACGAGCTTGGTGATCCTGCCTTTGTCGAGCCAGCGTTTCTGATGGAGACCGATCCAGGCGTTACGGCGTTTGGTGTCGCTGGGATAGAGCAGCCGTGCCAAATCCCATAGATGTTGGCGCGCATGGAACAGATCGACGATTTGGAGGGCGCCGGGAAAGTGTTCCCGGGCGAGGTTCCAGATCCATTCGGCGCCATCGCCGATGACAACCTTCTTCTCCGCGCGGCTCCAGTCGCGTTTCCAGGCCTCGACATAGAGCCGCTTGCCGAACTGCCCGGCGTTTTCAATGGCGCCGGTATAGGTTGTGGAGTCAGGGTCGCGAATCGCATAGCCTTCTTGGTCCCACTTGGTTTGCGTGAAGACGCAGCCGAGCTTGGCTTCGCGCGTGTGGGCAGGCAGGCCGTCGAGCTTGCCTTTGCGGCCCGCGGTCTCTTTCTTCACCACCGGCACACCGGTGCCGTCCAGTTGGATATAGAGGATGGGCACGGGCTCACCCACCAGGATCGGGAGATCGAGTTGCACCGCGCGATCGATCTCCGCTTGCTCGCGTCGTGCGATATCGGCACCGATCGATTCGGACACGCGTTCCACCGATTTGGTTGTGACCTCCAGGCCCGCCAGCAGTTTCATCTGCTCCCGTCCGTGATCGAAGGAGGCATCCTGTCCCACCAGCGCTTGCATGCGCCGTACGCCAGGCGAGAACTCGGTGTTGACGATATCGAGTTCCTGGTCCGCCGGAAACTGTCCTGCATGACAGTGCCGGCACAGATAGTAAGGCCGTGACACGTCCACCTTCCCCACCACCGTGTGCACGGGCTTGGACCGCAACTCGCGGTAGTGCGCCAGTTGGCCGCAAGCGCAACTCACCGTGCGCCGGTCCGGCGGAGGCACGGGAACCTGCACCAAACAAGCCAGGCTTGCCGCTCCGGCCCGATGCATCGACGCACGCACCATCATCTCGACGGCTTCCAGATCCAGGCTGCCGGTCTTGCGCATGCCAGTGAAGATAGTGCGCAGCAGTTGCTCTACTTCGCGCGCGACTTCCTGTCGGATGGCGTCCGCCGTTTTTTTTCCTGTTCACTCAGAGCTTGCTCTTCCACCGGCCGCAGGCGGCAGATCTTCTCATTGACCTCGAGAAAGGATCGGCTCAGTTCCTGAAACCTGCGGAACTCGGCGATTTCGCGTTCCGCTTTGCGTACCGACGCGGGACCCGGCAAAGTCTCGCTGATGGTCTTGCCTTGAACCTTGTAGGTAAGGCGCAAGGTGGGGCCGTGGCCGGGATCATCGGGTTGGGCGCAATGACAGGTGGGCTTCCCGCAACGGCGGACGATCCCGGTGACCGATCCGGGACGAAGATCTCCTAACTGCACCAACTGGGAGGCGAGGGAGGAACGCTGCTTTTCCAAATCCGAGAGAGACTGCGGCATGGGGACTCCTTTCTGTACGTATTATATACGTTCAGACAAGAGCCCCCAACGCCGAGATCCTGCAAATCATCATTTCTATGTCGCGCGCCCCCAGTGGCGGCGCGATGTGACAGTCCTGGCCAGTTGTGACAAACTGAATAGGTCCCTTCTAAGCTCCCTATGATCGGCCGTACTGTTCTGCATTACCAGTTTCTGGAAAAGCTCGGTTCCGGAGGCATGGGCGATATCTACAAGGCCATCGATACGCGTCTGAACCGCTATGTGGCCGTCAAGGTATTGATCAGCTCCGCCTCCGGTGACCCGGAGCGGCGCCGGCGCTTCATCCAGGAAGCGCAAGCCGCCTCGGCGCTGAATCATCCCAACATCATCACCATCCACGATATCGTCTCGGAGGGCAACACCGAGTTCATGGTGATGGAGTACGTCACCGGCAAGACGCTGGTGGATCTGATTCCCAAGGGCGGGCTGCGCGTGCCGCAGGTGCTCAAATACAGCGTGCAGATGGCCGATGCGCTGCAAGTCGCGCACGCCTCCGGAATTGTGCACCGCGATCTGAAACCGGCCAATGTGATGGTGACCGAGTCGGGACTGGTCAAGATTCTGGATTTCGGTTTGGCCAAGCTCACCGACCGCGGGCCGCTTGCGACCATGGGCGGGCCGCAGGACGTGACTCAGACCATCGCCGACGCTCCGATGACGGTGGAGGGATCCATCATCGGCACCGTCAGCTACATGTCGCCGGAGCAGGCGCAGGGCAAGAAAGTCGATACCCGCAGCGACATCTTTTCTTTCGGCGTGGTGCTGTACGAGATGATCACCGGGGCGCGCGCCTTTGAAGGAGACTCCGCGCTGACCACGCTCTCGTCGATCCTGCGGGACGACGTGAGGCCCGTAGGGGAACTGTCGCCGGATGCTCCGCCGCAACTGGACATGATGATTCAGCGGTGCCTGCGCAAGCAGCCGGACGACCGCTGGCAGACCATGCAGGATGTGCTGATGGCGCTCTCGGCGCTGAAGCACGAATCAGATTCGGGAACCTTGTACCGGGCCCGCCTGACGCAGAGCGGCGCGGCGCCCGCGCATACTGCAAGCTTCGCCGCGACAACCGCTGCGAAGCCTCAGAAGAGCGGCGGACTGGGGCCTGTTTTTGTAGGCGTGGTGGCCGGCACCATCGCCCTGGCGATCGCCATCGGAGGCAGTGTCTGGTGGACGCGCCATCACCGGGCGCAGCAGGCCGCCGAGCAAGTTGCCGAGCAAGCTGCAGCGCAAGCCGCGGCGCAACCGCCGGAGACGGCCGCGCCTGCGCCGGAGCCCGCGCCGGTCGAGGAGTCGATGACCAACGATGACGTCCTCAAGCTGGTCGCGGCCAAAGTTCCCACGGATCAGATCATCGCTCAGATTGCTTCCGCGAAATCTACCCAGTTCGTCACCGGTACGGATGCGGTGATCCAGTTGAATCAAGCCCATGTGCCGGGCATCGTCATTCAGGCCATGCGCGATCCCGAAAAGGCCGCGAAGCTGATGCCGCCGCCTGCGTCTACGCCTGCGCATTCGACTCCGAAGCAGGTTCAAGCGCCAGCGCCGGCTGTGGTGAACGCGCAAGTCTCGAACCCGCCGCCGGCAGCGCCATCGCAACCGCAGCCGGCCGGTCAGGCGCCCGCCGCTGCGCAGCAGCCCACGCAACAGGCGGCGGTGAAGCAGCCCTCCGCGGCCGGGCTCCCAGCGTCCGACGCCAGCGTGGCAGCCAAAAGTCCGGCGACAGGGAAGGCCTTGACCGTGGTGACCCTCTCCGATGCAACACCATTCCACATCACGCTGGCTGACGATATTCCGGCGGAAGCGAAGAAGGATACGCCCATCCGGTTCATCGTCACCTCCGACGTGGTGGTGGCGGGGGATAAAGTCGCTATAGCCAAAGGGGCAAAGGTCACCGGTGTCATCGTGGAGGAGCGGAAAAAGGGAGTCTTCGGCAGCGGCCTCGGCGGCAAGAGCGTGACCTTCAAGCTGACCAAGGTAGAGGCGGCGGACCACACATTGGCGGTTCGGGCCGAGCCGACCAAGACCGCGGATCATCCAGTGGAGTCCAGCGCCAACGGAAAAGTGAAGGCGACCGACGCCGCCGCAGCGCCTGCCGGCACCGAGTACGTCGCCTATATCGACGGAGATCAGACGGTCACGGTCGGAAAGTAAGCCGCCGCGCAGTCCACAAGACTTAAGCCGTGCCGGGTTTGGCGGTGCGCTGAATGCTGAGGCGCTTCATCAGCGAGCGCAGCGTGCTGGGCGGAATACCCAGCACAGCCGCCGCACCACGCGGACCTTCAATCACCCAATTGCATGCCGCCAGAGTCCGGTTCACGTGATGCCGGTTGGCATCTTCCAGCGTAGCCGCCTCCGGCCAGGCGGACTCGACCGAATGCGCCGGCACATCCAACTCGGTCTTGCCGGTGAGCGCGGCGCGATACAACAGATGCTGAAGCTCGCGAATATTGCCGGGCCAACTGTAGGTCATCATCTGGCTCATCATGCGCTCGGACACGCGCAGGCTATTGCGCCCCAGTTGGCTTGCCAGATGAGGCAGAAAACGGTCGGTCAGCAGGGGGATATCCTGGCGCCGGCGGCGCAGCGGAGGAACGTGCACCGGATCCACCAGCAGGCGCTGGTGCAGATCGGCGCGAAAGTGCCCGTCGCGAACGGTCTGATCCAGGTCGCGGTTGGTGGTGACCAGCAGGCGGATATCGACGTTAGCGGTGCGCGCAAAACCCAGGGGCCGGAACTCGTGCTGCTGGATCACGCGCAGCAGCTTGGCCTGAAGATCGAGAGGCATCGCGGCCACTTCATCGATCAGCAACGTGCCGCCGTCGGCGAACTCCAGGCGTCCGACGCGCGGTGAGGCTTCCGACTGGGGATCGCGCAGGCCGCCGAACAGTTCTACTTCGAGCAATTCCACCGGAGTGTTGACGCAATCCAGCTTGACCAGCGGGCGGCTCCGGCGCGAACTCTGGTTGTGAATCGCCCGCGCGACCAGCTCCTTGCCCGTGCCGGTTTCTCCGTCAATCAGTACGATGGCGGACGTGGATGCCGCGCGGCGAACCTGGTTCATTAAGCTGCGGAATTCGGCGCTTTCGCCGATGGCCACAGGATGAGCGATCCTGATTTCGTCCCGCAGGTAAGCGCTATCGCGCTCCAAATGCGATTTCAATGTGTTTCCTTCTTCCATTGCGCGCCGGGCCTCCGCGTTCTGGCGCTCCAATGATTCAATCTGTCTCACGCGCTCCAACTCCTTGACCGCCAGCGCCGAAAAAATGCCCACCAACTTTTCGGCTGCTTCCGGGTCTTCCAGAGGACGGCGGGTGACGGCGCTCAGTAAACCCGCCAGATTTCCGGATTCGTCCACCAGCGGCGCCCCGACGTAGCCGTCCCCGTGGACCACCCTCAGTATCGGGTCGTTGGGAAACCGCTGCATCACGTCCGCAGGGTAGGAGAAAGGTTCGGACCGGCCGGGCGCCACGTCCTGAAGCGGGGTCTCCGCGATGTCGAACTCCCGTGGAACAACATCCGGCCCTGCGCCAAAGGACGCTAAGGTGACGATGTGCCGGGAGCCCGGCATCACCTCTCCAGCGAACACAAAATCCGCCGGGAGGGCCTCCGCCAGACTCCGGACCAGCGAGTCGAACCATCCCGGACCAGTCTCGTTGGCAATGCCCTGCGCCACTTTGAAGACCAGATGTTCGAGAGTGGGTTCGGCCTGATCACTGCTCCCCATGGGCGGTTTCATTCTAGTTCACGCCTTATACACGCGCAATATGCAACACGGGCACCCACGATTCTGCGTGGAAATCCGTCTGCCGAGGTTGGGTATCCTGAGAGTGTCCGCGCTTAAATCCATACCCCATGTCCGAAGCCAACGTTTCTGAGCACCGGCACGTCAATCCCTGGATTGTTGCCATCTCCGTCATGTTCTGCACCTTTATGGAAGTGCTGGATACGACGGTAGTGAACGTCTCTCTGCCGCACATCGCGGGCAACCTTTCGGCGACTGTCGACGAAGTCACCTGGGTGCTGACCTCGTATCTGGTCGCCAACGCCATCATTCTGCCGATCACGGGCTGGCTTTCGAACTACTTCGGCCGCAAGCGGCTGCTCCTGTTTTCGGTGATGGGGTTCACTATCTCTTCGTTTCTGTGCGGCGCCGCACCCAGCCTGCCGTTGCTGATTCTATTCCGCTTAATGCAGGGCGCCTGCGGCGGAGCCTTGCAGCCGCTGTCTCAAGCCGTGCTTCTGGAATCGTTTCCGCCCGAATCGCGCGGCAAAGCGATGGGGTTCTGGGGACTGGGCATCGTGGTGGCTCCCGTGCTAGGGCCGGTATTCGGCGGCTGGCTGACCGACAGCTATAGCTGGCGCTGGGTGTTCTACATCAATCTGCCGGTGGGTTTGATCTCGCTGGTTATGGTGCAGATGTTCGTCTTCGATCCCTCGTACATCAAGCGGGCGAAGTCGGCGATCGATTATTGGGGCATCGGGATGCTGGCGATCTGGATCGGCGCGCTGCAGATCGCTTTCGACAAGGGCGAGGAATTGGACTGGTTCAGCTCCCACTTCATCACCGCGCTGATTGCGATCACCGTGACCTTCGCCATCGGGTTCCTGGTTCGCGAGCTGATGGCGGAGCACCCGGTAGTGAACTTGCGTGTGTTCCTGTTGCGCAGCTATTCGGCCGGGGTGTTCCTGATGACCGTGTTGGGCTTCGTGCTCTACGGCAGCATCGTGGTGCTGCCCATCTGGCTGCAAACGCTGCTGGGTTACCCGGCGATGGTGACCGGCCTCACCATGGCGCCGCGCGGGCTTGGCTCGATGCTGGGCATGCCCATCATCGGGATGATCGTGGGCCGCTTCGACCCGCGCAAGATGCTCGCCGGCGGCTTGTTTCTGGGGGCTTTCTCCACCTGGCAACTGGCGCAGTTGAATCTGAACGTCGGCTTCTGGGATCTGTTCTGGCCGCAGTTTATCCAGGGATTCGGTTTGAGCATGGTGTTTGTTCCCCTGACCACCATTTCGATGAACCCGGTGCCGCGGGAAGGCATGGGCAACGCCACCAGCCTCTTCAACCTGATGCGCAACCTGGGCGGCAGCATCGGCATCGCCGTGGTGACGCTGATGAACACGCGCTTTACGCAGAAATACACCGCCATCCTCGGCTCCGACGTCGCGAGCGGGAGTCCGGCGGCGGGCCAGTGGTTCGGATCGCTGCGGTCGCTGTATCTGTCGACCGGATCCGGCCCGGGACTGTCGGACCAGAAGGCCTACGCCTCTCTATTCGGGATGGTGCAGCGGGAGGCGGCGATGCGGGCCTTCGTGGACGTGTTCCAGATGCTCACGGTCGCGTTCCTCCTGATGATTCCGTTGACCCTGATCATGCGCCGGCCCAAGAGTGGCGCGGGTCCGGGCATGGGCGCGCATTAGCC
This sequence comes from Bryobacterales bacterium, assembly GCA_963838455.1. Classification (GTDB taxonomy): domain Bacteria; phylum Acidobacteriota; class Terriglobia; order Bryobacterales; family Bryobacteraceae; genus Palsa-187. The sequence continues at coordinate 39,722 of CAWISY010000008.1, forward strand.
GCCTGTTTAGCGGTTTTGGGCTCCGTGATAGATGCGCCAGATCTCGATGGTCCCGTTACGCACGCGGTAGACAATAATGTAGGGTAGAGGCGGGACCAATACCTCTCGGGTCTCCTCGACGCGCCCGGGCCTTCCTGCGTATGGCGCCTCCCTTAGCCCGCGAATTCTCTCGTACAACTTCCGCATGGTTGGCTGGCGGTAATTCGGGTGGTGCGCCTTCAAGTACTCACTGATGCCCTGCAAATCTTCAACAGCGGGCGGGGTCCAGCGGATGCGCATCTAGGAACGCAGCAATTCCTCGAATCGGGCGTCCATCTCTTCTTCTTCGACGAACTCGCCCCGGTCAGCGTAGGCTTTGCCCTCAAGCACGGCGGCACGGAAACGCGCGTCCTCATCGAGCAGTTTCAAGCCGGCGTCCCTCAGCAGTTCCACAGCATCGGCCTTCCCGTGACTGCGGGCGATCTGGCCGAGTTGCGTTTCCTGTTCCTGCGTGAAATGAACTTCCATGGCTGGCAGCTCCCTTGCTTTCTAGTCTAGGAGAATCATCAACACCTGTCACCCGGGCGCCCGCGCGACGCACAAATGGTCGGCTCTACGCCTTCGCTTGTTCGGCGGCCAGTTCACGCTGGCGTTCGAAGGCCAGCTTGCCCTGGTATTCCTGCCACAGCGTCGTGCTGCCGGCCCAGAAGTAGCCGCCGACGAACAGCAGCAGGAACGGCACGGCCAGGTAGTTGTAGGAGTTGATGGCGTAGACGGTGATGGCCAGGAAGCCGGCCCCGGCCAGCAGTTCGGCGTAGGGGAGCCAGCCGCTGCGGCGGCGATACTTGACGTCGCGAACGCGCACGCCTTGCTGGCCGTATTTCGCGGTGCGGGCGAATTCGGTCTTGTACCCGATGAGCGCTTCAAAGACGGCGCGCGAATTGATGATGGTCAGCGCCACGCCCGCGGCCATCAGCGCCGGAAGGAAGAACAGGGACCGTTTCCACGTTTTGGGGAACAGCGCCCGATGGGCAATGACGTAGAAAGCCGAAATCGACCAGAACGACGCCACGATCAGCGGGAAATCGATCAGCAGCATCTCCAGCCAGCCCATGTAGTAGCGCACGATCATCACCGGCAGCATCATCACGCTCATCACGATCATCAGCGGATAGGAGATGTTGGGCGTAAGGTGGAAAATCGCCTCGGCTTTGACGCGGAAGGGCAAGTCGGATTTGAGAATCGAAGGGAGCAGCTTCATCGCCACCTGGGTCAGGCCCTTGGCCCAGCGGGACTGCTGCACCTGGAAGCCGTAGGTTTCCACCGGCAGCTCCGAGAGGCATTCGATGGTGGGCACATAGACAAACTTCCAGCCCTTCAACTGCGCACGATAGCTCAGGTCGGAATCCTCGGTCAGGGTGTCGTGCTGCCAGCCGCCCGCATCCTCGATCATGGATTTGCGCAGGACGCCCGCGGTGCCGTTGAAGTTGAAGAACAGCCCGTTGCCGGCGCGCGCCACGTGCTCCAGCACGAAGTGGCCGTCCAGCAGCATCGCCTGCACCTCGGTCAGCACGCTCTGGCTGCGGTTGAGGTAGCCCCAGCGCGTCTGCACCATGCCGATATTGGACTCGGCGAAGAAGTGCACCGTGCGCATCAGGAAGTCCCGGGGAGGAATAAAGTCGGCGTCAAAGATCGCCACCAGCTCGCCGGTGGCGGTGCGCAAACCGTTCTCGAGCGCGCCCGCCTTGAATCCGTGGCGATTGGTGCGGTGGATGTACTCGATCGGTAAACCGGCATCGCGATAATCTTCCACCAGCGCCTGCGTAAAGGGATGGGTGTCGTCGGTGGAATCGTCCAGGACCTGGATCTGCAGCAGCTCCCGCGGGTAATCGATCTTGGAGGTTTCCTCGATCAGGCGCCCCACCACGTAACGCTCGTTATACAAGGGGAGTTGGACAGTGATGCGCGGCAGCGTTGCGAAACGGCTGGGCGGCTCGCCGGTGAACTTGGCCCGGTGTTTCATCCATCCGCGGATCATGGCGTAGCGGTGCATCCCGAAGATGGAAAGGATGGCCAGGACGCTGAAGTAGGGAATCAGCATCGCCCAGTCAAACGGCATCAGGTGATGGACGCCCTTGAAGGTGTCGTCGGAGAGCGCGTCCAGCATCCGGCTAGCCGCCCCGGACAGGCGGTTTGCGGCAAACAACGGCAAGTGGTTTGCCGCGAACAGGGATGTTGACGAGGCGCTAAATGCAGTCATTGACGCGGGCCAAGCGCGAATCATTCATTATACTCAAGTTGGAGGCCACACTTTAGGCGTGCCGGCGGGGAAGTGGCGCTTCTCGTGTTAGTTGCGATAATCTGCATTGGATGCAGCCCAACCAACAACTTGCAATCCTAACCGTTGCGGCGCTGGCGCTGATTGCCGCTGGCGTGTGGATTGCCCTGTGCGTCTCCAAGAAGAGTCCGGAAAAACGCGAGAAGCGGCGCCGGCTGCACGTGAACCAGGTCGGCCGCTTGGGCGATGCCCTCATCACCGAGGCCAGCGACGCCTTTTTCTATTACACCTATTCGGTGCACGGGGTCGAATACAGCGCCTCGCAGGACGTCAGCGCGCTGCGCACCCACCTTCCGTCTGAGCCGGAGCGGCTGGTGGGCGTCGCGCACTTGAAGTATTCGCCCAAGAATCCTGCCAACTCCATCCTGCTGTGCGAAGAGTGGAGCGGCCTGCGCAGCACCCCTGTGACGGCTCGCGCCTCGCAACTGCCCGCCGAGGGGCCGTCTACTTCACCGTCAGCGTGAACGGCATCAGCCGCAGGATACCGCCGTGCTCCAGCAGGCGCACGGGTAACTTGGCGAAGGCGCCGCGGAGCGGCTGCGGAAGCAGTGTTTCCATTTCGGTGTCCTCCGATTTGTTGCCCATCAACAGGTCGAATAGGGAGCGGCGCGGCGGATAGGAGACCAGCGTCACCTTCTCCGACGCTCCGATTTTGGCGCGCTCCTTCACCAGCGCGACGGCCCGGTCCAGCCCGCCGATCTCATCCACCAATCCGTTCATCTTGGCTTGGGAGCCGAGCCACACGCGCCCCTGCGCCAGCGGCTCAATGTCGTTGTAACCGCGCTTGCGGCCGTCGGCAACGCGCTGGACGAAGCTGTGATAGAACTCCTCGATCTCCTGCCGAAGTTTATCGCGCTCCTCCGGGGTCAGCGGCTTGGCCTCGGAATCGATCGCG
>CAWISY010000009.1:0-32993 GCA_963838455.1 Bryobacterales bacterium
CCATCTGGCAGCTTTTCAAGCGGAGCCGGACATCCACAAGGCCGTGACCGCCTTTTGCGAGGCTACCGTCAACCTCGCTTCGGGTGAGGCTCGCGGCGGTTGCATGATGGTCGCCGCGGCGCTGGGACAGTCGGAGCGAGTAACGGAGATCCATTCGTATCTCGCGAAGGGCCTCACCGCAGCTGCTGATATTTTCGCGAAACGTTTCGAGCAGGAGATGAAGGCGGGGCACCTGACTCGCACACCCTCTGCCAAGGTGCGAGGCCGTGCGCTCGTTGACTTGATGAAGGGTTTGCAACTTCGCGCCAAGGCCGGTATTGCGCGCGAGCAATTGCTGCAGGACGCCCGAAGTTATGTGCCCCTGATTCTTGGCAAGCAAATCTAATGCACTTCTCGGCGGCGATGCGTCTGGACGAGTGCCAAATCGCCAATGCACTCACAGACAACTGGTCACGATAGGTGTTTCGTGGCGGGGTGGCGCACCCGTTCACCCAGCATTGCCGGACGAAGAGCAGACCATGGAAATGACAGAGTATGGAAAGCATGGAGGGCTTCCCACCCTTCCCGCGCTCTTTGCGAATCCCTTCGGGATTCCCACATTCCCACGGTTTCGACGACTGGAAATATATCTTATCGTGCCCACTCAACTCAACCATAGCCACCGCAAGGGGCTTGTAACGGATGTCTCAGGTCCACCGCGTAACGGATCTCCCGGTACACTCTGGAACCTTGTCGAATCCCCAGATATTCATGACCAGATCGGCGGTTGCGCTGTCGAGAAGATCGCTCGGTTGAATGACGACACCAGCTTTGCTCTCGGCACACACGATTCTTCGCGGTCTGTACGGTTCACTTGCGTGTGACATGATCGGCATGGGGGATTCCGAGAAACTCCCCGAATCAGGGCCGGGTCGATATACCAATGCCGAGCACTGCGAGTACATGGTCGGTCTTTGGGACCGGCTGCAGCGTGGCGACGAGGTTGTGTTCGTCGTTGCACCATCCGGCCGGAATTCGCCGGCGTGGCCCCGCTTGGATGCGGGTCTATGACTGCTCGCGCCCGAGAACGCCGGTCCTCCTGAAAAGCCTGGCGCCCTCGCGTTCAGCAACCGGGCTTCTGCGGATACATTGATGTGGTCGAAGACATTCCGGGCCAATCGGCGCGCGTTTATATGTCTTTGGCGCGAGCCTGTTTAGCCTCTGGCGACGCCGCCGCTGATCCCGCCCTGAACAAGCCCTGCCTTCCGGGCCCCCCTCCTCCCGATGCGGCTCACGCCGCGGGATCGCGAGGTAGCGCGGTACACCGGCCAGGCGCTGAAGAACGAGTCCACGCGGTTCCAGCCATAGAAAGAAACACAGAGGCTGTTCGGCTTCAGCACCCTGTACACGTCGTTGAAGGCGTCGAGGACCTTGCCAGGATAGAGGTCGTTTCGGATGGTGCGGCCGGAGCGGTCCTTGTACCGAACGAAGTAAGGCGGGTCCGTCGGCACGAAATCCACGCTCTCGCCGGGCAGGGTCTTCAGAACGGTTGCGCAGTCTCCTTGAATGACGCGGTTGAACATGATGTTCCTCCTTCGTGAACTTCGCCGGGTGGAGAAACGTAACTCGTTCGCGCTCTCGGGTCACCGGTTTTCTTCGGTGATCAGGCTGCGGCGTTTGCGGGACGGGCCGGGGGATTGGACCGCCGCATTTGCTGGCGTTGCATTGATCCCGGAAGCTGCGCCGCTGCCGGGTCTTGGCCGTACACTGTAATCTGACGAGTTCGAGTGATGGTGACCGCACACATCCAGCGACATCTTCCGGGCACGACCTGCACATTCATTAGGACGGCGGAAAGCTCCGTCACGACGGCCTGGGGCGTCCACTGGAATGAGATGCAGATCGCGCGCGACGTACTGCAGAACTTCTACGACGCCAATAAGGACCAACTTGACAAAGTCGAGGTTACAAAGGACCACAGCGACGTGCGGATCGCCGCCCCAGCTCAGTTTAAGCTGGAGCGGCTTTTCTATCTCGGAAGCGAGAAAACCAGCGACGACATCGGCGAGTACGGGGAGGGCTTCAAAGCCGCTACGGTTTGCCTGCTGCGCGACCACGGCGTAACGCCGATTGGAATCTCCGGGACGAACATGGTGCATGTGCGCCTGTCACCCAACGCTATAGACCAGACCCGCCTTCAACCGCTGCTGTACGACTTCTACACGATAAGACCGGCCTGTGAAGGCGCTATGATTCTCCTGCCGGCGTGTTCTCCATTACTCGCACGTGAGTTGCAGCAAGGCATGGCTCACTTTCTCTTCGATCAAAACCCGTTGCTGGGACCACAACATTGGTCGTCCTACGACAAACAGTACGGGCTTCACCAATCGAAGACCACCGACGGATACATCTTCTATCGGCGCCTCAAACGCGCTACGATTTCTGGCCTGCCGGTCGTCCTGGTTATCAACAAACCAAGCGCGCGTATCGACAAGAAGGTTCAACAGGACCGGGACCGCAACGCGTTTGAAGACGCCGTGCTCGACCTGTGCTATGACGTTTTTGCCAAACAGACAGCGATTAGCGAGACCGTTGCTCAAACGGTGCTCGGTGCTTCAGCGCATCTCTGGGAGCGCGGACACCCGCTTCTCAGCAAGCTCGCGCAGCATCGGCAGCGATTCCGGGGCAATCTGTGCACCACGGCGATCTTTGAAAACCGGTATTACGCAGCATCGTCTCACGCGCTTACCGCGATGAGGCAACTCGAATACGAAGGAATAGAGGCGGCATGGAAAGCGGAAGGCCGCCGGCAGCTTCCGGCATACTTTACGGCTTTCGGGGTGCCCAGCGCCGAATCTCAAATCAAGCAACGGCATGACCAAGCCATAAACGAGCAGCAAAAGAAGGCGCGCTCACCAACCCGCGCCGAACAACACAGTATGGAAGTCCTGAGTCGAGCTCTCGGGGATCTTGCTCCCTTGCTCACAAAGTATTTCCGGACCAGGCAGGTTCGCTACAGCGTCGCGGAGACCGAGGCGATTCTGGGCGCCCTCAAAACTGGCAGAGGATATCAGAGCGTCGACGTGTTCCTCGCGGCATCAGTGTTCACTGAAGATTTCGCCCGAGCGCTTGCAATTTTCCTGCACGAACATGCCCACGTCTACGGGTACGATGGAAGCCGTGGTTTCACTGACGCACTCACCGAACTCATCGAAGCCGCCGTTCGTCATAGGCAATCCCTGGACGCATACGAAGGCGAATGGCAAACAGCGCGCCAGGAGGTTCTGACGGAACGCGGGAGGGTCGGGCTCAATGAAGAGCAGGGTATCGTCGAACAGCTTGAGGCCCTCGACCGTGACGAACTCTTGCGGCTTTTGGAAAAGGTTCCCGGCGTCGTTATTCGGCCTTTACTGTCCAGAGATCCCGATACCAAGTAGTGCCGCATGGGTCTTGGCCGCGCACCGGTGTCTGGTGAGGCGTCCCCGGTTTCTTCATTCGCGGTCACGGCTTTCCGGTGTCTGCGGGACAGGGAAGCGATTTTTTCAAATATCTTTCGTACGTCCACAGCTCCGGCAAATTGCGGTCGTCTCTATAGGGTGCAATGACGTAAACGGTGGCGGAACACCGCCGCCCCCGCCGGCGCCGATGAAGGCAAGCAGCAAGGCCAAGCGGGTTGCCAATCGTGTTGTATATGACATGGCCGGGCCTCCCCTCGCTCACGTTCTTCTCTTAGGCTTGCGGGCCGTTGGTTTCTGGACCTTCAGATTCTGGGCTTTGCTCTCAAGCCCGGCGAAGAGCTCCGACAGCGGAACGCCGAGCGTCGTTGCCATCTTGGCGATGTTCTGGAAACTGAGGTTGCTTTCGCCGCGCTCGACGGTTCCCATAAACGTCCGGTGCACACCGCACTTGTCGGCGAACCCTTCCTGTGAATAGCCCTGCTCCGTTCGCAGTTCCCTGATCCGGTGCCCCAAAGCCCCCAGGAGCAGTTTTGAAAATCCGTCGTCCACGTCCCGAGTGTTCGGGATTGGGCCTGCTTACGTCTACAGCGTTTGCATAGACCCTGTTTGCATAGTATGCTGAATTTGACCGAACGCAGATTCATCTGGGAATCGGAAAGGAGGCCCGCGGTGAAACTTCGAAACATCCGTGGCGGCGGCGGGGGCGGCGGTTTTCCCCCTCCTCCTCCCACCAAGTAACCCCTCAACGAGCCGGTCATCGAAAGATGCCGGCTCCCCTCCTGGCGCATGCCCGTCTCCCTCGAATCCCTCGCCGCCCTGGCGACCATCGCCGGCCTTGTCGTCAGCATTCTGGCGCTTTTCCAGTCCCGCGCCTGGCTCGTTCTGACGGGTCTTGTTGTTGTCTGTCTCGCGATCGGCGCCGTCTTGTACGCGAGGAAACAGCGTCTTGCGGTCGCCACGGCGTCAACCGTGATCGAAGGCCAGAGCATCGACTCCCTGAACATCGCCAATCTCAAGCGCCGCGTGAACCGGACCTTCGTGGTTCAGGAGGCCCAGCACACGGCGCGCATCGAGGGGAAGAACCTGGAGATCACATGGAAATATTCGGGCTACTGCCGAGCGGCGCGCGCGTCCACGATGGAGTTCAGCATCGACTCGGAGGCCCGCACGTCCTTCGACGAGCTGGCCTGCAGCGCCTACGATCTCGGCCACGATCCGGACATGGCCCGTCCAATCCGGCCTCTCCTGATCGGCACGGAAGGCATCTCGAAGAAAATCTCGGTTCCACTCCTTGAGCCTCTCAAGGCCAAGGAGGCCTTTGGCGTGCTTCTGAAATGTACCCTGCCGCGGTGCCTGCCGCCCGGAAACGGCTACTACACCTCGACGCTCTCCTTTGCGCAGGACCGTGTGCCGCGCTACGAGGTCCGGCTGATATTCGTGGGTCGGGCGCCGAGCTGGATCCGAGTCTACGACTGTTCACACCCTCGTGCGCCGGTTCTCCTGAAAAGCCTGGCGCCCTCGCGTCAGGAATCAGACTTGTGCGAATACGTCGATGTGGTGGAAGACGCGCCGGGACGGTCGGCAAGGGTTTACGTATTTTGGCGGGATTCAGTGTAAAACAGGAACGTTGGGAGGATCTTGATTGACTCTCGACAGGTCGCAGCCCATCGAAGCAACACCCTCCGATCTCCCGCGGGCTGAAATGCAAGCGGAACCCCCAAGGACGGATTAAAGAGCATTACGGAGGCGCGATAGATGGCCAGCGAAAGGCACAAACATCTGCAGGTAGACGTAAACCTGCTCGCGGATTGGGGTGCGGTTGGCGAGCGCATGACCCGCTTTATTCCGGGCGACGCGAAGCACGGATTGGATAGTATTGATGTGCGTGTCAAGGTCTTCTCCGGATTTCAGCAGCAGGGGCTTAGGCAATAACGGAAGCGCTGCCTGAAATTTCAGAATCTTTCGGCGCATGGTTGGTTCTTTCTCGATGGGCTGAAAGATCGCGGTATGGGCCGGGTTCGCGACACCGGTATCAATAAGCCTTATGAATTCGACTTCTGCCGCAACTCCAAGCATCACGCAAGCTGAGAGCAGCCGCTCAACGTAGTAGGTCGCGATCGCCTCGGCCAAGTACTCCTCGGCTATAGGCGAAATGTCCGGCGCCTCGGTCTTCACAAGATTCAAGTAGGAATTCGCATCGTGGAAACGATAGGCGCTTTTCCTCGCGAGCGTTTCGCGTGCGTTGTAGCTTAGGCGGAACGCCGGCCACGTTTGATTCATGTCGTTGCGACCGAGGATAACGATGCCCTGCCGAAACAGGTCCCAAAAAACATCCCGGACCAATTCGATGTCGTGGTCATTCATCAGATTGCTGCCTGAACCCGACATGATGTTTTGCTGGGTAGGCGCACCTCTGATGATGAGCAGGTCGGTGACAGAGCCCACGAGATCGGGATAGACATTCAGCTGGCGAGTTGGTCGTTCGGCGACTAGAACGTCGATGACGGTATTCCTAATCTCCTCGTATGTATGCTTTTTCGTGATGGTGGTCGTCATGTGGTTTTTCTCAGGCGCCATCGCAGCGCACAACAAGGAGGATATCATCTTCGCTCTTTCTTCGCCGGGCGCGGTATACTGAGTGCCATGGCGCGTTGCCGGGTAAGCTATGAGAATGATGACGGCCATCATTCCGTTGAGGTCGATGCCGAAAGTCTATACGAGGCGGTGGCGGAAGCCGTCGCGGAGTTCCGCAAGGACAAAACGATTTCTGAGCTGCCCGGCCTAGAAACGAATTTGACGGTCATCGTTCTGCGCAACCCGCCTGAGCATCACATCACGCTGAAGCGCGTTCACCAGTGGGCACAACCTTCAACGAAGGGCGGACCAGCCGGGATCGTGAAGAGAGAACGGGTCAGGAAAATACTTTCGGTGTAATTGGGGTATGCTCAAAATATTATGGCCCTGATCTATGTAGGCCGTTTAGCCACGCCCACTCGAAATCCGTGGCGCGGATCGTCTGCGCTTCGTCCCCGGCAAGCAACAGCGGCGCCAGCCGGCCGCCCTCGTTCAGGCGGCGCGCCAATTTCAATACGACAAAGAACTCAAGTGGCGTGAGATCCTGGATTTCGTCCACGGCGACGCAATTGTAGTCCTGAAACGCGGCAACTTCCTGTCCCGGCCAACGCGACAGAGACTGAGCGGCTCGCCAGGCCAGGGCGAGTTCCGGGAAATAGCGGTCCGCCAAAGGTGCTTCGGCGCTTTTCTCCAGCCGGCGAACGGCATCAAAGACTCCGTTGGCGGCGGGGCCGAGATATCGAACACGTTGCGCGAGGTAAGCTTTCTCGGGCAAGCAAATCCGCTCTGCTTTCGGAAATCTTCCAGACCCCTCAGGCACAGCGGCTCCCACAACATGCGCGTGCATCTCATCGTAGAGCGCGTCGAGGTCGGAGGACCAAGCGCCGAGGGAACGCTGATAATTATGAAGATCCCGCCGGAATCGTTCACGGAACGCGGACGGGCCGGCTGGACTTTCCGGAGCGGCGTCCTGCGAACCGGTTAGCTGACGGACGAACGCAGAGTAGGTCAATACCGTGAATGTCCGGGAGTCGGAACAGAACCGGTCGAAGTAATCGCGGGCGAGTGCCGCCAAATCCTGTGAGAAGGTCAAGTACAGGACCCGTTGGGCCTGCGAGACATCGGCTGCGTGCAACAGTGCTGTCGTTTTGCCCGATCCTGGATGGCCCTTTAGAATTCTCACGACGGAGTGGCTGCGGGCGAAGCGCAGTTGCGAATTTGTCCACGGCTCCGGCGCGTACTCGGCTGCGCGCAGATCCGGAACGCTCAGCGGCAAATAATCATTGGCAAGATTGCCGGCTCCGAGCGGGGCGTGATCGTCGTGATGCCGGATATCGCGGAGAAATACTGCTTCACCGTGCGCCGCTTCGAACGACGCTTCGTGCTTCAAGGGCATCGCGCCCGCCGGCGCCCACCAAGCGTAGAAGTGCGAGCCGGAGCCACCCCCCAGGCGGGAACGCCGCCAGCCTCGATTGATCCCACTGGTCGCCTTGTAGTGCAGGCGTGTGATGTCAACAGCCATGCGTTGCAATAGCAGCGAAGTTCGCTTGGCGATCGCGTCATTGCGCCGCGCACCTAGCTTGTCCAGAAACTCCTGATGGCAGAAGACCGGCCGAGGGGACCGCGCCGTGCGGAAATCGTGTTCAAAGAGAGCAGCCGGGGTCAATGGCACGATTGTAACGCGGACTCGACACCCGATTAAAAAGGAGCCAGCCGTGGCTCAGGGAAAAATCGAGCTGATGGCGTTTCCATAGACGCGGGAAGGTAGATAGCCTTGTTGCCGGGCCAGGCCGGGATCACCGTGAAGCTGCGCTCAGGTTACTTGAGAAGATTACTTGGGAACCAATTCGGTCCAGCTCTGGCTGACCGGATAAACCACACCGTTGGGATCGAGAGTATGGTCGTTGGTCTGGATCAGCGTGCTGCCGTCCGAGGACATCCACTGGTGGTTATATTGGCTGCTGGCTTCGATGGTCTGGCCCGTGGAGGGGTTCACGAAAGATTGCCGGTCCAGAGAATAATTAGCCGTGGCGTGGGCCGAAGCATCGATCGCGGCCTGCGTGTTGGCGGCGCGTGCCATCGACGCATCGGTGCTGGCCTGGGTTGCAGCCCGCTGGGCCTTGGCGTTCTCCACCAGACGGCCGTTGAAATCCTGACCGGCCTTCAAATTTGCCCGAAACTGCGCATTGTTCGCGGCCTGCGCTTTCTGAAAAGCCGCCTGCTGGTCGTGCATCAAGCGATTCTGCCAGTCGGCGTTGATCTGGAAGCCCTTGAGGAAATCCTGGTACTGCGGCAGCGCCAGTAGTTCGTCGAGGCGGCCCTGAGGAGCGCGGACGACGACAACGTTTCTAGAGGAGCACATGCGTTGCTGGTAGGGAGGCTGCTTATACACGCCTGGCATGGTCGATTCGTTGCAGTCGATCACACTGGTGATCATCTCCTCCACCGGCTGTCCGTCGCGATCGTATTGAAGGTGCACGCGCGCGCCATCTATGGTCAGCTTCTGAGGCTTGGCATTGTATTGCCTGGCCATGGCCGCGTTCTGCTCGCGCGCCTTTTGAAGTTGATCCGCCAGGGCCGCCTGGCCTTGCGGCAGCAGGGGAAGGACCTCGACAACCTTAGCGTTGGGGCGCAGGTTGGGCACCGCGATATTGATCAGGAACTTGGCCGCCGAGTCGATGTCGATGCCGGGGCAGTGCTGCTGCTCCATGATTTTCTGCATGCCGGCATCGCCGGACCAACTCCATGCCGAGCCCGGAAGGAGCACCATCGCGGTAAGGCCATCCTGGCTTTGCGCGGTGTACTTGAGCCCGGCGCCGCTGGAGTGACACCCTGGCTCGCGAACGACGGCGCCGGCAAACTTCCAGCCGGAGGGAATTTGAAGCGTGGCCGCGGTCATCTGATATACCGGATCCGCAAGGTCGGCCTTGTGCGCGCTGGTAGGCCACGAGATCTTGGAGTGACTGGTCGAGGGCTTGGCCGGGGCAGCAGCGGCCTGGATCGCCTGAACCTTGGTATCGTATTCCTGCGCGGTAAGGACTCCGTCGTCGCGCAGACTCTTCAACGCAGCGATCTTAGCCTGATCCGCCGGACTGAGGGTCTTTTGCTGGCCGCAGGAGACACCCGCGCCGATCACCACCACCAGCCCGAGGCGGGCCAACACCGCGATTTTGCGCTGCATAGTGACCGTTACTGTAGCATGATTCGAGCCTTAGGGCAGCGGGCGCTGAGCTCTTGTTGCAGGCGCGCGATGTCGCTCCCGGCGCCGGAAGGGATCAGCACATTTTGCTGGATGGGGATGACCGGGTTTCCTCCGTAGGGATTGGAAACTACGTTGTCAAAGTGGAACACCAGACTGCGTGGTTGCCGCTCATCGATCGACGCCGACGTCAGGTAAACATTGAGGCTCAGCCAGGTTGTGTAGGCGCCGTCGCAGAACACTCCGTCATGACCGAAGTAGACCTCGGGAGCGGCCTTGAGCAGGGTGGTGCGCAGCCTCTCGGGCGCACGCCGGTAGTCTCGCGTGCTCTCCTCGGCGATTGCGAATAATAAACCGCAAACAAAAAGGATATAGAGCATCTTTTCCAGCCAGGAGCCCGGGGAAAATACCAGGACTCCGGCGGCAATGAGGGCGCATGGCCACGCAAGTTTGCGCCAGTCGCGTTTCAGGAGGAAGGTGGGAGGCGTAGCCTTCATGCGTTCCACCTGAACATTCGCCCATTGCTTCCATTCGGCAGGCGCGTATTGCCAGTGTACCCACGGATCGATCTCGAGGGCCGTCAGCGAACGATCGAAATCCCGGGCAGTGACATACCCAACCGGCAGGAGAACAACGCCCAGCAGAAGGGCCATGCCGCCGACCGTCAAGGGAGCATACTTGGCATCGCCGGGAATGACCATCGCCAGAATCGCGCAGACCGCCAGCAGGATCGCGGAGAACTTCGCCCATTTGTAAACCTTCCGCCGATGGACGTGGACCAGCTTGGCGGAGGGCGGCAGCGCCATGACTAGTTTCGCTTCCGGCGGAGTCGACACTGCCCGGATGATGAAGATCAGCGAGAGCGCGCCAAAAACGACGACCGCCGCCATGGCGCCGCCCACAACGGCTGGGGACCGGTTGATGGTGAGGTTGACGGCGGCGACGACGATGCAGATCATGGCGGCGACCGCCAACAGCACCACCGCCGCGGAGCGTAAGGTTGATCGCGCCGAATACAGCGGATTGTGACGCCACGTATGCCACGCACCTACGGCGGACAGAATCGCGAACAGCACAAGGATCATCTGCCGGCTTCCTCCCCTCTACATTTCAATGGGGCCGGCCTCTTGGATCTGGCGGATTTTGGCGTGATTGAGCAGCGCAATCGTGCGGGCCTCGCAACCTCTCCACGCCCTCTTTGCCAACCGGCAAGGATTTCGTACGGCCGAGTTTGTTCGCCGACGGAGAGCGGCATGTGCTTGGTCTAGCACCAAATTGCAGAAATTAGCGTGTGCTCGATGTCCCAAACCGCTTGCTTGCGCGCGCGGCTCTGCAAGGGTTTCTGAGCCGCTACCGCAAGGGAGCGGTATACGCGAACTTCCGCAACTTGGTCTAGCCTAGTTTACTCGATCAGAATGCACCCTCTTTGAACGACGGCGCACCGGTCTCAAGACGAACTGTGAACACCCCTAATGCGCGGTCGAGTTGCGGCCGATTCTTTCGCTGAAGTTACATACTACATCGGACGGATGGCTCATGACGATCCGAATATTCGACGCACCCCTCCATGCCGGACGGACCGGCGAGCGGACCGCCGCTGGCGGAATCTTGCTGGACGCGGGTCCGGCGACACTACGGGACTTGATCCGTGGCCGCCTGCAGCAGGAGGTGGAACGCTACAACCAAGCGCTTCCGGAGACTTTCCAGGGCCTGGTGCAGCCGGAAGAATCAGAACAAATTCTGAATGGATTCCGGATGAAAACCAAGCGGCCTCTCGATTGGGAAGCGCAGTGCCGCCGCGCCTACTCGAGTTTCGAGAAGAACGGCTTTCTGGTGCTCGTCGATGGAAATCAAGTGACGGAGCTGGACTCGCGGTTCGAGCTCCACGAGGATTCCGAGATCGAGTTTATCAAGCTGGTCCCCCTCGTCGGAGGTTGAAAAATGACGGTTGACCCTGACGCGCTCCAGCGGGCAAAGCGAGCCCAGTTTCCGCCGCCGGAACTCGCTCCTGAGGCCAGTGATCGGATGCGCGAGATTGTCGCCGCCGTTGGGTCCCATCCGTTTATCCACCGGGAGCGGGATGTACTCAAGTTCGTCGAAGCACCCCTGAATAGACTGAAAAGCGAGCCGCCGGAGGTTCGGCTGGCTTTCGTCTTCGAAGCGCTCAACCAAATTGTCAGAAACAGCTCGTTTCACTTCAAGCTCGTGTTGAAGGCCGTAGCTGCCTCCCTGCTGCGGAGCGGCATCCCGCTCAGCGCTGTCGAGGCGGTGAGGCTGGTGGAACTGGTGTCGCAACCGAGGTTGCCGTTTCCGTTTAAGGCGGTTCTGTCGGCGATCGAGGGCGCTCCCAGGACGCCCGCGCTCCTCACAGCAGTGCACCGGTTGCGCGACAGTGTCACGCGTTATCACGGCTTGGCCGAGATGAAAGAGATCCACGAGCGAATCGACGTTTTCATCGGCGGCCCTAAGGAAGAAGCTCTCGCACCCGCGGGCGCGTGGAGTCAAATCGTTTTCCGGGAAGTCTCTGCGTCTGGGAAAGGAATTCGCCTCCGGAAAGGAATTCGCCTCCGGAAAGGAATTCGAATGGCGCGCCCTTCTACTTCACGCCCGATCGCTCACACAGAGCACGGCGTCGAAGAAGTGGCAGGCCGAGGCAGTGAATGTAGCCGCGCGGATCGGGCAGGCTGAGGTTCTGGACGCAGCTCGGCGTTGGCTGGCGCTGGGTCCCACTCCCGGTGAAACCACGATCCAGGCGCCGGAAGCGGAGGCGGCCTACCAAAAGGGGTTCGTATGGGTGCTGGGCGCGCTTGGGCGTGCCGACATCGCGCCGGATATCGCGAACTTCGCATTCGGGTGCTTCCGGAAGATCCCCATGATCGGCGCCGTTTCCCATCGCGTGGGCAATGCGTGTGTGAACGCATTGGCCGCGATGCCGGGACTCGATGGCGTGGCGCAATTGAGCCGCCTGGCGGGGAGGGTCAAGTACGACGTGGCCCGCAGGCTGATCGAAAAAGCGATGAATGAGGCGGCCGAGCGCAATCAGGTCTCCCGCGACGATCTGGAAGCGATGGCCGTTCCGGCGTTCGGCCTGGTTGCGGCAGGCGTTACGTCCGGCGGGGCCGGCGTGCGGGTGGAGCGGGTGGGGGATTGCGAAGCCCGCCTCACGATCGGCCGCGAAGGGGCGTCGCTCATTTGGAGCCGTGAGGGTAAAGCCTCTCAAGAGCGCTCCTGCCAATGTAAAAGAAGAACACGCCGAACTTCCTCAAGGATCTCAACCGCAGCGTGAAAGAGCTGGACGGCCAGATCGCCGCGCAGCGGTCCCGCCTGGAGCGCCAGTTGATCTCGGAAGGGACTTGCTCCTTCGAGCGGTGGAAGCCGTGGTATCTCGATCATCCGCTGGTCTCCCATTTTGCGACCCGTCTCATCTGGGAGTTTGAGGAGGGCGGCGAAACGCGGACCGCCATTCCCTGGCAAGGCAACCTGGTGGATTGGGCGGGCCATGCCGTCCAGCCTTCCAAGCAGGCCCGCGTGCGGATGTGGCATCCCATCCGGTCCGGCGTGCAAACCATCCTGAGCTGGCGTTGCCGGCTGGAAGACCATCAGGTGCGCCAGCCGTTTAAGCAGGCGCATCGCGAGGTTTATCTGCTTACCGATGCCGAACGCGAGACGGGGACTTACTCTAATCGCTTTGCGTCGCACATCATCCGCCAGCATCCGTTCGCTTCGCTTTGCAGGGAGCGGGGCTGGAAGTTTAAGGTGATGGGCGATTGGGATTCGCACAATACCCCGGCGCTCGATCTCCCTCAGTACAACCTGCAAGCGAAGTTCGACGTGGAATCGCCGGAAGCGGACGGCGACGAATCCACCAGCGCGCACGGCATCTATCTGGCCATCAGCACGGGCCGTGTCGAGTTCGTTCGGCTAGAGGCTACGCAGCCGAACAAGCTGGAAACGGGACCTTTCGGGTTGTCGTTTCCAAGGAAGTTTCTAGGGCTCCGGCGCAGAGCCACGCTGCGTCTCGAGGAGGTCCCCGCGCTGGTGTTCTCCGAGGTGATGCGGGACTGTGACCTGTTTGTAGGCGTGACCAGCATCGGTACCGATCCAGCCTGGAATCGGGATCACCCGGACGATCCGCATCTCCCCTACTGGCAACAAGTCGCGTTCGGCGATCTGACCTCGGCGTCGGAGCACAGGAGGGTGGTGCTCGAAAGTCTGCTGCCGAAACTGGCGATTCGAGACCGGTGCCGGCTGGATGGCCGATTTCTCTTGGTTCGCGGGGATCTGCATGAGTACCGCATCCACATCGGAAGCGGCAACGTTCTGATGGAGCCGGGCAGCCGCTACCTGTGTATCGTGCAGGGCTCTGGGGATACGGCTGCAAATCTACCGCTGCCGTTTGAGGGCGATCGCATCCTCGGCTTAATTCTCAGTAAGGCGCTTCTGCTGGTGAACGATTCCAAGATCAAGGACCCGACGATTGCGCGGCAGTTGTCTTAGGCCCTTCATCCTCGACTCAAAAGTTCGGAATCGGTCCCCTGTGTGCGCTGCCAAGTTCCTCAATGCCGTTCCATGCCCCACGTCCGTCCTTCCCACCGGAGCGCATCTGTCCGACAACGCTCCGCCTGGAAGATAGTCTTTTGTCGACCCGCCAGGGCAGCCTCCATCGAGCGGGAGAAATCCGGCGCGAATCCCCCACCCGTTGCTAGGCGAATGAGCTCTCAGGCTTGCGCTATCTGGCGCTCCTACTGACATTGTAGTTTTCCAGCCGACAGGCCACACCAAAACCCAGTTGAGGCCCTCTCTCTTCAACACGGATGACCCGTACTCCGCAGCGCAGGCACAAGTCACCCTCTGGAACGGAACTCACGTCGTCACCAGGTATGAGTAGTTCGCACTCCAGCCGATCATCAGGCGAAAATGGGTGATCCGAAACAAAGTAGAAGCTGTCGCAGCTTACATCCGCCGTTGTCGTTTCGATTCGGTCTGTCTCTCCCGATCGAAACAAAACCAGGGGAAGCGCCAACCTCAGACGGGGACGACAACGACGGTCGACGCCCGATCCCTGCCAGGATATTGGTAAGCGGGCCTCTTCGTTCTGATCCAGGATATTTACTGACATTGCCCTGCTCCCTTCTCCAAAGTCGCGTTGCACGTGAAGTGCCAGGCCAAGGGTACGCCAAAGTCGTTGAGTCCGTTAGGTCGCCATAGGGCACCAGTAAGTATTACGCTTCTGTGGCAGTAATTTCTTCGAAAGCTCAAAATTATGGCGAGCCGAACGCCCGGAAAATGCCCTCGCCCCACAGCCGCCCAGACCCGGAGTCCCCTGGTGAGGATGCGCCCGCGCCGCGAGCCGTGACCGCTCCTGGCGGGGCCGGTGAATTGTGTCCCGCCCGAACGCGCCAGCCTATGTAGTATTCTATTTAGTGAAGCGGCCAGTGGAGCTCAAAGTTTCGTGAACGCTTTCCGCTTCGTGTGCGTAATAACTGTCTAAATGCCGTCAGCGGGAGGTTATCGAACATGATCCGAGTATGGACCAGGATCGCCAGTCTCACCCCGCTATGTTGCGCTTTACTATCATCCGCCGCTTCGGGCCAGGACGGGGCTACCACCGCCGCGCGTCCGTCGTTTGAGATCGCGCAGATCCGCAAGAGCAGCCACGTAACCAACCCCTATATGCGCGGCGGGACTCTGCGCGGCAGCCGCTACGACGTTCGCCTCGCCAGCATGCTCGATTTGATCGCAAACGCCTACGGCGTCGTGGCGGAAAAGGTCCAGGGCGGACCCGCCTGGCTTGAAATCGATCGCTTCGATATCAGCGCCAAGGCCCCGGAGAAGACTCCGCCGGCCACCGTCAAGCTGATGCTGCAATCTCTCCTTGAGGATCGCTTCGGCCTCAAACTCCACCCGGATAAGAAGGCCATGAGCGTTTATGTGCTCACCGTGCCGAAGGGAGGGAAGCCCAAGCTGAAGGAGAGCGACAATTCTACTAATAGCTGCCACGGCGAGCCCCAGAATCCGCCGCCCCCCGTTCCGATCAACGTGGCCAAGTGTACCGGCATGACCATGGACCAAATCGCCGCGGTTCTGCGGGACTTCGGCGGTAACTACTTAAGTTTTCCGACCGTGAACCAGACCGGGATCGAGGGAACCTTCGACTTCACCCTTCGATGGACCCCGCGGCAGGTGCTCGCGGCGGCCGGCGCCGACGGCATCAGCATCTTCGACGCGATCGACAAGCAGCTCGGCTTGAAGCTTGAGGCGGGAAAAGCTCCCGTGCCGGTGCTGGTCGTCGATAGCGTCAACGAAATGCCGACCCCCGATCCTCCGGGCGTCACGGATGCGCTGCCTGCTCCTCCGCCGGCCGAGTTTGAAGTCGCCGTCATCAAGCCCAGTGACCCGGACTCCGGTCAATCGTCTGGCCGCGTGGAAAACGGCCGCGTCGAAGTGCACAGCCTATCGTTGAAAGACATCATCACCTTCGCCTGGGAGCTCAATACCGATGAGCTGCTCGCAAACGCGCCGAAATTTCTGGATTCCCCCAAATTCGATATCGTCGCCAAAGCGCCTCCGCCTGCGCCCGGCGAGCAAGTCGATGACGACGATCTGCGGCTCATGGTGCGCAAGCTTCTCGCCGACCGCTTCCACCTGAAGACGCATATGGAGGAGCGCCCTGTCGACGGCTACGTTCTGACCGCGGTCAAGCCGAAACTAACCAAGGCTGACCCTTCGAATCGCACCGGCTGCCATGAGGGCCCAGGCGCCGACGGCAAGGACCCTCGCGACGCCAATCCCATCCTCGGGCGCCTGCTCACCTGCCAGAACATGACCATAGCGCAATTCGTCGAGCAATTGCCGAACCTCGCGAACGGGTACGCCCACGTCGACGTGCTGGATCAGACCGGTCTTACCGGCGCCTACGATTTCACTCTGAGCTTCAGCACCATCGGCCAGTTCCAAGGCAACGGCCCCGGACAGCCCGCGACCACTCCCGGCCAAAACGTAGTCGAGCCCAGCGGCGCGATCTCGCTCCCCGAAGCCATCAACAGGACTCTCGGCCTCAAGCTTGAGCTCAAAAAGCGGCCCATGCAAGTGCTGGTCATCGACCACATCGACGAGATGCCGACCGAAAATTGATATGGAGCGGCGTGTCCGCTCCATGGTGACTGACGATTTCTCGCCGGTTCAATCCTTAAGGCTTCTATCCATGGTCGCGAAGCCAATCGCTTAAACTGAATGCAGAGTCGCCATTCGCACGGTCCGGAGATGGGACTTCGATTGATCTATATGCTTGCAGTCGAATACACCTCCGAAGGCCCCAGCCTCGGCAAATTACTCTTTCACTCCGCATGGTGACGCTCTCCTTCGACAATGGGCCGGAGCCGGAAGTCACGCCCTTGGTGCTGGAGACGCTTGCGAAGCATTCTGTGAAAGCTTCTTTTTTCGTGATGGGACGCAAGGTGGTCACCGCCGAGGGGCGGGCTCTCGCCATGCGAGCAAGTGCCGAGGGTCATTGGATCGGCAATCACACTTACTCTCACACGCAGCCACTTGGCGAGTTAGACCGCAGCACGGCGCTGCGCGAATTTGAACAGGCGGAGGAATCTCTCGCATGGCTCGATCAGAGACCGCCATTGTTTCGCCCCTATGGTCGCGCAGGACGGCTCGGGCGCCATTTGCTGCATCCAGCGGTGGTCGAAAGGTTAGTGTCGGGAGGATACAGTACGGTCCTTTGGAATTGTGTCCCCAGGGATTGGCGAGACCCGGAAGGGTGGATGACCACCGCCTTGCGGCAATGCCGGTCGAGAGATTGGAGTCTGCTGGTGCTGCACGATCAACCAAGCGGAGCAATGAAACACCTGGATCGTTTCCTGACAGCACTCAAAGAATTGAACGTGCCCATTGTGCAGGAATACCCGGAGGACTGCGTTCCGATCCGCGAAGGTCGAATCGTTGGACAGATCGAGGCCTGGACCAGCGCCTCTGCCGATGGGGACGCGCCGGAGCGCTAGACACGCGGCGCTTGGCGAGGCATCGGGATTGCGCTCAGCGCCGTAGTTCTTTCTGCGAATCATTCAATGGATAGGGCGACAGCGCGGGCGGGTTCCGGTCCGCCTCAACCAGCCACAGGTGGCGATCGCGATAGGAATCGATCAGCTCCTGATCCTGCTGCGGGCCCATTTCGCGCGCCCAGACCACCTTGGATGCATCGATATCAGCGGCATTAAAGACCCACTCGTCCTGCGAGTTGTGACCCGGCTCATAACGGACCAGGACGAGCTGTTTTCCGGGCAATGCCGCAAGCTTACGGCTCAGAGCCGCCCGGTCCTCGCCGAAGGTTGCTGAGCGATGGGCCAGGACGGCGCTGAAGTAGTCGCGGCCGGAGACCAGGAATACGGCGACGGTCGCCACCGCCAGCATGCGTCCGGCCCAGCCGCGCCACGCCGTCAATCGCGACAAGCTTTGCAGGAATCGCAAATAGAACATCGCGGCGAAGCCGGCCGCGTAATGCGGCAGCCCCATCACCAAAGGCAGAATGGACAACGCACCGGCTGCGCTCAGCGCTGCGCCAACCCGCTCTTCTGGAGTTTTTATCGCGAAAGGCCAGAGCAGCAACGGCGCCATGACCAGCCAGGAACCGAAGAAAAAGGCTTCGATCACGGACAGCCGCGCCACATATTGGAGGGGAGGGTTGCTGTGCGCGTCCCGCCACAGATCCATCTGCTGCCCGGCAAAGAAATCATGGATCACGGCGTGGCGATATACCGGCTGCGGTTTGAGCGGAAGAAACAGGAAGGGCGGCGCGATGATGTACTGGCGCTCGTACAGCGCATGGGGCAGGGTCAACGCGTGGCCGGTGAGGCGCACGTCGTAATACGCAACACCAGCGACGGACAAACCGAGCACTGCGGCCGCCGGCAGCGCGAGCCGCGTAAAGGCCGAAGCCAGGGAGATCCCCGAGTTGCGCAGCAACACCACCAGCGTCACGGAACTCAACACCGCGATCACCACGGCGTCGAAAGGACGCGAGTGCATCATGACGGCGATGCCCAGCGCCCAGGTGAAGGCATGCGCGTACTTGCGCTCCCGCCAGATGCGGGCGACGGCGCCAAAGGCCAGTGCGGCTCCCAGAGCCGGAAGGGATCCACCTTCGAAGGAGTTGGTCCAGTAACTCAATACGCCGATGCGGATGGCGAATAGAAGCGCGCCCAGCAACGCCCACTCGGGGGCAATCCAGCCTTGCAGCATCCAGCACACGGCCGCGCACATCAGCGCTGAGCTGAGCAAGACTCCTGCCCAGGGTTGACCGAAGAACTTCTCGCCGAAGGCCAGCGCGACACCTTGGAGCGGCGGGTACTTCGACGCGTAGACTGGCTGTTGTAATTCTTCAAAGGTCTCGAAATGCGGCCAAAGGGAATGCGGCGGATTGGCCAAGCGGCCGTGCACGAAGGTGTCGCCCGCCAAAAGGTTGCTGAATTCGTCGTGGATGACCGGGTTCGGAACCGGAAGCCACGGCAGCAGGGCGAGCCGCAGCCCGACAGTCAGGAAAAAGACCGAGACGCAGGCCCAGTTGCGGTGCTGCGCGAAGCCGAAACGGGTTTCGCGCGGGCGCAGTTCGCCCGGGCGCTCGATTACCGTTTCCACACCCTTCAATCGTCAGGCGAAGGGCTGAAGTTTAACGAATGGATCCTAAGCGACCATCTGGCCAGAAGGAACAAATCGATGCAACGGACTTGCTACACCCGGCATCCAGACTAAAAACCTATGCGAATCCGTTACGCGGTCCCACTCGCGCTGGCATCTGTGATTGCGGCTATGTGGTCCGGAGCGACGCTCGCTGCCTTCCGGCGAGGCAATCCTTCAAAGTGTCCACGATGCTTCTCGGGTCGCATTCGTCCATCTTGGCCCAAGGCGGTGGAGAACGCGCTCCCGCGTTTCGTATGTCCCTATCGCTGCGAAACCTGCTCAAAGCGCTTCTTCGCGCGTCGTGCTGACTGGGTCCGCGATGCCCGCTAGAGCGGCACGACGATCAAAATCGCGAGTCTGCGCTCGGCCGGCAACTCCGCTTCCTCGATTCTTCATCCAAGCCGGGCCCGGCGTCTGGGGTTGGAGTAACGGACTTTAATCGAACCGATCCCCCAGGTGTGAATCCCGGCCGGGTTTTCCCGCGTCGAACTAGTGGAGGGAGCAGAAAGGTAGGCTCCCTTGGAGGCATGAATATGCTGAAGAAATTTGGAATCCCAGCCTTGGCGGTAATCGCCATTCTTATGATGATGACCCCTGCTCCGGCGCGGGCGGCGGGGGTTCGCTTCGGAGTTGGTATTGGCGTGGGAGTGCCGTATGCCTACCCGGCATACCCGTACTACGCTAGCCCCTATCCGTATGCGTACCCATACGCTTACGGTTATCCTTACGCGTATCCCTATGGTTATCCGTACGGATACTACGGCGGCGTTGGAATCTATGGCGGCTATGGCTACGGCGGCTACGGCTATCGTGGCGGCTACGGCTACCGCGGTGGTTATGGCGGCGGCGGGTTCCGTGGCGGTGGTGGAGTCCGCGGCGGCGGTGGAGTCCGTGGCGGAGGCGGACGCCGGTAACCAGCTCAGCTAAAGCCGAATAGAGGCCTCCCGGCGAGGTATAGGCGGGCGGGCAATGGGCCTGCCCGCTTCCTTATTGAACGGTGTTCATTGCACAACCAGCGCCACCGTGCTCGGCGACGAACCCTCGTCCAGTCCTACCTGTCCCATGGTCGCGACAATCGGATACGTCCCGGCCGAAAGCGTCGTCGGAACCTGAATCGCCCCCTGATACAATCCCGCATATCCGGCCGCCAGAGCGCAGGCGTAACAGTCGCGTTCACGTTGTTCACGGTCACCGCCGGCGTGATCGTGACCGTTCCCTTTACGTGCCCGCCGCGGTGGGGCTGTTGCCGGCCGATATCGCAGTCGCTGCGCTGGTCAGGCTGGTGGTACCGCTGGAACCGGCGTACAGCCAGTTCCAGCCATTCTGCCGGCGACCCTCGTAATCACCTGCCCGCGCCAGGCGAAGGACGATCCCGGCGGTTCGCGTCAACCTACTAATGATAGGCGTTCAGGGCAAGCCCGTTTAGGGCGCTGCGATCGGCAGGGTCGTCGAGTTCGCGCTTACGGTCCCCTGCGTGATGGTCAGATTCGCCGTGCCCGCGGTCACCGTGCTCGGTACCGTGAAATCGATCTGATACAGTCCGACGTAGCCTGGCGCCAGGCCGGCGTACACGATTGGGGCGGTCTGATTGTTGACCTTGACCACCGGTTGAACCGTGGTCTGCGCCAGGTTGGGAGGGCCGGGCGCCGCTTGGCCCGATTGGACCGAGGGATTGGTCGCGCCCATGCCCACCAGGTACACCACCAAAGTGTCTCCGGGATGCGCCGGGTTGCCGGCTGTGACCAGCGCGTAGCTCTGGTTGGCGTCCTGGGCGATCACGGTGCCATCCGATTCCGCGTCGACAATAGGAGCCTGTCCCACCAGCGTCACGGTGACCGGCAAGGTGAGTTGCCCGCCCGCCATGCCGACCGCCTCATACTGCTGCAGCGGCCGCAGTTCCGCGGGAATCTCCACGTTGAGCTGCGGCTGGCTGACGTAGTACAGCGGCGAGAGCAGGCTCGACACCAGGAGCTGGGTGCTTTGATAGGAATTGGGCAACGGCAAGGGCGGCGAGACCCCGGTCGAGGAGGTCGCCAGGTTGGCCCCGAAGGCCGCCGCCACCGTGCCCGGCGCCAGCGCGCCACCGGCCAGGAAGTTGAAGTCGTTGACGATTCCGCCCTGGTTCAGCACCGGAGCCTGATTCGCCGTAACCACCCCGGCGATTTGCGCCATGGCCGGCGTCAGCGTTCCGGAGGTCCCGCTCAGCGTGATCACGGTGTTGTTCAGATTGGTGGGTTGCCAGGTAGCCACATACTGTCCCCCGCCCCCTTGATCAATCAGCGCGATGGGAGGATCGCCGTTGGAGAAGTTGGCCGCCACCGCTCCGCCTTCGACCGCGTTGCCGCAGTTGTCGATCAGGGTGGTCACCAGGTTGGAGGGCCATCCGGCCGGGACGGTGAAGTTATTGGGAATGCCGGTCTCCGTCAACACCAGTCCGGTGGGAGCGCAATTGGGGATGGTGGTTTCGCGAGTGACTTCCGACGGAACGGCGGCCGGCACGGCCGTTGCGTCCTCCAGAGCGGGCGTGCCCGTGAGCGTGCCCAGGATCATGGTGACGTTGATGGCGCCCAGCACCGGTGCAATCGTGCCGACCGTGCTGGAAATCGGACTCAGGCTGACCGTCCCCGTATACACGCCGGGCGGGAGCCCGGTCCCGTTGGCCATCACGTTGATGGTGGCGACCGTTACCGAGGAGGCGTGTCCGCCGGAATCCGAAGTCAGCCAGTCCTGCCCCGGCGGCTGCAGCGGCGTCGCCGTAAAGACCTGCTCACCCGAGGCGCTCCAGTTGATGGTCACCTGCTGGGGCAGCATCGGCTTGCCGGCAATTCCGGCAAACACCAGCCCGGCGGGACTGATCTGCGGCAGAACCGCGGAAGAAGACGGAACCACATTTAACACCGCCGTCACATATTGGGGCGAATTCTGCGAATCATTGTCGGAAATTGCAAGCAATTCGTAATATACTCCGGGAGACAGTCCCGAGGCCACGCTGTTGAGCGATAGCGTTAGAGTCGTCGGATTGCCCGGGCTCACCAGCCCATTGCCGGTCCCCCACTCGAGGAAAGCTGCGTTCGGCACGTTGGTGCCGTTGACCGGCCCGGCCGACCACTCGACCAACGTGTTCGCGCTTCCCTTGTTGGCGATGACGATGTTCTGGGTCGCAGGCGATCCCACGCCTTGCACTACATTGAACAGCACGCCCGTGGGCGTAACCGAAAGAATCGGGCCGGTGTTGGCCACAAAGAACGCTATCGGAATCTGCGAGACGGCTTGTCCTCCGCTGATGGCGCAGTCTACCGTGGCCCCGGGGGGCAGGGGCGGCGGGGGCGGACACGTCGCGGCCGGCGAAGAGATGATGACCACGTCCCGGTATAAGCCCGCCGTCAGGCCGGATGCGTTCACGATTACGGACACAAATCCGGGAGCGGTGATGCTCGAGGTGCCGGATGTGGGCGTGACGGTCAGCCAGGGCGAGCCGAATTGGGTAGTCGTGGTAAACGGCATGCTGGCGCCGCCCAGATCCTGAACCACGATGCTCTGCTGCAGAGGTGTGGTGGAGGTGGTGTTGGCCGAGAAATTGAGCAGGTAAGGATAGGGGTCCATCACCGGGTTGGCGGGCAGAACCTGGAAGCTGATGCCGGCAATCGCGAAATCCCAGTTCGCGTCGCTGGTGGTGATGGTAACCGTGGTCCCGACGGTCTGGAAGCTGACTCCCTGCTGGCCGCTGGCGGTGTTGGGAGGCAGCGTAAAAGAGGAGCTGTGGCTGGCGTTGTCCGAGACCGTGTAAGCCTCGACGTAGGGATCTCCATTGATCAACTGCACGAAGAAGTTGGTTGCCGCCACCGGCAGCTTGATCGTGATTGCCTGCTGGTAGCCGCCGGCGCCAAACGACGCCGTGGAGTAGACGGTGTTGCCATCGACGAGATTGTAGGTCTCACTGTTGGTCAGCACGCCGCCGCTGAAGGTGACGGGCCCTGCGGCAGTCTGGATGGTCACTGATTGAGGGGGTCCCGCAGCGGCAAAGGTGCTCGAACACGGGCCGAACGATGTCTGACCGTTCGGGCATTGTGCCGCAAAATTAATGCTAACCTGCTGCTGGGCAAAAGCCGCAGCACACCCAATCGCGAGGAACGCTGTTATAAGGGAACCCACTCGGTAGGACATGCCAGTTGGATTGTTTCTAGCTTAATTTGGTTTCGATTTAGCCGGAGCTTGGTGTATAGTAGCACATGCTTCTCGACCTGAAGGGCAGGACTGCGCTGGTGACTGGTGCGGGGCGCGGAATCGGCCGCGCGATCGCGCAGCAGCTCGCCGCAGCCGGAGCCGCGGTGATGCTGAACGATCTCGACCGCGACCCGGTGTTTGAAACCGGCATCGCAATCGACAAGGCTGGCGGCCAGGCCAAAGCCATGCCCGGCGATATCACTTCGTCCGGCTTTCCCGCAAAACTCATAGATGCGACTCTGGCTGGGTTCGGTTCCCTCGACATTATTGTGAACAACGCCGGCTATACCTGGGACAACGTCATCCAAAAAACAACCGATGAGCAGTTCCAGGCGATGCTGGATATTCATATGGTTGCCCCGTTCCGGATTCTGCGCGCGGCCTCGAACTGGATGAGGGAAGCGGCCAAGCGCGAGTCCGCCGAGGGCCGCCGCGTCATGCGCAAGGCAGTAAACATCACCTCCATTTCGGGCGTGGACGGCATCGCCGGGCAGTCCGGTTATGGGTCGGGTAAAGCCGGCCTCATCGGCTTGACTAAAGTGCTAGCCAAGGAATGGGGCCGCTATAACATCAACGTGAACGCGGTGGGGTTCGGCTTCATTGAAACACGGCTGACCCAGACGCTCGGCGCCGAATCCGAGATCGATATCCACGGGCGCAAGATCAAGGTCGGCGTGCTGCCGGCGGCGATCGAGGCTATGAAGCAGGAATGCCCTCTAGGCCGGCTCGGTACGGTCGAGGAAGCCGCCGGACCGGTGCTGTTCTTCTGCTCCCCGCTGTCGGATTATGTCAGCGGGGAAGTGCTGATCTGCAGCGGCGGGGCCAGGTGACGGCCCTTACAGCAATGTCAGGTAACCGCTTTGAGAATTCGCGAAATTCCCTCGCGTAGGCTCGCAGGCTCGGTCAGCAGGCTGAGCACCAGGAACGCCTCGGATTCGAAGTCGTAGAAGAACCCGGGCTGGGTCAGGACGTCGTGCTCGCGCAGCAACACGAGCGTCCATTCCTCCTCGGATCGGGTGCGAGGCGCCTGCAGCGTGGCGCACCAGCCTCCTTCGACAGCGAGCACGCTCATCGGAGAACCCTCCACCTGCCGCCGCAGCATATCGAGATTCACGGCAGTCCGTTCGCGAATCTGCCCGCGAATTACAGCGGAACAATCCAGCAGCCGGGGAAGCGCGAGTTGCACTGGAGTCGCAACCGAAAGGTACGTATCGGCGATCCATTCCAGGCGATCGAGCGCGTCTTCGCAACCAGCGCCCTCCGCGACAATCCAGCCCAGCTTCATTTGCGGCAACCCGGCGATCTTCGACAGCCCGCTCATGCGGAAGGCGACTAAGTCGCCTTTGAAAGTCACGGCCGCGGGCGATGTATCGGCAAAGCCGTAGTCCGAGAAGACTTCGTCAAACAGGATGGCGATGCCGCGACGCGTCGCGAATTCCTCCAGGCGCTGGGCTTCGGAGGGTTTCAAAAACGATCCGGTGGGATTGTTGGGATTCACCACCACCACAGCGCGCGTTCGAGGGGAGCAGGCGCGCTCCAGCGACTCGAAATCGACGTGCCAGCTCCCGTCGTAGCGCAGCGAATATTGCTTGGCCGCGACCAACTCCATTTCGGCCAGGAATTCGAACAAAGGATAAGACGGGCGCGGCGCCAGGATTTCATCGCCGGGATCGGTCAGCAGTTTGAACAAATAGGAGTACGCTTCGCTCGTGCTAGCCGTCAGCAGGATGCGCGAAGCCGGAACGTCCTGGCCGCGTTCGGCGTAGTATTGCGACACGGCCTGGCGAGCCGCGGGAGTCCCGCGCGGCGCAGGATCGTAGCGCATCGCCCCCGGATCCGCGATGGCATCAAGGATCTCGCGCTCCGGGTAGCGGAACCCCGCCTGCGTGGGGTTGGAGCCGGTCAGGTCCAGCACCCGCGCGCCGGCGCGGCGCTTTTCCGCGAGCAGAACCGACAGGGGATTGGGGCGCAAATCCGACTTCAGGCGGGAGGAAAACACTCGCCGTTATGGTAACAAAGGCGATAAATAGAAATGATAGAGTTGAGCCATGAAGCGGTTTGGCCTCGTATATTTCATCCCGGGCCTGCTGTGTTTGATGCCGGCATGGTTGGCCGCTCAAGCCGTCTCGCCGCTGGCCAACACCGATCCCAATTACGTCACCCTCCGCAACGCCGCGCCGGCGGAAACCTACATCGTCGAAAATATAGAGCTGAAGCGCGACGTCGCCACCATCACCCTGCGCACCGGGCAGATCAGCTTTCTCCCGCCGGTTCTGGGGCGCGCGGCCATCGCCGTGTTCACCGGCGAAGGGCGCTTCCAGTTGAAGCCCGCGATTCCAATTGAAGCCGCGCATCTCAACAAAACAATCGGCCGGCCCGATGTGGACGAGACTTTCGACGGCGCTATGCTGGCGTTCACCGACGAGACGCTGGCGGAGATCAAGGGACAGGCGCACACCACCTCCCTCGATTCGAAGGCCGCTGACCAGCTCAAGGATTTTCGCCACCGGCTGCGCGACAAAGCCGATACCGACCTCGAGGCGGACTTACTCGCCGAGCTGTACAATCCCGCCCAGCGCGGCTCCTTCCGGGCATTCCTTCACGGCAAGACCGATTCGGATCTGCGCTTCCTCATCGTGCCTTCGGGCGCGATGCCGGATCTGCCGTCGCCGGAAGAGGTGGGATTGGTCAACATCGACTCGAACGGGGAACGCGGGGGCATCTGGTATCTGTCGCACCTCGACTCCGAGTGGAAAGGCGCGCAAGGGGCTGCCTCAAACGAGGACCGGCGCGTCGCGTCGCCCCAAAGCTACAAGATCGAGACCACCATTGGCGGCTCGGGTCAAATCGCCGGAATGGCGCAAGTGCAGTTCGTGGGCAAGCTGGACGGCGCGCGAGTGATTCCCTTCGACCTGGCTCCCACCCTGCGCGTGCAGCGCGTCAGCGACGGCAAACGCGAGCTCAGCTACATCCAGGAGCCGTTCAAAGCAGATCCGTTCTTCAACGTGATCCTTCCGGAGCCGATGGTGAAGGGCCGCACCTACAATCTCAGCATCATCTACGCGGGCGGGCAGGTGATCCACAATGCCGGCAGCGGCAATTTTACGGTGGGCGCACGCACCAGTTGGTATCCCAGCATGAACGCCTTCGTCGACCAGGCCACCTACGATCTGACCTTCAAAATTCCCAAGCAGTACACGCTGGTGGGCACCGGGAAACTGGTGAAGGAGTGGACCGAGGAAAACCAGGGCTGCTCGGAATGGAGGTCGGACATCCCGCTGGCGGTTGCCGGATTCAACTACGGCGCGTTCAAGAAAAAATCGCTCACCGATAAAGAGTCCGGCTACGTGATCGAAGCGTATTCGACGCCGGAGGTTCCGGATTACCTGAAGCAGTTCGCCGAGCGGTTGAATCTGACGCCGCTGGCCATGGCGGACCGTGCGCTGGTGGAGGGCGAGAATTCGATGCGCCTGTTCCAGCGCTGGTTTGGCGAGGCTCCCTATGGCCGCATCGCCATCACGCAGCAGCCGGCGTTCAATTACGGGCAATCCTGGCCGACACTGGTGTACCTGCCGATGAGCGCGTTCCTGGACGCGACGCAGCGCTACGCCCTGATGGGCCAGGAGGAGTTCCGCTTCGCCAGCTTCATTCAGGAAGTGACTCCGCATGAGATTTCGCACCAGTGGTGGGGACACATGGTGGGATGGGCCACCTATCACGACCAGTGGCTCTCGGAGGGATTCGCCGAATTCTCCGCCGGCTTGTTCGTGGAGGCGACTTCGAAGGCGGGCGAGGTCGACAAATTCTGGGACCGGCTGCGCGATGAGATCGTGCAGAAGAACCCGTTCGGCAACTCGCCCAACGATGCCGGTCCGGTGTGGCTGGGCCAGCGCCTGGATAGCTTCAAGACTCGCGGCGCCTACAACGGGCTGGTGTACCCCAAGGGCGCTTACTTCCTGCAGATGCTGCGCATGCTGATGCGGGACCCCAAGACCGGCGACCAGGATTTCATCGCCTTGATGCACGACTACGTCCAGACCTATCTGCACAAGGCCCCCACCACCGAGGGCTTCAAGGCCGTGGTCGACAAGCACATGAAGCCGTCGCTCGATGCCGCGGGCAATCACAGCTCCGCGTGGCTGTTCCAGGACTGGATCTACGGGACCGGCCTGCCCCGGTATCATCTCGAATACTCGATCAAACCCGCCGGCGGCGGGATGGTCACCTTCGAGGGCAAGCTGACGCAGAGCGATGTGCCGGCCGATTTCCTGATGACGGTGCCCCTATACTTCGATTTCGACGGCCATTGGTCCGAGGCGGGCCGGCGTGTGCGCGTGCTCGGGAACATGACCGCGCAAATCAAGGCGACTCTGCCGAAAGCGCCCAAGCGCGTCTCCATCAACGCCAATCACGACGTGCTGGCGCTGGAAGCGGCCGTGAAGAAGCTGTAGCGGCTCAGCCCCCCCGCCCTCCGGGTGCGCGACATAGAAGTGGAGATTAGGCGGCGCGGCGGCTCTCCCAGTAATCCTCGAAGCGGCCGTTAAGGTGGGAGCAGCGGAGGGCGAGGATGGAGTTGGCGCCATTGACGGTCCAGAACATACCGGACTGTTTGAGGCGATGACCGACGACGGTTTTACAAGCGGCTTCGATGACGCCAGAGCCGACAAACAGGTGCTGTTTGCGGAACGCGGGATATTGCATGCGAGTAGCGTTGGTCGCGAAGTAGTCGGCCTCGTTACGGATTTTCTTGGCCAGTTCCGCGTCGGTGGTTTGAATCCGGCGGAGTGACTCGACGAGCTTGGTGATCCTGCCTTTGTCGAGCCAGCGTTTCTGATGGAGACCGATCCAGGCGTTACGGCGTTTGGTGTCGCTGGGATAGAGCAGCCGTGCCAAATCCCATAGATGTTGGCGCGCATGGAACAGATCGACGATTTGGAGGGCGCCGGGAAAGTGTTCCCGGGCGAGGTTCCAGATCCATTCGGCGCCATCGCCGATGACAACCTTCTTCTCCGCGCGGCTCCAGCCGCGTTTCCAGGCCTCGACATAGAGCCGCTTGCCGAACTGCCCGGCGTTTTCAATGGCGCCGGTATAGGTTGTGGAGTCAGGGTCGCGAATGGCATAGCCTTCTTGGTCCCACTTGGTTTGCGTGAAGACGCAGCCGAGCTTGGCTTCGCGCGTGTGGGCAGGCAGGCCGTCGAGCTTGCCTTTGCGGCCTGCGGTCTCTTTCTTCACCACCGGCACACCGATGCCGTCCAGTTGGATATAGAGGATGGGCACGGGCTCACCCACCAGGATCGGGAGATCGAGTTGCACCGCGCGATCGATCTCCGCTTGCTCGCGTCGTGCGATATCGGCACCGATCGATTCGGACACGCGTTCCACCGATTTGGTTGTGACCTCCAGGCCCGCCAGCAGTTTCATCTGCTCCCGTCCGTGATCGAAGGAGGCATCCTGTCCCACCAGCGCTTGCATGCGCCGTACCCCAGGGCGAGAACTCGGTGTTGACGATATCGAGTTCCTGGTCCACCAGGAAACTGTCCTGCATGACAGTGCGGGCACAGGTAGTAGGGCCGCGATACAACCGCCTCGCCGACCGCCGTCAGCAGCATCTTGGAGCGTAACTCGCGATAAAACGCTTGCTTCCCGCAGGGGCATGGAAGCGCTCGCTGATCCGGCGGTGGTCTGGAAACTTCTTTTGAGTAGCTCGGTCAACGTACTCGCTCCCGCCCGATGCATGGCCGAGCGCACCAGCATCTCGACGGCTTCCAGATCCAGGCTGCCGGTCTTGCGCACGCCAGTGAAGATGGTGCGCAGCAATTGCTCTACTTCGCGCGCGACTTCCTGTTGGATGGCGTCCGCCGTTTTTTTCCTGTTCACTCAGAGCTTGCTCTTCCACCGGCCGCAGGCGGCAGATCTTCTCATTGACCTCGAGAAAGGATCGGCTCAGTTCCTGAAACCTGCGGAACTCGGCGATTTCGCGTTCCGCTTTGCGTACCGACGCGGGACCCGGCAAAGTCTCGCTGATGGTCTTGCCTTGAACCTTGTAGGTAAGGCGCAAGGTGGGGCCGTGGCCGGGATCATCGGGTTGGGCGCAATGACAGGTGGGCTTCCCGCAACGGCGGACGATCCCGGTGACCGATCCGGGACGAAGATCTCCTAACTGCACCAACTGGGAGGCGAGGGAGGAACGCTGCTTTTCCAAATCCGAGAGAGACTGCGGCATGGGGACTCCTTTCTGTACGTATTATATACGTTCAGACAAGAGCCCCCAACGCCGAGATCCTGCAAATCATCATTTCTATGTCGCGCGCCCCCGCCCTCCGGGCATATTGACTTTCACCGGGGTTTCTATTACCATTTATGAATCAGCAATCGGTTCCCCCCGTGTTGGTCTCCTTTTTAGTAAGGCTGGGATTTTGAACCCTGGATTGCCCCCTTCCTCCCGCTGGGTAGCGGAAAATCAAGCTCGCCGAAATTGAGCCCTCATTTCTCGCAACTGCCTTGAGGCAGTCGCCCGAAGTGAATCGCCCCACGTAAGCGCCCTCTGACTAATCCGACGAACGGAATCGAGGAGCATATGCTTAGTACCCACAGACTCGCATTAGGTTTCGCACTTTTTATGGCGCCGCTGATGGCGCAGACATTTTTGGGCGGCATACGCGGAAGCGTTACCGACAAGAGCGGAGCAGTCATTCCTGAGGCTAAGGTCACCTTGACCGATCAAGGCACCGGAATCGCCCGCTCGACCGTATCTAACGCCGATGGAGGTTATACCTTCAACGCACTGAACCCCGCGACCTACAATGTTGTCGCAGAGAAGCCGGGCTTCAAGAAACTCGAGGAGAAGGGGCTCGTCGTAGGCACGCAGGGATTCTTGACTGCCGACCTTCAACTGGAAGTCGGCCAGGTCAGTGAAAGCGTGAACGTCGAAGCCGATGCCGCCGAGGTGGAAACCGCCAACGCTTCTGTGGCCCAGGATATCGACAAGCGCAAGCTCGACGACCTCCCCAACATGGGCCGTAACCCGTTCTATGAAACGGTCAAGATCTCGCAGAACGTGACGCCGGGCGGCGATCCCAAGTTCAACCGCATGGAGGATCAGAGCGGTTCGTCGCAGATCTCCATCGCTGGCGGCCCCATCACCGGCAATAATTACCTTCTGGATGGCATCGCCATCACCAACTCCGCCAACCAGGCGGTGATCGTCCCGATTACGGAAGCGACGGAGGAAGTCAAGGTCCAGATCAACACCTATGACGCCGAAGTCGGACGAACCGGCGGCGGCACGTTCAACCTGTATCTCAAGTCCGGATCGAACGACTTCCACTTCTCCGCCTTCGGATATCAGTGGCTCGGATCAAGCGTCGCCAACAACTACTTCGCCAACGCGGCGGGCCTTCCGGAGGTTCCGCAGATGTGGAAGAACTTCGGCGGAGCTTTCGGCGGTCCGTTTTATATTCCGAAACTCTACGACGGCCGTAAGTACAAGACCTTCTTCTGGGTAGCCACTGAAGGCTACCGCCAGAACCAGACCGAGTCGAGCTCCATCGCCGTGCCCACCGCGCTTGAAAAGACTGGCAATTTCTCTCAGAGCAAGTACACCAACGGCACCCAGCAGGTGATCTACGATCCCTCCAGCACGGTGGCGAATGCCAACGGCACCTACACCCGCACCCCGTTTGTGGGCAACGTCATTCCGTCCAGCCGCTTCAATCCGATTGGCCAGAACCTGGCTTCCTTCTTCCCGACGCCGAACCTGGCGACGCCCTATTACGGTGCCACCAACTACGCCTCCACGCCGCTGCAGTATGATCGCGCCGGTCAGGAGACCGCTAAGTTGGATCAGGAACTCACCAAGTGGATGCGCTTCAGCGCGTCTTACCTGCACTACGGCAGCCGCGAGCCCAGCTACGCCACCTGGATCAACGACATCGCTACGCCCGGCAACAGCCTGCTGGTCCGCTTCGTGGATGCCACGCAGGCCAACACCACCATCACTCCCTCACCCACTTGGGTCATCGCTCTGCGGTGGGGCTTCAACCGCTATCCCAACCGGACCCTCCAGTACACCACCGGATTCAACCCGGAGGCTTTGGGATTCTCTTCGACCTTGGCCTCGGAGCTGCCCTATCTGTCTTTTCCGTCCGTCTCGATGAGCGACCTGTCCAGCTTCGGAGGCGGCTCGCAAAGCTACAGCACTTACTACTCGCGCAGCTTCTCTGGAAGCGCGTCGAAGTACATGGGCAAGCACAGCATCAAGTTCGGCGGCGACTACCGCGCCATTCACGTTCACGGCAGCGGCTCGCTGGGCTCCGGCTCCTACTCGTTCAGCCCGAGCTTCACCAGCGCCAACCCGAACTCCACCGTGGTCGGCACCGGCGCCAGCTTGGCCAGCCTGCTGCTGGGCGACCCCACCAGCGCCACCCTGGCAACTGCCGAGCCGCTGGACAACTTGGTCAATTACTACGGCGTTTTCGTACAGGACGACTTCCGCGCCACCTCCAAACTCACGCTGAACTTCGGCCTGCGCTATGAGTATGAGACCGGCGTGCATTCGCCCAACAACGGCCTGCTGGTTGGATTCGACCCCACGGCCGTGAATCCGATTCAGCCTTCGGTTCCCGGTATCACCACCCTGGGCGTGCCCGAGTATGCCGGCTTGAACGGCTTCCCGACCGCGGTCACCAATCAGAACAACGACAAGCTCGGCCCGCGCGTCGGTTTCGCTTACGCGCTGAACAGCAAGACCAGTATCCGTGGCGGCTACGGCCTGTTCTGGAATCCGTTCTCCTTCGGCCTGCAATCGACCTTGGGCTACACCCAGTCGACGCCCTACAACAACGGTCTGGCTTCGGTCTCCAACGCCGGGGCCATCCCGACCGGCTCTCTGAGCAACCCGTTCCCCAGCGGTCCGCTGGCGATTGTGGGCAACGCCCTGGGCGAGGAAGCCGGCATCGGCCAAGCCATCAGCGTGTACGACAACAATTCGCGCTCCACTCGCGTACACCAATACTCCTTCGACATCCAGCGCGAACTGCCCGATTCGATCATCGTGGCCGCCGGCTACTCCGGATCGATTACGCACGATCTGATTCAGGGTACCGGGTCCATTAACATCGACCAGTTGCCGGACCAATACCTGTCGATGGGCACCGCGCTCAAGGCCTCCGTACCCAACCCGTTCTACGGAACGCCGTTCGCGCTGAGCAGCTTGTCGGGCAAGACCATCACCCTGGCGCAATCGCTGCTGCCGTTCCCGCAGTACACCTCGGTGACGCTGACCAGCCCCAGCCTGGGCCACGCCCTATACAACTCCGCCTACGCGAAACTGAATAAGCGGATGGGCCACGGCCTCAACTGGCTCAGCACCTTCGTCTGGTCCAAGAACGAGGACACCTCGTCCGCCGCCAGCAACACCTACAACGGCCAGAGCTCCTCTTATCAGGACAACTACAACATCAACAGCGCCTGGGCGCTGGCGACCATCAACACACCCGATCGCTGGACCAACGCCATCAACTACGACATGCCGTTCGGCAAGGGCCGGCAGTTCATGCAAAACGCTCCCAAGGCGGTCGAGTACTTCCTGGGCGGCTGGAGCCTCAACGCGGAAACCACGATGCAGACCGGCTTCCCGTTGCAGGTGACGCAGACCAACAACAACTCGGTCATCGGCACCAGCTTGCAGTTCCCCAACGCTACGGGCGCCAACCCGCAGACCAGCGGATCTCTGGAATCCCGGCTGAACGACTACATCAACATCGCCGCTTTCAGCCAGGCGCCCGCCTACACCTACGGCAACCTCAGTCGCACTCTTCCGATGCGTGGCCCCGGCCAGGCCTTCACCAACGTTTCGGTGTTCAAGACCGTCACGG
>CAWISY010000010.1:0-39256 GCA_963838455.1 Bryobacterales bacterium
CCTCCGTGCCAACATAGCTGAGACACTCCTCGTACCCTAATTACAGAGCAGGGCGAGAGAGAATCTCATCAATGAATAACCATACGGTTCCCGTGCCCTCCCCAGCGGCCTTGCCGTCGGTGGGACGCAGGGAGCCCGAGCGTAGCGAGGGCGACCGGAGTGCCACTGACGGCAAAGCCGGCGCCGATCCCAAGGCCCGCCCTGACCCCGAAGTCGTAGCCCAAGCCAAGCGCCGCCGCTTTACCGCCGCATACAAACAGCGCATCCTGACGGAGTCCGACCAAGCCAAAGGCTCCGGCGGGATCGGGGCGCTGCTCCGCCGCGAAGGGTTGTACTCTTCGTTGTTGGCGACTTGGCGGCGCGAGCGCGCGGCCGGCGTTCTCCAAGCCCTGGCTCCGCAAAAGCGCGGTCCCAAATCCAGGCGCGATCCGGTGCAGGAGGAAATTCAAAAACTACAGAAGGACAACGCGCGCCTCACCGAACAACTGCGCAAAGCCGAGATCGTGATCGATGTCCAAAAAAAAGTGGCCGCGCTGTTGGGGTGGCCGATCCCAACTCAAGACCCGGACGGGAAACCTTGATGGATGCCGTCCATCAGTTGGCCCCCACGGTCGGCATCGAGTCGGCTTGCGATGCTCTCGGCGTGGCACGCGCATCGTTCTATCGCCAGCCCGTGTTCGGCCCGGCGCTACCCGTGCCGATGATCCTTCGTCCGGCGCCCGCGCGAGCATTGAGTTCGCAAGAACGCCAAACCGTTCGTGCCGTGCTCAACTCCGAGCGCTTCCAGGATTGCTCGCCTGCCGCGATCCAGGCCACATTGCTGGATGAAGGCCAATATCTGTGCTCCACTCGGACCCTGTATCGAGTGCTCGAACAGGACGGCGCAACGCGCGAGCGCCGCAATCAGCTGGTCCATCCGCCGTACCAGAAGCCGGAGCTGCTGGCCACCGCGCCCAATCAACTGTGGAGTTGGGACATCACCAAGTTGCGCGGCCCCGCCAAGTGGAGCTACTTCTACCTCTACGTCATCCTGGACGTCTTCAGCCGCTACATCGTCGGCTGGATGGTGGCCATGCGCGAAGGCGCTGGATTGGCCAGCAAGCTCATCGAGGAAACTTGCCAAAAGCAGAATATCCAACCCGGCCAACTCGGCATTCATGCCGACCGCGGCTCGGCCATGCGCTCCAAGCCGGTGGCGCTGCTGCGGGCCGACCTCAGCGTCACCAAGACCCACAGCCGGCCCTACACCTCCAACGACAATCCGTACTCGGAAAGTCAGTTCCGCACCATGAAGTATCGCCCCGAGTTTCCCGATCGCTTCGGCTGCATTCAAGACAGCCGCGCCTTCTGCCAGCGATTCTTCCCCTGGTACAACGACGACCATCGCCACTCCGGCATCGGTATGATGACGCCCGCCATGGTCCATTACGGCCTGGCTCCCGCCGTCCGCGACAACCGTCAGATCGTTCTGGACGCCGCCTACTCGGCTCATCCCGAGCGCTTCGTCCGGCGCCCGCCGACGCCCTTGCCACTTCCCAAGGAGGTCTGGATCAACAAACCCCAAAGCTCAGATGAAATAACTCACTAAATTCCCAGTCGGAGTGTCTCAAAGTCATTGACACGCACCGTCGTCAGGAACAGACTCGATCCGCGCCTGCTGAGGGATGACTTCATCGTCGCAGGCCATGACGACGACGGTCCGAAATTCCAGGCCCTTGGCGAGGTGCATGGTGCTGATGGAGGCTCGGCCGGTCACCGTCTCGGCATCTTCGCCGAGGACCTTGTAGGGTAGCTTTGCGCTCTCAACCGCTTTCCGGGCACGGTTCATCTCCGCGTCGGAGCGGACAAAAACTCCGATCTCGTGCGGCACCACGCCTTCCTTGGCCCGAGCTGTGAGCCATTGGCCCACGGCCGCGATTTCCTTCTCTGGATCATCCAGAACCTGGATGTCCGGCGGCCGGACCGTTGAACGTCGAGGCCGTTCCACGCCGATCCTCGCGATTGCCGTCCACGTCAGAAACCTCGGGACCAAGCAGGCGATCGGCTTGCCTGCGGATCTGATGCGAGGTCCGGTAATTAATCCGCAGAGTTGACGAACGACCGCGAACGTCGACGCCAAACGCCTTCCAGGAAAACGGCTGTTGAAAGATGCGCTGTCCAAGGTCGCCGGCGAAGAAGAGCGCATTCGGCCGGCCCGACCCGAGAGCTGCCAGAAACCGCAACTGCGTGACACTGACATCCTGGGCTTCGTCGATCACGGCGAACTCGAATGGTGGGTGACCGCCCGCGGCGAGCTTCGTGGCCAATCGATCGAATATCTGGGCATAGGTGACAAGCCCGCGCCAGTTCATTGCGGACTGAACTCGCTCGAACACCTGCCAGAGGGAGGCTCGAACACTCTCCTTGAGCCGAGTCTTGCGTCCGAGCCGCGCCACGTCGCGATTCGACTCCCACGTCTCCAACTGCCACGCGTCGACGATCTGTTCCCATTCAGATTGCAGGAAACTGATCGAGAACCTGCTCACGTCGACCGATGAAGCCGCTTCATCGAGAAGTTGCCGGGTGACGGTGTTGGCTGCGATCTTTGGGGACCCAAAGTGCGCTTGATAGAGGCGGCGGCCGATCGTATTCATCGAATGCACCTCGAGCCGGTCGGCCAGCTTCGGTTCATTGCTGATTAAGCTGCGGAGCCTCGCTCTCAGGGCATTTGCCAGCGCGTCCGAGAACGTCGTCAGCAGCACCCGGGCCTCTGGATTCGCCCGCGCAAGGAACACGGCCCGGTGCAGAGCCACGATGGTCTTGCCCGTTCCGGCTGACCCGGCCACCCTCGCGGGCCCACCGAACGTCCGTTCCACCAAAGCCCGCTGGGCCGGGTGGAGGAAGACAGCCCAGAGCTATCATACGAATGCTTCTCCCCTGGAGGACTCTACCAGCCACGAGGCAGCTTCTTGAGTCCAGTGCGGTGTCGAGCCAACATAGATGATCGATGCGCTACGCCACTGGATGTGGCGAGGGACTTCGATGTTGAAATCAATTGCGTTCGCCCGTGTGGAATCTTGTGTGCCCACTTTTGTGCCCACCCCCTGCATAGAAGCGTTGCTCAGCTTTGCTAGCGCGGTCGGCAGCGAGGCGCGGAAGCCTTTGACAACTCGCAACAATGCGCAAGAGCTAGCAATCATTGTGCCCGCCGCTAAGTTTTTGAAAATGCGCCAGTTTATTGCTTCGAACCAATAGGCCGGGGGTTCGAGTCCCTCCGGGCGCGCCACACGACACCTTCTCAGACCGGACCGGCCATCGCCAGTTCGGGAGCCTGGACAGAGAAGCTCGCCACCAGCGGATGTATCAATTTCAGAAAATCGGCCACGCTCATGCGCAGGATGTCGCGGTGGGTGCCGGCGGTAAACACCAGGGACACCTGTTTCATCACGGCTTCATCCAACAGCACAGGGATGCCGTAGAAGTTCCCGAACGGCGGCATGGAGCCGACATCGCATCCTCCAAAGACCTCAATCAGCTCGCATTCGGAGGCGAGGCGAATCGCGCTCAGCCCTAGCAGCCGGCGCACTTCCTCTAGATCGGCCGCGTAGTCGGCCGGTAAGACCAGCATCCCGTAGCCGTTGTCGCCGGAGTAGACCACCACCTTGGCGAGGTCGTGAACCGGCATCCGTTCCGCCGCCGCAACATCGCAGGCTTTGTAGGCCGGAGGATGAACGGAATGGGCGTAGCGAATCCCATTCTGTTTTAGGAATCTTTGGCAGCGATGTAGAGTGTCCATGCCTGATACCCAGCAACCGGCGAGCCAACCTTAAATCCTTGAAAAGGACGGGGGCGTATTCCTCAGCGCATACATCGCCCTGGGTGAAATCGCGCAGGAGGCCCGAATGTGAACCCGCTGGACCCGCGGTCATGACCACAGAATCAGCGCCTTGCGACGTTTCGGCTTTGGCCGGGGGAATGCCCTCTTCAGTAGCGAGATTGAAAGGAGAGCCAACATGCACACAGCAGGAAGTCGGATCGGGCTGGGGTTGGCGTGTTCCCTGCTTGCGTGGGGCCAACAAAGCCCCACTCCCGCAGGCGTTCCGGCCCACATGATCGTCACCGCCGGTCACTATTACAGCCATCAACCGCCGTTGATCATGAGCCAGGATCTGGTCGTTACGCAGCAGTATGAGCCGCTGACCGTCACGGGTCTGGTGCCCTTGCGGGGAGACCGCGCCGCGCTCGAGCTCTACGTGCTGGTGGATGACTGCTCCAGTTGCGAAGTCGGAACCAAGTTCGAAGAGTTGCGCCGGTTCATTCTGTCGCAACCCGCCACCACCACTGTCGGCGTGGCGTACATTCAGGGCGGGAAGCTCGAAATCGTCGAGAAGCCGGGACCGGACCGCGGGCTCGCCATCGCGGCTCTCAATCCTCCCACTGGAGGCAAGCCGGCCAACCCGTTTGTTCCGCTCAAGGATCTGATCCAGGCCTGGGATCGCGACCCCGCTCGGAATCCGCAAGCGCGCCGCGCCATTTTGATGATCTCCACCGGCATCGACCCCGACGCGGGCGGCGCTCTGCTGGACCCTTCGGCCGACGCCGCGATTGACGCGGCGCAGCGCGGCGATGTCACCATCTTCGCCTTGTATCATCCCAGCGCGGACTATATCGCCACCGAAAGCAACAAGATTTACGCAGGGCAGGTCCAGCTCTCGCACGTGGCCAATGAATCCGGAGGCGAGGCCTACCTGATGGGCTTCGGTCCCTTGCCCACGCTGGCGCCGTTCCTGGCCGATGTGGCGGACCACCTGGCGAATCAATACCGCCTGGAGTTTCTGGCAAGCCCAGAAGACGCGGCCGGATCGCTGGTCAACATCCTGATCAAGTGCAAGCAGGGCGATATTGAGCTGATGACCCCCACGCGGGCATGGGTTCCGGGAAGCGGCCGGACCTCCACTGCACAAGCGCCCGGGAAAGGGCAATAGGCACCGAGCCATGCGAGGAATTCTCAAGCTCGCCTACAAGCTGCTGGTGAACGATAAAGCCAAGTTCACAGCGCTGCTGGTGGGCATTACGTTCGCGGTTTTCCTGATGATCGCGATGACGTCGCTGTTTGCCGGAGTCTTGAATCGCGCCTCCGCCACGGTGATCAACTTGGGAGCCTCAGTGTGGGTGATGGATCCGTCGGTGCAGACCGTGGCGAACACCATCGGCATGCCGGATTATGTGCTGGACGCGGTGCGCAGCATAAATGGCGTCAACTACGCCGTGCCGGTGTACTCCGGCGGCGCGCTGGTCAAACGGGCCGACGGCTTCTATCAATCCGTGACGGTGGTCGGCCTGGACGATACCAGCCTGTTCGGCCGTCCGGCGCTTCTCGAAGGAAAAATCGAGGACATCTATGGCGAGAACGGCTTCATCGTGGTCAAGGATCCGGAGTTTCCCAAGCTGAACAATCCTGGGCTGGGAACCGAATTCGAGTTGAACGATCACCGTGGCGTCATCGTCGGAGTCGCCAAAGTGGCTTCCAGCGGATTGTTTGGCGTGCCCACTCTGTACACCACTTACGAGCGCGCCCTGCAGTACATCCCCAACCCGCGCTTCACCATTTCCTACGTCCTGGTCCAGCCCAAGAATCCCGCCGACGTCGCCAAGATCAAGAAAGAGGTCGCGCAGTTGGGATACCTGGCCCTGACCAAAGACGAGTTCATGAGCAAGATCTCGGACTTCTACATGTTCCAGACCGGCTTGGGCATGAACCTCCTGATCATGACCGTGCTGAGCTTCGTGGTCGGGCTCTCCATCTCCGGCCAGACCTTCTATACGTTCGTTCTGGAGAACTTGGAGAAGTTCGGCGCGCTCAAAGCGATCGGCGCCAAGAGCCGGGAACTGATCGCGACCATCCTGTTCCAGGCCAGCTTCACCGCGCTCACCGGCTACGGCCTGGGAGTGGGTCTCTGCGCGGCGACCATCGCGCTAGCCAAAATGCGGCTTCCCGATTACGCGGCCACGATCATGTTCTGGAACCTGGCGCTGGCCTTCTGCATGGTGGTGATCATCGCCGCAGTGTCCGGATATTTCGGCGTGCGCAAGGTGCTGCAGATCGAGCCGTTCGACATTTTCCGAGGATGACATGGCAACCGCAGCAATCTCGGCAACAGGGCTGGTCAAATGGTTCGGGCAGGGCGAAGCCCGCACGCCGGCCCTGCGCGAGGTCAGCCTGGAGGCCGATTTCGGCGAGATGCTGTACATCGTCGGACCCTCGGGCAGCGGCAAGACCACGCTGCTGAGCGTGCTCTCCGGCATTCTGAGGCCGGACTCCGGCACCGTCTCGGTGGAAGGTTCCGACATCTGGAAAATGTCCAGTGACAAGCTGGCCGACTTCCGGCTGCACACCATCGGGTTCGTGTTTCAGGACTATCATCTGTTCCCGCGCTTGACCACCGCGGAAAACGTGGCGATTCCGTTAATCCTCAAACGCATGAACTGGGGCGAGGCGATCCAGGAAGCCAGGAAATATCTCGAGATCGTGGGCTTGAAAGGCCGCGCCGATCTTCCGCCGGTGAAGCTGAGCGGCGGGGAGCAGCAGCGCGTCGCCATTGCCCGAGCCATCGCCAGCAAGCCCGACATCCTGATCATGGATGAGCCGACGGCCTCGCTTGACGGCGATACGGGCCATTCCATCGTGAAGTTTGTCAAGGATAACGTCCTCAACGACAAACGCTGCATCCTGATCGTCACCCACGACAGCCGGATTTACGGTCTGGCGTCGCGCATTTTGAAGATGGAGGACGGCAGGCTGATCGGAGTCGAAATGGGAGGCGTGTCATGAGAAAAGTCGTGT
The DNA here is from genome assembly GCA_963838455.1 of Bryobacterales bacterium. Lineage (GTDB taxonomy): Bacteria > Acidobacteriota > Terriglobia > Bryobacterales > Bryobacteraceae > Palsa-187. The sequence goes on from CAWISY010000010.1 coordinate 6,824, forward strand.
TCGCATTGTCGGTGATCGGGCTGCTGGCAGGCTTGGCCGCCGCCTACGTCTCCGGGATCGTACAGCCGACGCTTCCGCCGGCCTTTGCCCCGCCTACCAGTCCCTACGCGAATGCCATCTACGCCGAGGGCATGGTGGAGAGCGATCAACCCAGCGGCGAAAATATCAACATCTATCCGGAAGTGGCCGGCACGGTGAAGCAGATCGCGGTCTCCGAAGGCCAGGAGGTGAAGAAGGGGCAAGTCCTGCTGGTGATCGACGATTCCATCCAAAGGGCCACCGTGGAGCAGTTGCAATCGCAGGCGCAGGCGGCTGCGACGCTGCTCGCGGAGTTGAAGGCGCAGCCGAGAAAAGAAACTCTGGACGTCAATGAGGCGCAGGTGGTGGCGGCGCAGGCTACGCTCAAAACCGCGCAAGATGAACTCGACAAGCAACAGACCGCGTATGAGCTGAATCCGAAATCGATCAGCAAAGATGCTTACGACAACGCCGCCAATGCGGTTCTGACCGCGAAAACCAACCTGGCCGTGGCCGAAAAGCAGCGCGACCTGACCAAGGCCGGAGCCTGGATCTTCGACATCAACAACCAGGAGCGCACCTATAACGCCCTGACCAAGTCGTATCAATCGGCCAGCGCGCTGCTGGCCAAGTCCACCTTGCGCGCTCCGGAGGATGGGAAGGTTCTGGCCGTCAACCCCATCGCCGGCAGCTACATTTCGCCGCAGGGCGCCTACGATTCCTACACGCAGGGCATGCTTCCGGTCATGGTTCTTGGAACCGGGCAAGCGCGGCTGAACGTGCGCTGCTACGTCGACGAGATCCTGGTGCCGCGCCTTCCCGATCCGTCGAAGATGCAGGCGCAGATGTCCGTCCGCGGCTCGGGCGTCAAAATTCCGCTGAAGTTCGTGCGCACGCAGCCGTTCATCTCGCCCAAAATCGAGCTGTCCGATCAACGCCTGGAGCGCGTGGACGTGCGCGTCCTGCCGGTCATCTTCCACATCGACCTTCCCAAGGGGCTGAGCCTGTATCCGGGCCAGTTGGTCGACGTCTACATCGGGGGCTGAAGTATGCGCAAGCTCATCCTCATATCCGCGCTGCTGCTGCTGGCCGGATGCAACATCGGTCCTAAGTACTCGAAACCTTCGGCGCCCGTCCCTCCGGCGTATAAAGAAACCGAGGCTCCCTCCGCCGGCGACTGGAAACTGGCGCAGCTTCCCGATTGGAAGACTGCGCAGCCGGGCGACGAGCTGGCACGCGGCAAATGGTGGGAGCGGTTCGGGGACCGCGAGTTGAGCGCGCTGGAAGAAAAAGTCAGCGTTTCGAACCAGAACGTCGCGGCCGCCGCGGCCAACGTTCAAGCCGCACGGGCCGCTATCCGTGAGGCGCAGTCGCAGTATTTTCCAACCGCTTCCGTGAATCCTGCCATCACCAACAATCGCATCTCCAGCGCGTTCGGCCAATCCGTCGGGGCGACCTTCACCACTTACTCCTTGCCGCTGGAGGCCTCTTGGGAGCCGGATCTGTGGGGCCGCGTGCGCAAGACCAAAGAAGCCAACGCGATCGCCGCGCAGGCCAGCGTGGCGGATCTCGAGAACGTCCGCCTGTCGGCGCAGGCAGACCTGGCAGCGGATTATTACCAGCTCCGCGCTCAGGACGCGCTCAAGCAGTTGCTGGACGCGACCGTGAATGCGGACCGCGAAGCGCTGGAGCTGAATCGCGATCTGCACCTGTCCGGACTCGCCAACGACGAAGCCGTGGCGCAAGCTGAAGCACAGTTGAAGACGGTCGAAGCGCAGGACACCAACCTGGGCGTCTTGCGCGCACAGTACGAACACGCAATCGCGCTGCTCCAAGGCGAACCGGCCTCGACGTTCGCCATCGCACCGCGCGCTTACGAACTCGGCGTACCGGCGATTCCCGCCGGCGTACCCTCGCAATTATTGGAGCGGCGTCCCGATATCGCGGCGGCAGAGCGCGCGATGGCGCAGGCCAATGCGCAGATCGGGATCGCCAAGACCGCCTTCTATCCTGCGGTCACCTTGAGCGCCGCACTCGGACTGGGTACCGTGTCGCCGGCGAACTGGTTCACTTGGCCCAGCCGCCTGTGGTCGGTCGGGCCGGCGCTGGCGCAAACGGTGTTCGACGCGGGACTTCGCAAGGCCACCGTCCAGCAGTATCAGGCAGCCTACGATCAGACCGTCGCCAACTACCGGCAGACGGTGCTGACCGCCTTCCAGCAAGTGGAGGATAACCTGGCGGCGCTCCGAATTCTGGAGCAGGTGACCGCGCAGCAAAATTCGGCCGTAGAATCCGCGGCGCGCAACCTGGAGGAAGCGCAGGTGCGCTACCGCGCGGGGCTCGACCCGTACCTCAACGTGATCGTGGCCCAAACCGCTTGGCTGAACGGTCAGCAGGCGGTGGTCAGCTTCCGATCCCAGGAAATGGTGGCCAGCGTCCAATTGATCAAGGCGCTGGGCGGCGGCTGGGACGCATCTAAGATTCCAACGGCCAAGGAATTGGGCGCCAAGATTTCCGTGGATTCGCGCAGCGAACACTAGCAGCGAGTACCAAAAAGCCATGCGCCAGACCGCCGATCACGAACACACCCGCCAGGCCATCCACAAACGGCTGGCGGAGGGGCCGCGCCAGAGCTATCTGCGGGATTGGGTTTACGGCGGCATTGACGGCGCGGTGACGACGTTCGCGCTTGTGTCCGGAGTGGTGGGGGCGCATTTGGCTCCCAATGTAATCCTGGTGCTGGGCGGCGCGAGCCTCTTCGCCGACGGCTTCGCCATGGCCGCGGGAAACTATCTGGCCACGCGCTCCGAGCACGAAGAGTTCGCTTTCGCCGAAGCGGTCGAGCGGCGGCACATCGACAAGTTCCCCGAAGGAGAAAAGGAAGAGGTGCGGGAAATCCTGCGCGGGCTGGGAGTGCTGGACGAAATGCTCGAGCCGGTGCTGGGATCGGTCACCTCCGATCGGGACCGCTGGGTGAAGATGATGCTGCGGGACGAATACGGACTTCCCGCCGTGGTGCGCTCGGCTTGGCGCGCCGCCGGGGCCACGTTTTCGGCCTTTCTTTTGTGCGGCTTGGTCCCGCTGATTCCCTTTGTCGCGAGCTTTCCAAACGCCTTCTGGGTCGCCTCGGCCATCACCGGCCTGATGTTTCTGGGGATCGGGGCGGTCAAGAGCCGGTGGTCCATCCGGCCTTGGTGGCATTCGGGAGTGATGACGCTGGCGGTTGGCGGCGGGGCTGCCGCAGTCGCGTTCTGGATCGGAGCGTTCCTGCGCGGCATCTTAAAATGAGCGGCGGGTCCGCTTCCTTCGGTCGCGGCTGTGTAAAAAGCCTCAGACCGAACCGCGACCAGAGGGAGTCCTCATGGGCCTGTGGCCCACCGATAGTGATGAAGAACGATCGCGAAATGGCGAATATGCGGCGAATCGCGGGCCGTTCTTCAGGGGAGCGGGTGGTCCGCGGGGGATCTTAGGGTAAGGGGAAATTTAAATGAGCTCGATGCTTCTGAATTGCGCCTCCTGTGGGGCTAAGAACCGGATTCCGGCGGCTCGGCTCGCCGATGTGGCAGTTTGCGGCAAATGCAAGACACCGTTGCCGCCGCCGGCCCAGCCGGTGGAGGTGGATGAAGCCGCCTTCGACGCCATCGTGTCCTCGGCAAAGGTGCCGGTACTGGTGGATTTCTGGGCCTCCTGGTGCGGGCCGTGCCGCATGGCCGCGCCCGAGGTGGAGCGGCTGGCGCAGGAAATGGCCGGCAAGGCTCTGGTCCTCAAGGTCGATACCGAGGCTCATCCGAGCCTGGCGGCTCGATTCCGGGTCGAGTCGATTCCCAATTTTGTGGTCTTCGGAAACGGACGGCCGGTGTTCCAGCGAGCCGGCTTGGCGCCGCGCACGGAGATGCGGCGATGGCTGGAGCAGTCTGCGGTGCACAGCGGGTAGACGACGCTGGCCCATCAACTGTGGCCCATTAATTGCCACACCAGAGCATCATGAACCGGAAGAAGCAAATCTGCACCCTCGATCTCGCGGCAGTCGCTGAAACCCCGGCCGCTCCAATCCTGACAGTGACGGAATGCCCCACCCGCAAGCGCCTGGCGAAGGCGGCCGCGCGTTTACGGAACATCGATCTGGTCCGCAATCATCGCAACGATCCGGACTACGGAAAGTCGCTGGAGGACAAGATCATCTGGCGGGAACTGCTGGAGCTGGAGCTGCAACAGACCGTCGAGGGCCGGGATGCATAGGCTGCGCTTCCGGGACCGCGCCGATGCCGGCCGCAAGCTGGCGGCGGAGCTCAGGGCCCGCAAACTGGGGCTCGCAGGTTGGGGGCCCACAGTTTTGGGAAAAGATCCGATTGTGCTGGCGCTGGCGCGCGGCGGCGTGCCGGTAGGACTGGAAATCGCGGAAGCGCTGCAGGCGCCGCTTGACGTGATGGTGGTGTGCAAGCTCAGTGTTCCCGCGCAGCCGGAGCTGGCCATGGGTGCTCTGGCGCATGGGATCCGGGTTGTGGATCGAGTCTTGACCGCCGCACTCGGAATCAGCCACCAGGAAGTGGAGTGGATCGCGGCCAAGGAAACACTGGAGTTGGAACGCCGCGAGAGGGAGTATCGGCCGGGCCGCCCCGAACCGTCGCTGGTGGGGCGGACGGTGATCCTCGCGGACGACGGTCTGGCCACCGGCTCAACCATGGTCGCTGCCGCGCGTCACGCCCGCAGCGCCGGCGCACACAGGCTGATTGTCGCGGCGCCGGTCGGCTCCGCCGAAGCCTGTGAGCGTCTCCAAGGCGAAGCCGATCATTGCGCCTGCCTGGCCGTGGAGAAACCGTTTCACGCCGTGGGCGAATGGTACGCCGATTTTCGGCAAGTCAGCGACGCAGAGGTTCACCAGATTCTGGACCGAGTTCACAGCCGGGTGGGGATCTCCTGAAACGCTTGCCCCGTTTTAGGGATCTCCGTAGCCACCCTCGGGTGGGGTATGCTGTGGTTGCGGTACCGCAAATCGGATGTCTGAACCAGCTTCCTCACTTACCCTACTCATCATCGATGACAATCAAGGCAGTCTGGATCTCCTTTCCACAGCGTTGGCCCAGCCTGGGCTCGAAATCCTGACTGCTTCCAATCCAGAGGAGGGAATCGACCTGTTCTGCGCCCGGCACCCTCAGATTGTCCTCACCGACCTGGTGATGCCGAACCTCAGCGGCACGGAAGTGCTGGAGCGGATTATGGAAATCGATCCGGCGACGGACGTGATCCTGATGACCGCCCACTACTCGACGGAATCCGCGGTGGAGGCGATCCGCAAGGGCGCCAGCGACTATCTGAATAAACCCGTGTCGATCGGGGCGTTGCGCGAGCGCATCGGCAAAGTGGTAAAGGAAGCGCGCAAGCGGCAGCGCTCCGTGCAGCTTGAAGATGAGTTGCAGAGTGCGACGGAGTTTGAAGGCATCGTCGGCCGCAGCCCGCAGATGTGGGACATGTTCTCGCGCATTCAACGCGTGGCTCCGCACTACCGTTCCCTGCTGATCACCGGCGAAACCGGAAGCGGCAAGGACCTGGTGGCGCGCGCGATCCACAGCTTGAGCCCGGTGGCCGGAGGCCGCTACGTGGTGCTGAACTGCTCCGCTGTGGTCGAAACTCTGTTTGAAAGCGAATTGTTCGGCCATGTCAAAGGGTCCTTTACCGGGGCCACCCACGATAAACCTGGACTGTTCGAGCACGCTCACCAGGGCACGCTGTTCCTGGACGAGATCGGCGACATGCCCCTGGGCACGCAGGCTAAGTTGCTGCGGGTGCTGCAGAATCAGGAAGTCCAGCGGGTGGGAGCACTCACCGCCCGCAAGGTGGACGTGCGCGTGGTTGCGGCGACCAATCACGATCTGCGCGCCGATATCGCAGAAAAGCGTTTTCGCGAGGATCTGTACTACCGGCTTTCCATGGTGGAGATTCAGACCCCGCGGCTGGCCGACCGCAAGGAAGATCTGATGCTGTTGTGCCGCCACTTTGTGCGCAAGTTCGCGGCGCAGTACGAAAAGCCGATCCGCGGGCTGACGCACCGGGCGCAGATCCGGCTGCTGCAGCATTCCTGGCCGGGCAACGTGCGCGAGCTCGAAAACGTGATCGGGCACGCGGCCATGCTGAGTATGAGCGAATCCATTGATGTAGCGGATCTGCCCACGTACCTGAGCACCGCCGCCGAGCAGGCCCAACCGGCGTCCCAACTGACGTCCCAACTGACGGCGACGGGGGCGCCTTTACCCGAGCCTGCGCCCGCCGGCATCGGCACTTTGGAGGCGCAGGAACGGACGCTGCTGATCAACGCCCTGGCGGCCGCGGGAGGCAATCAATCTAAAGCGGCCCGCATTCTGCGGATCGGCCGCGACGCGCTCCGTTACAAGATCAAGAAGCACAATCTCGATACGCCCGATTCCGGTCAAGCCGCCGGAGCGGATTAGAGCCGGGTCTTACCGGACGTGAGCCATTACGCTCACCCGCGCGTAATTTGACGCGGCAGGCTGCGCCGAAAGACCCGCCGTCGAAACCACGAGTGTTCCGATCCAGTTTCGCCCATTAGCCTTATATGCACGGCCATGCCCGTGCAAAGGATTTCCACCCTCACGGTTGAGGGGTTGTAAACAGATGAAGGTTGTCCTCGCATTGGACAGGTCTTCAGCGAGCACCGCTGTGCTCGAAACTGTCACGCGCAGGCCTTGGCCGGCGAACTCGTATTTCGACATCGTCAGCGTGGCCGAGCCCTCTCTGTTATGGACCACCTCCGAGATCGCGCTGGAGGCGCAACGGCAGGCGCACCAGATAGTAGCGGACGCAATCGCGCGCATTCATGTTACACGCCGGGACGTGGGCGGCGCGGTCTTCTCCGGCGATCCCAAGAGAGTGCTCCTTGAGCGGGCGCGCGGGCTAGGTGCAGATTTATTGATGGTCGGCTCATGCGAAGAGCGGCGGCGCGAGTTGCCCTTTGGAGGCGTCGCCGCGGCTGTGCTCCGGCACGCTCCCTGTTCGGTGGAGGCGGTGCGGGCTAGCGGGAAACCGAACAGGGGCGGGTTGAAAATTCTGCTTGCCACCGATGGCTCAACCTTTTCCGAAAAGGCCGCGCAATCGATCGCCGCGCGTCCCTGGCCGGCCGCGACGGAAGTCTGCGTTATCAGCGTCCTGGAACTGATTCTGCCTTCGGCCAACGCGCTGTCTGAGGTGCCGCTGCTCGACTCCGGGTTGCTCGCCTCTGCCCGAGAACAAGCGATGGGCCGGGCGCAAGACGCCATCGCCCGTGCGCGGGAGATCCTGGCGCTGTCCGGACTGAACGTGAGCGACTCGATCCCGGTCCGCGCCGAAAAACCCAAAGCGATCCTTCTCGAGGAAGCGAAGGCGTGGGGCGCAGACCTGATCGTGCTCGGCGCGCGTGGCCGGGGCAGGGAGCGGTTTCTGGCCGGCAGCGTCGCCGAAACGGTCGCTATGCAGGCGGAGTGCTCGGTGGAAATCGTCCGCTAAAGGCGGGTTCATTTCCCACTGCGCGCGGTCATGCCGCCGCGCGAATTCATAAATGCGGCGATATCCGCGACGTCCTGCGCCGATAGTTGCGGCCATTCGGCGCCCCGGATAGCGATGTCCTGGTGCATGCGCCGCCCCTCGCCCCAGCCGATAGCTGCGATCGTCGCCGGCGTCACGGCCTTCCCCGTCGAGCCTGCGTCGTGGCAAGCCGAGCAACCCTTCGCCGCGAAACTCAGGCGCCCTTGCTCCACATCGCCCTGCGGGCCGCGGTACTGGAGCTCCCAGACGTAGGCCAGAATCCCGCGCATGTCCTGCTCATTGACAACCGGGACGCCGCGCATCAGCATGACGTGGTTCCACATGCCCGCGCCGATGTCCATCCACGTTGTATTGCTGAGGCTGGTTTCCAGCGCCAGTGGTCCGGCGTGACAGGAGCCGCAGTTGTGATCGAACGCAGCCTTGCCGGCGGAGGGTTCGGGAAGCGAGAAATGGATTTGCCTGGGGAGGCCCTGCAGGTTCTGGAAGTAGGCCGTAAGGTCGCTGAAATCGCGGCCGGTCATTTTGGTCCAGCCGGATTTGTTCCAGGGCGCTTCCCGCCCGGCGGACTCCATCGACGATGCGTGACTCCACATCTGATACACCAGCGCGACAGGATCGTCCACGGGCTTCCAGTCCGCAACCGGCTTACCCGCTCCCAGCGCCGGTCCGGCAACGGTGTGACAACCAGCGCACTCCTTTGCCAGAAACGCTTCCTTGCCGCGTCCGATCTCCGCAGGATATTCGATGAATTGCAGCGAATAAAGGTACGCGAACACATCCTCCCAGTCCGCGGCGGTCAGAGCCGGACGGTATAATCGATCCGCCGACATCTCCGCCAGCATGGCGGGCGTATGATTCCAGATGGCGCTGGCCAGGGCCGGCGCGGTGTAAACTCGCGCCAGGTTGGCGCCGAGCTCGGGAGCCTTGCCGCTGGGCTCATGCCCGGCGCCTTGCCCCCACACGGTGTGGCATTCCAGACAACCGGCGTCCTCCACCAGGACGGCGCCGCGCTGGCTGTCCACTTTATGATCGCCGGCCGCCCACACGCCGGATGCTGCAGCGGCGATGATGAACCACCTCAGAGAGCCCGAATTCATGGCAACCTCCTTTTGAAGCAAGCCGCCGCTCGGAACACCTCAAGCCGCGCCTCTGGCCGTTAGGGCTAAGCCGCGTAGGTCAAGGCGGGAAACTCCTCGCCAGTATGCCCGGCAGCTTCTTCGGCAGACTGGCAGGGAACGCACAGCCGGGCCCACGGAACCGCGTCCAGGCGGCGGCGAGGAATGGCCTGCTCACAGCGCTCGCAAACGCCGTAGGTGCCGTCCTCGATCGCCTCCAGGGCTAGCTTGACATCGTGAACCAGGCGCGCCTGCTGGTCGATTTGGAGCATCGCCATTTCGCGATTGGTATTGGACACGATCTGGTCCAGAGGATCGGCCAGGTACTCGAGCTGCAGCTCTTCGCGCACAACCGAGTGGGTCAGCAACTCTCTCATTTTGGCGTGTAGCGCCTTCTTGCGCCGGTCGGTTTCCGGCGCGGTGATAGTTATGTGATTCATGTTAGCTCCAGCTTGCGTTGCACAGGCATTGTGCACGCCGGCGGCCAAACTGTGAGGACCTGATTACGAGGGAGTTTTGGAGGATTGCGGAAGGGAATCCGTCATTTGGAGTGGGCGCGCCGGGGCTTTTCACCCAGTTGCCCGCTACTTGCTGGTGGATCCCTTCAGAGCGAAGTAGGCGCCGACTCCACCGCCCACTGCGGCGACGGCCACGATGACGATCGCGGTCTTGGCGCCGCTGGATAATCCGGCGCCGGTGCTCGCTGCCGGTGCGGCGGGCGTTGCCGGAGCCGCTCCGGGAGTGGCCGGCGTCGGGGCGCCTGCAGCGGCAGGAACCTGCGTCTGCGCGTCCAGCGTCTGCGCGATGACCAGGCAGCCGCCGGTGGAGCGCGGTGCAACCGCGGTGACGTTCATCACGCTGGTGGCGATGCTCACGGCCGGCTTCACGCTGGTGGGATTGCCGGTAACCTGGACCGATTTTCCGACATTTAAATTTAAATCCGAGCCATTTAACTCGACGACTTCGTTGGTGGCGTCGTCATGCAGGATGAAATGCATGTCTTTATACAGCAGGCAGCCATTGCGCATCACGCTGGTGGAGGCGGGCTGATTCTGCGGCATGGCGAAGGCGACCGTGCGGCCCGGCTGGATCGCCGCCAGAAGCACTCCCGCGTGGTCCGAGACGCTGGCTTTGCCCGAGAGCGAGCTGACCTGGACGCGGTTCGACGCATCCAAGGCCACCACCACGCGCGCGCCCGCATCGGCGGCGATGCGGAGGCCGTGCGCTTCGACTTCATACGCCTTGCTCGCGTTGGCCTTTCCAACATTGATCTGGGTGGCCCCGCGTTCCAGCCGGGCGTGCTTCTCGCCGATCACCGCCTGCGAAGACGGCGCGAGCTGGATGCGGACGCCGTTGCGCAATGCGACCTCACCCGAGGCATCGGCGGTCGAAACCGAGGTGCCCTCGAACAGCGTGGCGTTGCCCCAAATCGAAGAGCGATCGACGGTCAGAGGCCCACTGGCAGTGACCAGACCGATGGAGACCGGCCCGGCGGAAAGAGTTGCGACCAGAGCCAGAGCGACAAAGCAGCGGAACATTTGCACCCCAGTGTAGGGGGCGAAGCTCAGACAGGTCAAGGAATATTTGCGTAAAGCACTTGTATTACGAGACGCCGATTCCGGCTATTTTGCTGAGGCTCCAGGGGAAGAACAAAACCGGGCAAATTTGTTTGCGAAAATTTCTTGACTTCGTATACAGATCGACTACATCATGAACGTACCCCCCCGATCTGAAGTCCAAACCTCCCCTGGGACCGACGTAGCGATAGCTTTGTTCAAACCTCTCCAAAATGCCTGAAAGCTGGTTTGCCCTCACCGTTCAACCCAATCACGAGCGCAGTGCGGAGCGCGGCCTGCTGCATCGCGGGCTGGAGGCGTATCTGCCCACGCACAGAGTGCGGCGCCAGTGGTCCGACCGGCAGAAGGAAATGGACGTAGTGCTGTTCCCGGGATACGTGTTCTGCCGGTTCGAAAAACCGGACTGGATGCGCGTGCTGGGCGCGCCGGGAGTGCGCAGCGTAGTGGGCGTGGGCAAGACTCCCGCGGCGGTCGACGACAGCGAAATCTCCGCGGTGAAGGTGCTGGTGGCTTCCGGACGGCCGATTCTCCCATGGCCGTATCTGCGCATTGGGCAGAACGTAAGGATCGATCACGGGGCGCTCAAGTATCTGCGCGGCGTGGTGGTGCGGGTGAAGGATTCCTGCCGCGTGGTGGTGAGCGTGGAAGCGCTGGGATGCTCTCTTGCCGTAGAAGTGGACGCCGACGCGTTGTCGCCCGACACGGCGTGGGTGAGCCGGCAGTACGCATAAGCATGGCCGTCACTAAACCTCGAAACCGGCTGGTGATCTTCCGCCTGACGCAGGAAGAGTACCAGCAACTGGAAGCCGTCTCGTCGGCGGGCGGCGCGCGGAGCCTCTCCGAATTCGCACGCTCCAAGGTGCTGAACGGCGCCAGCGAACCCACGCTGGCGGAGTTGCAGAAGAAGCTCGACGAGCTCGCCGGCGCGGTGGAGGGACTAACGAAGATGTTGGTGAAATGACGTTGGTGAAATCATGATGCGCAAGACATTGGTGTTGTCTTCCGTGGCTGCGTTGCTTTGTCTGAGGACGACGGCGTGGGCTCAAGTGACGATCTCCCCCATGATCGACGCGAGCAAGGACAATCTTCCTTCGCAGCAGTTGGGCGTGGACGATCTGGTGGCGGTGTCGGTGTACGATGCGCCGGAGCTGACGCGGACGATGCGCGTCGAAGCCGACGGAACGATCCATCTGCCGCTGCTCCAGAACGGCGTGAAGGCCAGCGGCTTGTTCCCGCGAGAACTGGAAGCGGCCGTGGCCGAGGAGCTGAAGACCGAGCAGATCCTGGTGGACCCGGTGGTCAAGGTGACGGTGGCGGAGTATCACAGCCGGCCGGTTTCGGTGATGGGCGCGGTGAAGCTGCCGGTGACGTTTCAGGCCATCGGCGCGGTGACACTGCTGGACGCTCTGGCCAAGGCGGGCGGGTTGAACGACCTGGCTGGGTCGCAGATTCTGGTGACGCGAGGGGGTTCGGTGGAGCACGTTTCGGTGAAGCAGCTTCTCAACGACGCGGACCCGGCCGTGAACTTCACGCTGCATGGCGGCGAGCAGATTCGGGTGCCGGAAGCGGGCAAGATTTTCGTCTTCGGCAACGTGCGCAAACCAGGCGCCATCCTGGTGCGCGACGGCACCGAGAATTCGGTGCTGAAGGTGGTGGCTTTGTCGGAGGGCCTGGCTCCGTTCCATTACAAGATCGCGTACATCTACAGGCCGGATGCGAGCGGCTTGCGGCAGGAGATCCCGGTCGACCTGGATAAGATCCTGGACCGCAAAGAGAGCGACGTGGCGCTGCAGGTGAACGATCTGCTGTACATTCCCGACAACAAGGGCAAGCGGCTGGCGGCCAACGTGGTGGATAAGCTGGCCGGCTTCGGATCGTCGACGGCGTCGGGTTTGATTGTCTGGCATTAGGAAGGCATGACTCCTCAGAATTTGCCCGCTGTTTCCGATCATTACCGATCGCCTGCGCCGGTGGCGCCGGCCGTGATCGATGCCGAGTTCGAACGTCAATCTTACTCTCAGGACGCGGCCCACGTTCCTTTGGCGCACTACCTGTGGATTCTGCGCCGGCACGCGTGGAAGATCGCGATCGGCGTGGCGGCGACCACGCTGGCGGCGCTGATCGTGAGCCTGCGGCTGACGCCGATCTACGAATCGACCGTGACCATCGATATCGACCGGCGCATGCCTACCGGAGTGCTGGGGCAGGAAGCCTCGGAGATCGTCAACAATGACGCCGACCAGTTTCTGGCTACGCAGGTGAAACTGATCCAATCCGATTCGGTGCTGCGGCCGGTGGTGGACAAGTTCCATTTGCGCGAGGTGGAAAAGGACGCGCTGGAGGAGGCGATCGACACCTCCGCCACCAGCCTGGAAGCGCCTGTGATTCTGAAACACCTGCAGGTGACCCGCCCGCCCAACACCTACATTCTGCAGATCAGCTACCGTTCTTCGAACCGGCAACTGGCGGCGGATGTGGCGAATGAAATTGCGGTGTCCTACCTGGCGCACACTTACCGCATCCGCTACAAGGCCACGGCGGGGTTGAGCGAGTTCATGGAACGGCAGCTCGAGGAGCTGAAGGCTCAAATGGAGAAATCCAGCGAAGCGCTGGCGCGCTATGAGCGCGACTTGAGCGTGATCAATCCGGAGGAGAAGACCAACATCCTTTCGGCGCGGCTGCTGGAGCTGAACACCGCATACACCAAGGCGCAGGCCGAGCGCGTCGCCAAGGAGGCCGCTTACAACGCGGTGAAGAGCGGGACTCTGGAGGCCGCGCAGGCTTCCAGCCAGGGCGAGGCTCTGAAGAAGCTGACCGAGAGCCTGAACCAGGAGCAGCAGAAGTTCGCCGAGATGAAGAATCACTTCGGCGTGAACCATCCGGAGTATCAGAAGCAGCAATCTCTGATTGACGAGATCCAGCAGCAGATTGACGCGACGCGGGCGAGCATCGGCCAGCGCGTGGAATCGGAGTATCGCGAATCGGCCGATGCCGAGACCATGCTGGCGCAGAAGGTGAGCGAAACCAAGCAGGAGTTCGACGACCTGAACTCGCGCTCCTTCAATTACCAGTCGCTCAAACGCGAGGCCGACAGCGACAAGCAGCTCTATGAGGAACTGGTGCGGAAAATCAAAGAAGCCGGTATCAACGCCGGGTTCCAGAATAGTTCCATCCGCATCGCCGATGAGGCTCGGCCGGGGCTGAAGCCGGTGTTCCCGCGCACCTGGCTGATGGTGCTGCTGGCGTGTCTCTTCTCTACGTTTACGGGAGTCGGTATAGCGGTGCTGAGCGACGTGCTGGACAACACCATTCGCGATCCCGACCAGGTGATGCGGCTGATGAAGACGGACGTGATCGGGAGCCTGCCCTCGGTGAAGGATTGGCGGCGAAGACTGAGTCCGATCAGCAACACGGCGGCCCTGCCGGCGCCGGTGAACGGGAACGGGAACGGGAACAGGAACAGCAACGGGCATCACAAGAACGGAAGCCGCTCGCCGGGGCTGGGCAGGATTGGTTTGGGAAAAGCCGGTCTGAGAAAAGCCGACGCGATGGCAAAGGGCGAGGACGGCTACCAGGCGCTTTCCACCTACGAAGAGGCGATCCGCACGCTGCGCAACTCGATCCTGCTGACGGATTTCGACCGGCGGTTGAAGAGCGTGCTGCTGACCAGCGCTTCGCCCTCGGAGGGCAAGTCGACCGTGGCGGCGCACCTGGCGGCGACCCACGCCGGGCAGCACAAGCGCACGCTGCTGATCGACGGCGACCTGCGGCGGCCGAGCGTGCACCGGCTGTACCAGGTGCCCAACAGCGTGGGCCTGTCCAACGTTTTACTGCAGCAGATTTCCTGGCGCGATGCGGTGATTCGCGTGGACGCGCCGGAGGATCTGGACATTCTGCCGGCCGGGCCATCGACGCGGCGGGCGTCCGACCTGATGGGCATGGGGCTGGCGCAACTGATCGAGGAAGCCTCGCGCGAGTACGACCTGGTGGTGCTGGACGCGCCTCCGCTGTTGGGCTTCGCCGAGCCGCTGCAGATGGCGACGGCGGTGGACGGCGTGATCGTGGTGGCGCGCGCGGGCGAGACCAGCCGCAAGGCTCTGAGCTCGGTGATCACGACCCTCGCCCGGCTGCGGGCCAACCTGGTGGGCGTGGTGCTGAACGAAGTGCACCGCGAGGTCAGCGCCGGGTATTACTACTACTACGGGCACTACAGCAAATACTACAAGCCTCGGCCGGAAGAGGAGGAGGCGTGAGGAAAGCCGCGTGAGGAAGGCCGCGTGAGCACCAACCGGCGGCTGTGGGAGAGCCTGGCGTCGCTCTACAGCGTGCATGCGTTCAACTATCTGGTCCCGTTGTTCACTTTGCCGTATCTGGCGCGGGTTCTGGGGCCGGCCGAGTGGGGCGCGTACGCTTTCGCCGACGCTTACGGCCGCGTCGTCGCGATCGCGGTGGAATATGGCTTCGGGCTGTCTGCCACGCGTGAGGTGGCGCGGGTTCGTCACGACGCTGGGGCGCGGGGCCGCGAGCTGGCCGACGTGCTGGGCGCGCAAATCCTTCTGGGAATGTTTGCGGTGCTGCTGACACTGCTGCTGGCCGGCATCGTACCGGCGTTCCGCGAGCATCGCGGCCTGCTTCCCGGCGCTCTTTTCCTGGCGATGGGCCAAGGCGCGAGCCCCATGTGGTACTTCCAGGCGATCGAGCGCGTGAAGCTGATGGGCGCTTTGTGGATCGCGGCGCGGATCGCCGGAGCGGCGGGATTGTTTCTCTTTGTGCATGCGCCCGGCGACGGCTGGCTGGCGCTGTTCATTCAAGGGACGGCTCCGTTTCTTTCGGTGGCCGCCGGCCTGACGCTGGCGTACCGCGATACGCCGTTCGCGTGGCCGTCCTTGCGGAGGGGATGGCGAGCGCTGTACTCCGGCGGAGCGCTGTTCCTGTACCGCGCGGGCGTGAGCCTGTATACCTCCATGAACGTGCTTCTGCTGGGGCTGCTGGCCCCGCCGGTGATGGTGGCGTTTTACGCGGGCGCGGAGAAGATCGCGCGTGCGGCGGTGCAGGGCACCGGACCGATTACGCAGGTGTTCTTCCCGCGCATCAGCCACCTGATGGTGCATGACCGTCCGGGTGCGGCGCGCGCGGCGCGGACGTCGGTGTGGTTGATGCTCGGGGTGGGCTTGAGCGCGGGCAGTCTCCTGTTCTTCGGAGCTCCGCTGCTGGTGAAGCTGCTGCTGGGAGCGGGGTTCGAGGGCGCGGTTCCGGTGCTGCGCATTCTGGCGCTGCTGCCGCCGCTGATCGCGCTGAGCACTGCGTTCGGTTCGCAGTGGATGCTCGCGCTGGGGATGGAGCGGGAGCTGAACCGCATCACCCTCGCGGCCGGCGTCGTGAACGTGGCGCTGTCGCTGGCGCTGGGAGCGTGGCTCCAGCACATCGGCGTGGCGCTGGCGATCGTGGTCGCTGAGGTTTATGTGACCGTCGCGATGGAGGCGACGCTCCGGCGGAGGAGCTTAGCGCCGTGGAGTGAAGTGGCGGAGGAGGTGGCGGCGTGAGCAGGGGTGCTGCGATCTCTGAAGGCGTTGGGCTGGGGACGCTTCAGGGCCGCCTTGGCAGCAGGGGGTTGCGTAGCGTGCGGGCAACGACGGCTGCGCGGACCTGCCTCGCCGGGATTCTGTCGGTTCTTTTGCTTTCCGCGTCTCTGCTCTTTTTCTCTTCGGCCTACAGGCCCATGTCGGATCAGCTTGCGGTCTGGCGTTTCGCCGGGATCGGAATAGGGGCTCTGCTCACGTCGGGCTTTGCGTTGATGGTCTGGCACCGGACGCCGTGGGCCGTCCCGACATCCCTACTCGTCCTTTGGAGCTCGTTTGCTGTGGTGAGCGCTATCTCTGCGGCGGTTAACGGCGAGCTTGTTGACGACGCGGTGGAGCTGTTCTGGCTGCTGGTCTGCGTGCCGCTGTGCCTGTTTGTGTGCGGGGCCGTAGCGCTGCGGCATACGGGTTTTAAGACCCTGCTTTGGTCTCTGGCGATATCGCACGCCCTAATCGTCGCGGCGTCGCTGATCTACGATCCTGCGATCCGTTTCCGCTACCTTGGCCTCCTGGGCGACCCGAACCAGCTTGGCGTTCTGAGTCTGATGCCGGGACTACTTGTCATCTTTTTCGTTCCGCCTGCCTTGGAAAGGACCTCGGCGCGCTGGCTCCGGTTTCCGGTGCTCTCCCTGCTCCTTGCTGCCGTGATCTTTTTGATTGCCGTGTCGTCACATCGGACTTCGCTCGTTACGATTGCGGTATGCCTTCTGGTGGCTCTGTTTCGCTTCAAGGGTGTCCTGGTCAGGGCTCTTATGCTTTTGTTGCCCAGCATGGCGATTCTGGCCGGATTAGCGCTCCTGTGGGACGGGGGGACTGCAGTCCTTGACCAGCTTGTGGACAAGAACTCTTCGGCGATTGCAAAGGGGGAGATCCTTGGCGGGCGCGCTGAGATCTGGCGGCTGGCGCTGGAGGACGTCACCCCTTTCGGCCATGGCAAGGATTTCTTTGAGGTGAATACGAACCGCCTGGGTGCGCACAACAGCTTCCTGCATGTCCTTGGGACTCGCGGCTGGCTGGCCGCGGCGCTGCTCGCGGGGATCTGTCTACAGTCGTTCTACTTCGTGATTCGTCTCTGCTGCGATAGCGGGGTGGATTACGAGTCGTCGCAAGGGCCGTTGCTTGTTGTGACTGCATATTGGTTGCTCTCGATGGCGGAGGGCATGTTTGGCTCATTGGGGACGGGTGTCCATATGGGATTCTTGATGACGTTGGGATATTCGGCGAGTCTGTGGGCGGAGAGACGCCGGAGCTTGGTGCGGGTGGAGTCCATGGTCCGGCTTCCGCTGCACCGCCCATTGGCAGGCGCCGTTCAGCGTTGAAGAGGTGACAAGCTTGGGCGGGGTGGGGCGAGGCCGACGGTTCCGGGTGCTTACGGCCATCGGCGGCTTGAACCGGGGCGGCTCCGAGACGTGGCTGCTGAACGTCGTGAGGCGGATTCCGCGGTCGCGCTTCCAGATGGATGTGCTGGTGGACTCCGACCGGCCTTACGCCTATGGCCGGGACTTCCTTGAGGCGGGGTGCCGCATCCTTCCGTGTCCGGGGTATCGCGAACCGTGGGTATATCTGAGGAACTTCAGGCGCCTTTATGCGCAGAGCGGCCCATACGACATTCTGCACAGCCACGTTCATTATTACTCGGGGATAGTTCTCACGATCGGCCGTTTGCTTGGCGTGCCCGTAAGGATCGCACACGTTCATCCGGCGCAGGATCTGAAGCCTCCTTCCTGGAAACGAACTGTGTATCGGGAGAGCATGTTTGCGCTCCTGCGTAGTAGCGCGACTCATCTGCTTACCCCGTCGCAGACCAGCCTGCAGGCCGCGGTCGCCCAGACCGGCTATAGAGTGTCGTGTCGCAAGGTAGTTTACAACGGCATCGATCTGAGTCGGTTTGAGAAAAAGGTCGACCGGCCTCAGGTTCGCCGCCGTCTTGGGTTGCCCACCGGCATCCCGCTGGTCTGCTACGTCGCCCGATTTGCGCCGAATAAGAATCACCGCCAGATCCTGCGGATTGCCGATCGCATGAACCGGAGCGGAAAGGCCGCTCACTTTGTTTTTGCGGGGTCCCACGGCTCTGAAATGGACTATCTGGCTCAGGCTTCGACGCCGCGCACGGATGTTTCGATGTTGATCGGGCTCGAAGACGTCACCGAGCTTTTGATGGCATCCGACGTCTTCCTTTTCCCGTCCCTCGAGGAGGGGTTTGGAATTGTCGCCCTGGAAGCGCAGGCGGCCGGGCTTCCGGTGGTTGCTTCCAACCTTGCCACAATCCGAGAGGCGTGCGCCCCCTCTCACAGGGAACTGATGTTCGAACCCGACCATGACGATGCCCTCATCTCACAGCTTCGGCGCGTGATCGAGTCCCCAACTCTGCGTGAGCGACTTGCCGAAGACGGTCGGCGCTGGGTGCGGGGTTTCTCGGTTGACGCTTCGGTTGCCAGTTTGATCGAGGTTTACGACTCAGCCTTAGGAGTCGCGCCACTCGATGGCGCGGTCGCATAGTTTGTGTCGCCGCTGATTACGGTTGGAATCGCGTTTCGCAATCCGGGCGAGTTCTTCGAACTTGCGATTAAGTCGGTTCTCGCCCAGACTCTTTGTTCTTGGGAACTGCTTCTGGTTGACGACGGCTCTCAGGATGGTTCCGTCGAGCTTGCGCTAAGCATTGCGGACCCTCGGGTGAGGGTGCTCGTTGATGGTCGCGCCAGGGGCTTGGCGGCGCGGCTGAATCAGATGGTTCGGGAGGCGGGAGCGCCGCTCTTTGCGCGCATGGACGCTGACGATGTGATGCACCCGGTCCGGCTGGAGCGGCAGGTTGAATTCCTGCACGCGTGTGTTGAGGAGACCGTCCTCGGTACTGGATGTTACTCGATCGATCAAAGTTCTCGAGTGATCGGGCGTCGACACGTCCAGACTCCGCAAGGAGGGGGCTTCGCGGCGCGGCACGCGTTCATTCACCCCACGGTCGCCGCACGAACGTCGTGGTTCCGGGCGAATTCTTATTCTGAGCAGCCTCTGTTTCACCGGTCTGAGGACGCCGAGCTTTGGTGCCGCACTGCGGGAGAGGCGCGGTTTGAGGTTCTCGACGAGCCGTTGCTCTACTATCGCGAACCGGTGCCAACGTTCGCCCTGGCTGCGTACCTTGGCACAGTTGGGGGCATCCTGCACCTCGCAGACCGACACTCTGAGAGCCGCCCCGGTGCCTCCTGGCTGTTTAGCCGGGAGCTGGCCAAATGCTGGCTGACCTGTGTCGCGCATGCGTGGGGCAAGTCCGAGTGGATAGCGAGGCGGCGGTTCGCGGCCGCTCCTGCGAAGGAGCTTGAGGTCGCCCAATTCCAGTTGACAGCAATAGGGGAGTGGCCCCTTCGCCGTGAGGTCCCGGTGGCGGCGTTCTCCTGATGCTGATCCTTCGTTCGCTATACAGCGTGATCCGGGGGTGGGCGTACCTTCTGGCCTTCATCACGGGTGGAAACTTCATTCGTGCAGCCCGGATTCGCAAGGGAAGCGGCGTCAAGATCTCTCCGACGGCATTCTTTAAGTATCCGGAGAATATCGAGATTGGCGACGGCGCCTTCATCAATCACAATTGCTCGATCTGGGCCGCTCCGGAGGGTCCGATCAGGATCGGGCGCGACGTGCTCCTTGGGCCGGGCGTTTGCATCATAGCTTCCGACCACGGTACGGCTCTTGGCACGCCAATCCCGATGCAAAAAGGAAAGGATGCCCCCATCACGATTGGGGACGGCGCGTGGCTCGGGGCGAATGTGGTGGTGACGGCGGGCGTGGAGATCGGAGGAGGTTGCGTTGTGGGCGCGGGAGCAGTGGTTACTCGCGACCTGCCCGCGAATTCCATTTGCGCCGGGGTTCCCGCGCGAATTATCGGACGTCGGGAGGGCGCGCACAAGGCCGCCGCGGGAGCGGCACGAGTATGAAGTGCATCCAACTCATCGAGGCCTCTTCCTCCGGCGTCGGTCGCCATGTGATGGACCTCACGAGCGGGCTATTGGAGCGCGGGCATGAGGTGCACCTGGTTTATTCGGAGGTCCGGTCGGACCGGGTTTTTTGTGACGACCTCCGTGCGCTGAGCGAATACCCTTCCTTCCGCGCGCGACGAATTTTGATGCGCCACGGACTGCACCCGCAGGATCTCCTGGCCGCCCGGTCCTTGCGCCATTACGTTCAGTCCCACGGGCCGTTCGATCTGATCCACTGCCACAGCACCAAAGCCGGCCTGGTGGGCCGGATCGGCTTGGCAGGCTACGGCGCGGCGCGGATTTATTCGCCTCACATGTTTTTCGGGATGGGCCAGGGCGGTTCAGCGGCAGCGCGGCGCGCGGCGGCGGTCCTCGAACTCGGGCTCTCCAAACTGTGTGACCGCATCATCGCGGTGTCGCGCGAGGAGTACGAGCATGCGATCGGGCTAGGCATCGACCCGGCGAAGCTCCGCTTGATTCCGAATGGCGTCGAGATGGAGAGCAAAGCCGCGCGTCCGCGGGCGGAACTGCGCCATGCGTGGGGATTGCGCCCGGGCGAGCAGTGCATCGGCTTCGTTGGGCGCATGGTGCCGCAAAAGTCGCCGGAGACGATGCTGCGGGCGTTCGCGGAGCTGCTCGATCGCGGGACGGAGGCGCCGGCGAGGCTGGTGATGATCGGCGACGGGCCGCTGGCGGGCTCGTGCCGGCGGCTCGCGGCGCAGTTCGGTACCGAAGAGCGCGTGGTGTGGCTGGGCGAGCAGGACGCCAAGACGCTGATGCACGGGTTCGACATGCTCGCATTGACCAGCGATTCCGAAGGGCACCCGCTGGTGATTCTGGAGGCGATGGCGCGGGGCTTGCCGGTGGTGGCGACGCGCGTGGGCGGGGTCGCCGATACGGTTCGCGCGGGCATTACCGGGTTTGTGGTTGGCGTGCGGGACGTTGCCTCGATCGCCGGCGCGCTGCGCGCCCTGGTGAACGACCCGGCGCTGCGCGAGAACATGGGGCGGGCGTCGCGCCTGGTGGCGCAGGAGTTTTCGGTGGACCGGATGGTAGAGCGAACGCTCGATCTCTACCATGAGGTGACCGGTGTTTCGCGCGAGGCGCCGCGGGAGTTGACGGCTGCGGCCGGAAGATAGATTGTCTCTCCTTCATCCGAACCCCATTTCGAGCGTCGCCCTCCAGCGGGAGCGCCCGCAGGCGATCCCGCTGCGCGCCGTCCAGCATTCGCGGCCGTGGCTGTGCGCGGGGATTCTCGGGCTGGCGGATCTGGCGGCGCTGGGCTTCAGCTCCACGGTCAGCCTGGTGGGGTGGAAGCACTTCGCCGATCTGCTCAGCCTGGACTTCTATCTGCGCCTGTGGCCGGTGCTGCTGCTGTTTCCCGCGGCCTACGCGGTGGCGGGGCTGTATCCGGGGTTTGGGCGTAACCCGGTGGATGAGTTGCGGAAGCTCTCGGCGACCACCAGCACGGTCTACGCGGCGCTGGCGGTGACGGTGTTTCTGCTCAAGGACGCTCCGGCGTATTCGCGAGCCGTATTCCTGCTGGGGTGGGCGCAGACGCTGGTGCTGGCTCCGATGGCTCGAGCGGCGGTGCGCGGGGCTTGCGCGCGCAAAAGCTGGTGGGGATATCCGGTCGCCATCGTGGGGGAGGCAAGAACGGCGCGGCGGATTGTGGAGACGCTCGAAGGCCAGCCCGAACTGGGGTTGAAGCCGGTGGCGGTGTTTGACGACCCGGAGCGAGCGGCACGTCTTACCGATCGAGGACACACGGGAGTGCGGCACGTGATTCTGGACATGGCGGAAATGCCTCGCCACGTCGCGCTGAGCTTCCTCAACCATTGCAGCGACGTGTTTCCGAACGTGATCGTGGTGCCGGACCTGGCGGGGTTTTCCAGTCTGTGGGTGGAGACTCGAGACATGAGCGGGGTGCTGGGGCTGGAGGTGCACCAGCGGCTGCTGCTGCCCGGCGCGCGCATGATCAAGCGGGCTCTGGACCTCGCGTTCGTGATCGCGGGGGGCGTGGCGGTGCTACCGCTGGTGGCGGTGATCGCGGCGGCCATCAAGCTGAACTCGCCGGGTCCGGTGCTCTACGGCCAGCGGCGGCAGGGGCGCGGAGGGCGGGATTTTATCGCGTGGAAGTTCCGGTCCATGGTGGCCAATGCCAGCCAGGTGCTGGAAGAACATCTCAAAGCCGATCCAGAGCTGCGCAAGGAATGGCTGGAAACCCAGAAGCTGCGGCGCGATCCGCGCATCACGCGAGTGGGCCGGTTTCTGCGGCGCACCAGTCTGGATGAACTGCCGCAGTTGTGGAACGTGCTGCGCGGCGAGATGAGCCTGGTGGGGCCAAGGCCGATTGTGGCGAATGAGATCGCCCGCTACGGCGGGGATTTCGCGTTGTATAAGAAGGTCCGGCCGGGATTGACCGGGATGTGGCAGGTCTCCGGGCGCAGCCTGCTGACGTATGAGCAGCGCATCGAGCACGACGCCTATTACATTCGCAACTGGTCGCCGTGGCTGGACCTTTATATATTGGCTCGGACGGTGACGGCGGTGCTGCTGGCTAGGGGGGCGTATTAGGGAGGCGAATGACCGCTCGGCCCAGCGGGCACCCCGGTCGCGGCTCTGTAAGTGACAGTGAACAGGCAGCGCCGATTCTGAGCCGCGACCAAAGGAAGCGGTGTTTTCGAGTTTTTCCGAAACCTGTTAGGCGATAAGGCGCCCTAGACGTTGATCACGATCTTGCCGACGAAGTCGCCGGAGACCAGGTGCCGCAACGCCTCGTGGGCCTGCTCGAAGGGGAAGACGCGGCTGACGGCCGGCTTGATGCCGTTATGGGCGATGGCCAGGTTCATGTCCTCGAACATGCGCGTGCTGCCCACGCTGATGCCGTGAAGGCTGCCGGCTTTGAGCATGAGCGGGAACGGGGCGGTGTCGCCGGTAGGTCCGGCGAGGAAGCCGATCAGGCAGACCTTCCCTCCAAACCCGATGGATTGATATGACCGCGCCAGAGTTCCGGCGCCGCCGATTTCAATCACGCAATCCACGCCGCGGCCGTGCGTTAGCCGCAGCACCTCCTTCTCCCAATCCGGCGTGGTCTTGTAATTGATGCCGGCGGATGCGCCGAGGGCCGCCGCGTGCTCCAGCTTCGCGTCGCCGGAGGAAGTGACGATGGTGCGGGCGCCCGCGGCACGGGCGAGTTGCATGGCCAGGATCGATACGCCGCCCGTGCCCAGGCACAGCACGGTATCGCCGGCGCGGAGGGGACGGCCGGCCACCATCAACGCGTGCCAGGCGGTGACGCCGGCGCAAGGCAGCGCGGCGGCTTCCTGATACGAAAGATGCGCGGGGATGGAGACCACTCCGTCCTCATGCAAGACGGCGTATTGCGCGAGCATGCCGTCGAGCGGCGAGCCCAGCGCGGGCGGCTGCGAGGATCGCGGACCGTCTTTCCACACCTGAAAGAAGGCTCCGGCGACGCGGTCGCCTTCGCGGAAACGGGTGACGCCGGGGCCGAGCCCGATCACTTCGCCTGCGCCATCGGACAAGGGGATGGTATCGCGGCCGACCGCTCCGCCGAAGTAGCGGCCGATGACGACCATATGGTCGCGGTAATTGAGCGAGGTCGCGTGGACGCGGATCAGGACCTCGCGGGGGCCGGGGACGGGATCGGCGCGCTCCGACATGCGCAGGCCCTCCAGGCTGGTGCATCCTTTTTGAACTTCCCAGACTTTCATAACGTTCGATTGCTCCTTTTGCTCAAACGCCTCGGTCTCTCAGCAGAAATGAAATGACGCCAAACGTGCCGATGGCGATGCCGGCGACGCGATTCATCCACATTAAGCCGCGGTCATTGAAGCGGCCGCGGAGACGGGTCATGATACTGGCCAGGATAATCCACCACAGCATGGAGCCGCCGAAGATGCCGCCGACCAGAATCGACGTCAGCCACCAGTGCCGGTGCTGGGCCATGCCGAGCGCGGCCAGCACCGCAAGAAACGATAGTACGGTGGTGGGGTTGGTCAGCGTGAGGAAAAAGGTGGAGCGGAAATCCGAGGCCGAGCCGCTCTCCTCTTTCGAATTGAACTGGCCGGGGTTCTTGAAGAAGTACCACACGCCGATGGCGATCAGCAGGATTCCGCCGATCAAGCGGATCCAGAACAGCTCACGCTCCAGGAAATTGATGATGAAGCTGATGCTGAAACCGGCGATCGCGCCGTAAATCCCGTCGGCGGATGCGGCGCCGAGTCCGGAGATGACTCCGGCGCGCCAGCCGTTGAGCAGGGTGCGGTGCATGCACAGGACGTTGACCGGGCCGACCGGCGCGGCGATGATCAGACCGGCGATCAGGCCGCGGATCAGCAGCTCCAATTCCTTCATGACAGGACCGGTTCCCTCATGACCAGACGGGCTCCCGCATGAGCGGAGAAGCTTTACTCCTGGATGTCAAGAAGCCCGGCTACGCGCTTGAGGGTCGTCACCAAACGATCGATATGCGCTTCGGTGTGCGCGGCGGTGCAGGAGATGCGCAACAGGTTCTGCGCCGCGGCCGGCTTGAGCACCGGGTTGATATAGATCCCCTCAGCCAGCAGGGCTTTGCACAGCCGGCACAGGTCCACTTCCTCGCGGATCACCACCGGCACAATCGCGGTTTCGCCGTCCAGCACGGTGAATCCCTGCGCGCGGAGCTCCTGCCTGAGCTGTTGCGCCAACTCAAGCAGCCGCGTGCGGCGCTCCGGCTCCTTCTTGATGATTTCGAGCGCTGCTCCCGCGGCGGCGACGGATGCGGCCGGAAGGCTCGCCGAGAACACGAACGGCCGCGCGGTGTGCTTCAAGTAATCGATCACGATGCGCGAGCCGGCGATGAAGCCTCCCACGCTCGCCAGAGCTTTGCTGAAGGTGCCCATCACCAGATCGACGTCATCGAGCACACCCAGGTGCTCCGCCGCGCCGGCTCCGGTGGGACCCAATACGCCCAGGCCGTGGGCTTCGTCGACGTAGATTCGCGCGCCGTAGGGTTTGGATTTTTCGACCAATCCGGGCAGGTCCGCCAAGTCGCCTTCCATGCTGAAGACGCCTTCGGAGACCACCAGAATCTTGTCGTCCTGAGGGCAGTTGTTCAAGCACCGTCCGAAATGTTCCAGATCGTTGTGGCGGAAACGCATCACCCGAGCTGGTGACCGCAGAGCTCCCTCCACCAGGCTGGCGTGGAGGTTGTGATCGCAGATCATCACATCGCCCTTTTCGGTGAGGGCGGAAAGGGTCGCATAGTTGGCCTGGAATCCGGTGCCGAAGATAATCGCAGCTTCTTTGCGGACGAAAGCGGCGAGCTCGGCTTCCAGCTTCACGTGCACGTCGAGTGTGCCATTCAGCAGACGCGACCCGCTGCATCCGCTGCCGTACTTGTGGATCGCCGCGGCGGCGGATTCCATGACTTGCGGGTGCGTGATCAGGTCCATGTAATCGTTGGACCCGAACATCAAAACTTTTCTATCGCCCAGGCGAGCATCTCTCAAAACAACCTCGCCGGGGGCGCAGCCTTCGCGGTCGCCGAAGGTTTCGAAGTACATGTATAGGCCGGCGTCCTGCAGGTCGTAGGGACGAGTGAAGGCGCGGCACTTCTCGAAGATGTCGTTCGATGCACCGGTCTTTTGAGGGGTAGCCGCTACAGAAGTGTTAGGAGCCATTCGGGTTCGGGCACTACACTGGACTGCGGCGTATAGGGCAATGCGGCCGGGGCATTGCAAAAAGCGGGTACGATCTTCCTCAAAAAGGACCCTCCTCCAAACTATGGGGTTCTATTCACTATCGCATCATTTCGGGTTGGAAATCGAGCCGGCCGGGTTCGAGTCGAGCCGGTCGCCTTGGCGAGGCTATTTCGGGCGAGAGGTGCTGAATTTGGATTGGGACAGCAGGAGCGCGGCTTCGTCCGAGTCGAGGGGGACGAGCTCAAGATCTTCACTCCGAGGGATGCGGGTGGCGAAATAGTACGTCTCGCCGGCTTTGGCGTCGAGGGAGTGAGCGGCGAACCCCAGGTTGGGCCAGTTAAAAGCGCGGGCGCAGAGGTGATGCAGGCCCGGGTCCAGAGAGAGGAAGAAGTAAGTTGAGTAGGAGGCGGCGCCAAGCCATTTCCCGTCCATGGCGATGCTGGTGGTGGGCGCTCTACCGATAACGAAGACTCGCGCCTTCCCGGGCTCAGGGGCGGGGAGCGGGTGCTGTGATTTATCGGTGGTGACCTTGAAGCTGACGCTCTCCTGGCCGCAGGTATTCTGCGCCAAGGCGCGGAGCGAAAACAGAAGCACCAGGATAAGAGCGCGCATGACTGACTAATACATTAGTCAGTATCGCTGCCGGTGTCAAGGACCGCTTACTGAGTTCGCCTTATTGCGCCTGAGCGGCAGGGACTTCGATGTTGAAGCTGTAGCCGAAGCCGCGGACGCTGCGGATGTAGGAGACTCCCTCGGAGGTCTCGATTTTCTGGCGCAGGCGCAGGACGTAGACATCGACGGTGCGGTCGGTGACGGCGCGATCATGGCCCCAGACGGCGTCCAGCAACTGCTCGCGGCTGAAGACGACGCCGGGGCGCGACATCAGGAACTCGAGCAACCGGAACTCGGTGGCCGTGAGGGCGATTTCGGAGCCGGCCAGGCGAACCTGGCAGCGGGGACGGTCCAGCTCCAGCTCGCCGGCTTTTAGCAGCTTGGTAGCGGTGGGCTGCTGGCCGCGAAAGTGGATCTTGATGCGGGCAATCAGCTCGCGGATAAAAAATGGCTTGACGATGTAGTCGTTGGCGCCGAGCTCCAGGCCGACGATGCGGTCGGTTTCCGAGGCTCGGGCGGTGAGAAAGATGACGGGGATGTGCTGCAGCTCGGGATGCGCCCGGATGCCCTTGCAGATGTCGAGGCCGTCCGAGTCGGGGAGCATGATGTCGAGGATGATCAGATCGGGGCGCTCGCGGCGGCACAGTTCGATGGCGTTTTTGCCGGTTTGGGAGCCGACCATCGCGAATCCTTCCTTTTCCAGGTTGTACTGGATCAGGGAGTACAGATCGGCGTCGTCTTCAATTAATACAATCTTCTTCATCTCCCCATAAGATTAACCGAGTAGTGATTACAATTACATTACAAGTTAGTGAACTCCGTTTGACGGTCCAGAAGTAACTGTGGCTGTAATGGATTGGTTGCAGAGTGGTGATAGGATTGGTCACGATGGAGCGGACACGCCGCTCCCTTTGAGGTTTCCGGTTAGTCATCGTGCGGCCTAATTTTCGCAGTACGATTTTCCAACGCTTGTTCTGGGGCGCGTTCCTGGCGGCCTCGGGGATGGTACTGGCCTTCATCGCGGCCGGGGTAGTGCGGGCTAACTCATTGGCCCTGGCGGCTTTATTGTTAGCCGGGGTAGCCGCGCTTTCCCTCGGGCTGGCGTTCGCCTTGTCGCGTCCGGTGGACCGGCGGATCGAGCGGATGCGGGTGTTCGCGGAGGGGTTGCTGGAGGCCAGCGACGAATCCGGCGCCAGCATGCTGAGTTACCTGGGCGTAGATCAGTTGGAGGCGCTGGACCGGTCGCTGCTGCGCATGGCGGGACAGACTCGCGTACTGGTGGAGCGCGCGAAACTGGAGGCGGCGCGGCGGGAGGCGATCCTGGCGTCGATGGCCGAGGGGGTTCTTGCCGTCGACGAGCGTCTGCGGGTGACCTTCTGCAATCAGGCGCTGGCTAGGCTGGCCGGGACGCGGACGCCGTCGAGCGGGATGCCGCTGATGGAGCTGGTCCGCGACACCATGCTGCAGGAAACGCTCAGCGAGGTGGTGCGGAGCGGGCAGCCGGCCAAGCTGAATCTGCAGATTCCGGCCGGCAGCGGGCGAAGTTTCGAATTGCTGGCCGCGCCGCTGGTCTCCGGGGGCAAGCCGGGCGACAAGCCGGGGGCGATCGCGATTCTGCACGATATTACGGACCTGGAGCGGCTGGAAAACGTCCGCAAGGATTTTGTCGCCAACGTTTCCCACGAGTTTCGCACTCCGCTGGCGGCGATCGCCGGCTATTCCGAGACGCTGCTGGACGGAGCGATCGACGATAAGGATAACAACCGCCGGTTCCTGGAGATCATCCGGTCGAACGCGATCCGGCTGAACAGCATCGCCGCGGACCTGTTGACGCTTTCCGAGCTGCAGGCCCGGGAGCCGGTTCTGAATTCGGAGCAGGTGCCGCTAGCCGAGGCGATCGACAGCGCGCTTTCCACGATCGCGGCAGAGGCGGCTTTGCGAGGCGTGCACCTCGAACGGGGTCCAGTCGACAATCTGGTCATACTGGGATCGCGCTACCGGCTGGAGCAGGCGCTGGTGAATCTGCTGGCCAACGCGGTGAAGTTCAACAAGGTGAATGGAAAGGTTCGGGTGGAGACGCGGCGCAACGGATCGAGCGTGGGCATTCTGGTTTCCGATACGGGGGTGGGGATTCCGTCTCGCGATCTGCCGCGGATCTTCGAGAGATTTTACCGCGTGGATAAAGCCCGGTCGCGGCAAGTGGGCGGCACGGGATTGGGATTATCGATCGTAAAACACATCGTGGAGCGCATGGACGGGGCCGTTTCCGCCAGCAGCCAGTTAGGAAAAGGCTCTGTGTTTACAATCACTTTGCCTCTGGCGTAGCAGTTGTAACAATTTCTTGATGAGATTGTCATGCTTGCCTCACCCCGGCAGGCTATCCTCTCCTTCAGCTTTAAAACTTAATTCAATAGAGGAGTAGACCCTACCCATGAGGTTAGAAGTCGACCGGTTCATCCGGCGTACAGCGGGCGTATTTGCGGTGCTTGGTTTGGCGGTCGCGATGTATGGCGCCGACGACAATGGCGCCGCCAATGACAACAAGCAGGGCGGCGACGCCCAGCAAACCGCCACAAGCGCCCCCGCCAGCACGCCGGCGGATGCGCAGCAGGCTCAGGACTTGCAGCAGCAACTGGACGATCTGCGGCAGATCGTGCTGGATCAGAAGAGACAGATCGACAAATTAGAGGCGGCTGAGTCCGCGACTCCGGCCGAAGAGCCGCCCGCGAAGTCGAATGTGGGCGACGTGGCCACCATCGCGCCGATCGTGCCCCCGCTGCCGGCAGCTCCGGCTCCGCCGGATGCAGTTCCCCCGGCTCCTGCTCCGGCGGCTACGCCGCTCCCCGGTCCTCAGGGCTCGGCGCAGGCGACGCTTCCGGATTCACCGCTGCAGCTCAAGGTTGGCGGCACCACCATCACCCCGATCGGGTTCATGGACGCCACGAACACCTGGCGCAGCACGGCCGACGGCGACAGCTTGAAGACCAACTTCGGAAAGTTCCCCTACAACAACAGCCTTCCGCTGGCCCGCGACACGGAAGACAAGTTCAGCCTGCAGAACTCGCGCATTGGCGCCCGTTTTGACGGCTCGTACAAGGATTGGCATTACATGGGCTACTGGGAGTCTGACTTTGTCGGCGACTTCGCCGGCAACAATACCCAGGTGACCAGCAATTCGGTTTTGATGCGCCTGCGCTTGTATTGGGTGGACCTGCGCAACAAGCACTTCGAAATGCTGGCCGGCCAGTCTTGGAGTTTGCTGACGCCCAACCGCAACGGGCTGTCGGCCTTGCCGGGCGACCTGTTCTACGGACAAGAGTTCGACGTGAATTACTTGAACGGCTTGACATGGGGCCGCATTCCGGGCATCCGCTTCGAGTATCACTCCACGGGCGACAAGATTAACTTGGGCCTCTCGCTCGAAAACGCCGATCAGTACTTCGGCGGTTCCGGCGGCGCCAGCTCTCCGGCTTTGCCTGGGGCGTCGCAATTCGCCAGCGACTACGGCAATCAGCTCGACGCCAGCCAGACCAACGACGTCAACATCCCACAACTCAGGCCGGACATCATCGCGAAACTGGCGATCCAACCGAACTCGCGGGTGCACGTTGAAGTAGCCGGAGTCTCCAGCCAGTTCAAGGTCTTCAACTCGGCGAACAGCACGTATTACACGACCACCGGCGAAGGTGGATCGATCAACGCGAATTTCGGGCTCACTTCCAAGATTCACCTGGTCACCAATAACTTCTGGAGCGATGGCGAGGGGCGCTATCTCTTCGGCGAAGTGCCCGACGTGATGGTTCGCTCGAATGGCAGCATCGCGGCCATCCACGCCGGTTCGACTGTGGACGGAATCGAAGCGCAGGTAGGCAAGTTCCAGTTTTACACCTACTACGGCGGCATCGCCAGCGGCAAGAGCACTGCGTTGGACGCCAACGGAACGACCCCGATCGGCTGGGGCTATAAAGGAGCCTCGAACGCCCAGAACAAGGCCATCCAGGAATTCACAATCGGCTGGGTGCACACGCTGTGGAAAGACGCGAAGTTCGGCGCCTTGCAGGAAATGCTGCAGTACGCCTACTTCACGCGCAGCCCCTTCTATGTGGCGGCGAATGCGCCGAAGAACGCGCATCAAGACGCCATCTGGTTCGACCTGCGCTACACCTTGCCGGGAACGGCGCCGACCATTCAGTATTAACGCGAGAGAATAGAAACTGAGGAGGACATTGACGATGAGACAAGCGAGAAATGTGCTGATCGGGATAGCGATGGTGGCCCTGGGCGCCATCGCTCAGACCCTCATCAACGGCGGCGGCGCCACCTTCCCGTACCCGATGTACTCGAAGTGGTTTAACGACTACAAAGCCAAGACTGGTGTGTCCATCAACTACCAGTCCAAGGGCTCCGGTTTCGGCGTGGCACAGATCACCGCCGGCACGGTGGACTTTGGCGCCAGCGATATGCCGATGACGGACGCGCAGGAGAAGGACTTCCAGACCAAGCGCGGCATGGGCATCCTGCATTTCCCCACCGTACTTGGCGCGGACGTGCCTACCTACAACGTCAAGGGAGTTACCGCTCCTTTGAACTTTACCCCGGAGGCGCTAGCCGGCATCTTCCTCGGTCACATCACCAAGTGGAACGATCCGGAACTGGTGAAGGCGAATCCGGGCGTGAACCTTCCCAAGGCCGATATCGTGGTGGTGCACCGCGCGGAGGGCAGCGGCACGACCTTCATCTGGGTCGACTACCTGGCCAAGATCAGCAAGGAGTGGGAGACCAAGGTGGGCCGCGGCGCTTCGGTGCAATGGCCGGTCGGGTTGAGCGGCCAGGGTAACGAAGGCGTGGCCGGGCAGATCAAGCAGACGCAGAACTCCATGGGATACGTGGAGTTGATCTACGCGATCCAGAACAAAATGGAGTACGGCAAGGTCAAGAACCTCAATGGCGAGTTTGTCCAAGCCAGTCTGGCTAGCGTGACGGCGGCCGCCGCAGGCGCTGCCAAGGCGATGCCGGAGGACTTCCGCGTCTCGATCACAAATGCGCCGGGCAAGGGAGCCTATCCGATCTCCAGCTTCACCTGGATGCTGGTTCCGGAGAAGATCGCGGATCCGGCCAAGAAGAAAATCATCACCGACTTCCTGGGTTGGATGCTGAAGGACGGCCAGACCATGACCGAGGCATTGAGCTACGCTCCGTTACCCAAGGAAGTTGTCGTGAAGGAGCAGAAGGCAATCGCTAAGATAAAGTAATGGCGAGCGCCGCAACCATTCCGCAGACCGCCCGCCCGAAAGGGCGGGCTACCTTTCTCTCGCGAGCCTTTAGCGGAGACAGCATGGCGCAGGCGCTCGCCTTCAGTTGCGCCACGCTGATTCTGGTCATCACGGCGCTTCTGGTTTGGCAGTTGTGGATCCATTCCGCTTCGGCGCGCGAGAAGTTCGGCTTTGGTTTTCTCACCGGTTCGGCCTGGAATCCGGTCACGGAGCAATTCGGGGCGCTTCCGTTCATTTACGGGACGGTAGTGACCGCAGTGCTCTCCCTTCTGCTGGCGGTTCCGTTCGGTGTCGGCGCGGCCATCTTTTTGGCTGAGCTTGCGCCGCCCAAGCTGTCCGACGGGATGACGTTCCTGATCGAGTTGCTGGCGGCGGTACCGAGCGTGATTATCGGACTGATCGGGATCCTGCTGCTGGTACCCCTGTTATTGGCGGTGGTTCCGCCGATTAAGGACATGTTCGGAGACAACCCTCCGTTCTTCTTTTCAGGAGCGTTTTACGGCCCGAGTATCCTGGCCGCCGGAGTGGTGCTGGCGGTGATGATCGCGCCGTACATCATCTCGGTCTCCAGGGAAGTATTGCTGGCCGTTCCGCGCGACCTGCGCGAAGCCGCGCTGGCATTGGGCGCGACGCGGTGGGAGACCACCTGGGACGTAGTGGTTCCGTACGCGCGCCGCGGCATCATGGGTTCGGTATTTCTGGCCATGGCGCGCGCGCTGGGCGAGACCATGGCCGTGACCATGGTGGTCGGAAACAACCCCACCATCACCGGGTCTCTGCTCTCACCAGGCAACTCCATGGCCTCGGTGATTGCCAGCGAGTTTTCCGAAGCCATCGGCAACATCTACCCCAGCGCCCTGATTGAGGTTGCCCTGGCTCTGTTCGGCATCACCATCGTGTTGAACGCTTTGGCGCGGCTGCTGATCCTGGCCACCGGAGGAAACGAGGCCAGCCGATGAAACTCTCCTTCCGCCGTAAGGCCACCAATGCGCTCATGCTGGGTGCGACAGGCGTGTGCACGGTGCTGGCCGTGGGAATGCTGTTCTTCAT
>CAWISY010000011.1:0-60056 GCA_963838455.1 Bryobacterales bacterium
TTCACGGTCGCGTCCAGCACCTGCTTGAGAGCATCCTGTCCGCGCAGCTCGTAGTAGTCGGCTGCGAGATCGGCTTGCGCGGAGAGGCGGACGTTTTCAAGGTCGGCGGCGCTGGCTTCGGCGGCGAATGTGTTGGCCTCTACGGTCTTCTTCACACGACCAAATAGGTCGGGCTCCCAGGAGGCCGTCAGCGGCAACGAGTAAGTGGGAAAGTCGCCCGAGGGACTTGCCGAATCCGGTCGAGACGCGTGTTTGTGATGCTTGGATTGGCAGCGGTGGGAAAATATTGCGACCGGGACTCGCGAATCATCGCGCGGGCGGCCTGAACATTGGCGGCCGCGGCGGCGACGTTTTGGTTAGAAACGCTCACCTGTTCTTCGAGCCGGTTCAATTGCGCGTCCCGGAAGGCTTCCCACCATTTGCCGCGAGCCAGGTCGTCACCGGGTTGAGCGGTCTTCCAACGGTAAGCTGCGCAGTTTAGGTCGCCGGCGGAGGGAGCCCCGTTTCCTTATACGCGGGAGGGACCGGCGCGGTGGGTTTGAATATTTCGGACCGACGCTGCACCCGGCCAGCAGCAGCAGCGCGCAATGAGTATGAGCTTGAGCATACTTCACTCCCCGATGTACACGTCGACCAACTGGCCCGGATACAGGTTCAGTCCTTGGGCATCTCGATGCGGAAAATGATCGGCAGGACCCGGACGTCCACGCGCTCCAGCCGCTGGTCGGAAAGCTCGATCTTGGGCGAAACGAACGGCTGCATCCGGACGAACTTCAGCGGAATCTTCACATCGGAGCCGCGAACCGACATCTGAGCCTTCATCTTCGACGGATCGGGAAGCCGCGGCACCAGAATTTCGTCGACGTAGCAGCGCACGTTCAGCTGAGCTTGCGGCTTCCCAGCACGATCACGGGTCATGCCTTGCGTGTAGGTGTCGTAGGCGCCTTGCGGCGAGACATAGCTGCCGACGATGGGATTGATGGCCAGAACCATGCCATCCTCCGGCGCGCGAAGGTGTACTTGGCGAGCAGCGCGCTCGCCGAAGATAAGACTTGTACAGCGCGTTATAGTGCTTCTCCTGGTTGTTGATGTCGTAAATCCAGGCGCCGGCTTTGGTCAGGTCGCGTTGCTTCTCGGCTACTTCGAGATTGGCTTTGCCGTCGCGACCGCGTTGGCCGCGCTGTCCAAAGCGTCTTTGCTGATGGATTTCGGATTCAGATCGTAAGCGCTCTGCTGCTTGTCCAGCTCGTCCTGAGCGGTTTTCAGCGCCGCCTGCGCGGCCACGACCTGCGCCTCGTTGACGTCCAGAGTTTCTTTTCTCGGCTGCGCCTTCAGTTCGTCGAGCAGCGTGACAGCGGCCTGCGCCTGCGATTCCAGCTGCTCGACCGTGGCCCGCTGGATGGAATCGTCGATCAGCAGCAGGACTGCCCCTTCTTCACCTCCTGGCCTTCGGCCACCAGGATCTGCTTCACCGTGCCCGCACTTCGGGATAAATGTTGATGTTCTCGCCGCTGGGCTGATCGCTCTCCACGATGCCTTCGGCATAGATGCCATTCGGGATAAGGATTGGTGGCGGGACTAAAAGCCGGCGGCAAGCGGAGGCTGTACGATGCCCGGAGACATAGGCGGCGGCCAATCCCGCCAGCAGGCCGATGAACGACAATACGAACAAGATCTTTCTCATGACACGCCTCCCTTTCTCGATTCCGATCAGCCGGCCGTCCTCCATCTTCAAAATCCGCGTGGCCAATTCGTAGATCCGGCTGTCGTGCGTGACGATCAGGATGCAGCGCTTTTCATTCAGAATGTTCTGCTTCACAAACCTCACGATGGCGTGGCCCGTGTCGCCGTCGAGCGAGGCCGTGGGCTCGTCCATGATCAGGATGTCGGGCTGTCCGGCGATGGCGCGGGCGATGGCGACGCGCTGCTGTTCGCCTCCGCTCAGCTTCACCGGCGGAAGCTCGGCGCGGCCTTTCAAGCCGACGATCTCCAGATACTTTGTGGCCTCCTGCGATCGCTTCGTTCCAGTTCTTGCGCTTGAGGATCAGCGGAATCGCCACGTTTTCGGCCGTGGTCAGGCGCGGGAACAGATGATAATCCTGAAACACGAACCCGATCTTGTGCAGGCGGAAATCGGCCAGCTTATCGCTGCTCAGGTTCCAGATGTCGGCTCCTTCCACCGAGACTGTGCCCGAATCCGGCCTGAGAATCCCGGAGAGCACGCTCAGCAGCGTGGTCTTGCCGCTCCCGGAGGGCCCCACGATGTACAGCATTTCGCCGAAATAGGCCTCGAGGCTGACCTCTCGCAGCGCCTTGGTCCTGGCCTCGCCCTCGCCGAACCACTTGACCAGTCCCGTCGCTTTGATGGCTGCGGTCTGGCATGTCATCCTCGGAAAATGTCGAACGGCTCGATCCGCAGCACCTTGCGCACTCCGAAATAGCTCGAAAGGCCGCGATGATCACCACCATACGAAGGCCAGCGCCAGATTCCAGAAGGTGATCATGGCCGCGTAATCCGGAAGCCGCATCTTGGCGAGCGCGATGATCAGCGCGCACAATCCGATGCCCAAGCCGTAGCCGGTGAGCGCGGTGAAGCTGGCCTGGAACAGAATCATCAGGATCAGTTCGCGGCTCTTGGCGCCGATCGCCTTCAGCGCGCCGAACTTCTCCAGGTTCTCCAGAACGAACGTGTAAAAGGTCTGGCCCGAAATGGAGAGGCCGACGATGAAGCTCATCACGGTCATGATCAGGAGGTTCATCCCCAGGCCGGTCTGGAACATGTAGAAGTCGGAGATCTTGTCCATGAACTCGTCCTTGGTCAGTGCCAGATAGCCGAGCGCTGCACCTGTTGCTTGATCTGGGCGACGTCGGCGGGACTCTTGGGCTCGACCAGAACGTAGGAGATCGTGAAGCGCGGGTTGGGGATGTATTGAAGCGCGCGTTCGTAGGTGGTGTAGAGCGTCGGGACGCCAAACAGACCGCTGCTGGCCACCTTGGCGATGCCCACAATCACGCCCCGGTGATCGTTCAGCTCGAATTCGGTTCCGAGCCCCGGATTATCCAGTTTGGGGAACTCGGTATCTTTGACGACGATGAAAGCGTTCTCGCCGTAGATGTCCTCGATCTTTCCTTCGAGAAGCGGCGGCCGGCCGAACAGGCTGGTATCGTCCAGGCCGACCACGGTCACGGACTGATAGGCGCCGTCGGCGAGCTTCACGAGGGCGCCGCCGGAATAGACCGGCACCGCATAATGGACGCCTTGCATGCTGCGCACCGCGTCCAGCACGTAATCCGGCATGCCGATGGTGTTGGCGACGGTTTGCACCGCCGGATCCATGACCCAACTGGACGCGCCGAGATTGATCACCGTCGCGGAGGCGCGATTCAGGACTCCGGCGAACAGCGAAGTCATGGCGATCATCAGAAACACGGCAAACGTAATGCCCACCAGCAGCGCCGTGAATTTCGCCTTGTCGTTGACGAGCAGCTTGTAGGCGAGTTTGAGAATTCCTCGCATGGCTCGGTGCCTATTGCCCTTTCCCGGGCGCTTGTGCAGTGGAGGTCCGGCCGCTTCCCGGAACCCATGCCCGCGTGGGGGTCATCAGCTCAATATCGCCCTGCTTGCACTTGATCAGGACGTTGACCAGCGATCCGGCCGCGTCTTCTGGGCTTGCCAGAAACTCCAGGCGGTATTGATTCGCCAGGTGGTCCGCCACATCGGCCAGGAACGGCGCGAGCGTGGGCAAGGGACCGAAGCCCATCAGGTAGGCCTCGCCTCCGGATTCATTGGCCACGTGCGAGAGCTGGACCTGCCCTGCGTAAATCTTGTTGCTTTCGGTGGCGATATAGTCCGCGCTGGGATGATACAAGGCGAAGATGGTGACATCGCCGCGCTGCGCCGCGTCAATCGCGGCGTCGGCCGAAGGGTCCAGCAGAGCGCCGCCCGCGTCGGGGTCGATGCCGGTGGAGATCATCAAAATGGCGCGGCGCGCTTGCGGATTCCGAGCGGGTCGCGATCCCAGGCCTGGATCAGATCCTTGAGCGGAACAAACGGGTTGGCCGGCTGCCTCCAGTGGGAGTATTGAGAGCCGCGATGGCGAGCCCGCGACCGGTCCCGGCTTCTCGACGATTTCGAGCTTCCCGCCCTGAATGTACGCCACGCCGACAGTGGTGGTGGCGGGTTGCGACAGAATGAACCGGCGCAACTCTTCGAACTTGGTTCCGACTTCGCAACTGGAGCAGTCATCGACCAGCACGTAGACTCGAGCGCGGCGCGGTCTCCCCGCAAGGGCACCAGACCCGTGACGGTCAGCGGCTCATACTGCTGCGTAACGACCAGATCCTGGCTCGTGATCAACGGCGGTTGATGGCTGTAATAGTGACCGGCGGTGACGATCATGTGGGCCGGAACGCCTGCGGCAGTGGGGCTTTGTTGGCCCCACGCAAGCAGGGAACATGCCAACCCCAGCCCGATCCGACTTCCTGCTCTATTCATATTAACCCTCCTTTGAATCTCGCTACTCAAAGGGCATTCCCCCGGCCAAAGCCAAAACCTCGCAAGGCGCTGATTCTGTGGTCATGACCGCGGGTCCAGCGGGTTCGCTTTAGGGCCTGGTGCGCGATTTCACCCAGGGCGATGTATGCGCTGAGGAATACGCCCCCGTCCTTTTCAAGGATTTAAGGTTGGCTCGCCGGTTGCTGGGTATCAGGCATGGACACTCTACATCGCTGCCAAAGATTCCTAAAACAGAATGGGATTCGCTACGCCCATTCCGTTCATCCTCCGGCCTACAAAGCCTGCGATGTTGCGGCGGCGGAACGGATGCCGGTTCACGACCTCGCCAAGGTGGTGGTCTACTCCGGCGACAACGGCTACGGGATGCTGGTCTTACCGGCCGACTACGCGGCCAATCTAGAGGAAGTGCGCCGGCTGCTAGGGCTGAGCGCGATTCGCCTCGCCTCCGAATGCGAGCTGATTGAGGTCTTTGGAGGATGCGATGTCGGCTCCATGCCGCCGTTCGGGAACTTCTACGGCATCCCTGTGCTGTTGGATGAAGCCGTGATGAAACAGGTGTCCCTGGTGTTTACCGCCGGCACCCACCGCGACATCCTGCGCATGAGCGTGGCCGATTTTCTGAAATTGATACATCCGCTGGTGGCGAGCTTCTCTGTCCAGGCTCCCGAACTGGCGATGGCCGGTCCGGTCTGAGAAGGTGTCGTGTGGCGCGCCCGGGACTCGAACCCCCGGCCTATTGGTTCGAAGCAATAAACTGGCGCATTTTCAAAAACTTAGCGGCGGGCACAATGATTGCTAGCTCTTGTGCATTGTTGCGAGTTGTCAAAGGCTTCCGCGCCTCGCTGCCGACCGCGCTAGCAAAGCTGAGCAACGCTTCTATGCAGGGGGTGGGCACAAAAGTGGGCACACAAGATTCCACACGGGCGAACGCAATTGATTTCAACATCGAAGTCCCTCGCCACATCCAGTGGCGTAGCGCATCGATCATCTATGTTGGCTCGACACCGCACTGGACTCAAGAAGCTGCCTCGTGGCTGGTAGAGTCCTCCAGGGGAGAAGCATTCGTATGATAGCTCTGGGCTGTCTTCCTCCACCCGGCCCAGCGGGCTTTGGTGGAACGGACGTTCGGTGGGCCCGCGAGGGTGGCCGGGTCAGCCGGAACGGGCAAGACCATCGTGGCTCTGCACCGGGCCGTGTTCCTTGCGCGGGCGAATCCAGAGGCCCGGGTGCTGCTGACGACGTTCTCGGACGCGCTGGCAAATGCCCTGAGAGCGAGGCTCCGCAGCTTAATCAGCAATGAACCGAAGCTGGCCGACCGGCTCGAGGTGCATTCGATGAATACGATCGGCCGCCGCCTCTATCAAGCGCACTTTGGGTCCCCAAAGATCGCAGCCAACACCGTCACCCGGCAACTTCTCGATGAAGCGGCTTCATCGGTCGACGCGAGCAGGTTCTCGATCAGTTTCCTGCAATCTGAATGGGAACAGATCGTCGACGCGTGGCAGTTGGAGACGTGGGAGTCGAATCGCGACGTGGCGCGGCTCGGACGCAAGACTCGGCTCAAGGAGAGTGTTCGAGCCTCCCTCTGGCAGGTGTTCGAGC
Source organism: Bryobacterales bacterium (assembly GCA_963838455.1). Lineage (GTDB taxonomy): Bacteria > Acidobacteriota > Terriglobia > Bryobacterales > Bryobacteraceae > Palsa-187. Next base: position 6,119 of record CAWISY010000011.1, read on the forward strand.
GAGTTCAGTCCGCAATGAAATGGCGCGGGCTGGTCACCTATGCCCAGATATTCGATCGATTGGCCACGAAGCTCGCCGCGGGCGGTCACCCACCATTCGAGTTCGCCGTGATCGACGAAGCCCAGGATGTCAGTGTCACGCAGTTGCGGTTTCTGGCAGCTCTCGGGTCGGGCCGGCCGAATGCGCTCTTCTTCGCCGGCGACCTTGGACAGCGCATCTTTCAACAGCCGTTTTCCTGGAAGGCGTTTGGCGTCGACGTTCGCGGTCGTTCGTCAACTCTGCGGATTAATTACCGGACCTCGCATCAGATCCGCAGGCAAGCCGATCGCCTGCTTGGTCCCGAGGTTTCTGACGTGGACGGCAATCGCGAGGATCGGCGTGGAACGGCCTCGACGTTCAACGGTCCGGCGCCGGACATCCAGGTTCTGGATGATCCAGAGAAGGAAATCGCGGCCGTGGGCCAATGGCTCACAGCTCGGGCCAAGGAAGGCGTGGTGCCGCACGAGATCGGAGTTTTTGTCCGCTCCGACGCGGAGATGAACCGTGCCCGGAAAGCGGTTGAGAGCGCAAAGCTACCCTACAAGGTCCTCGGCGAAGATGCCGAGACGGTGACCGGCCGAGCCTCCATCAGCACCATGCACCTCGCCAAGGGCCTGGAATTTCGGACCGTCGTCGTCATGGCCTGCGACGATGAAGTCATCCCTCAGCAGGCGCGGATCGAGTCTGTTCCTGACGACGGTGCGTGTCAATGACTTTGAGACACTCCGACTGGGAATTTAGTGAGTTATTTCATCTGAGCTTTGGGGTTTGTTGATCCAGACCTCCTTGGGAAGTGGCAAGGGCGTCGGCGGGCGCCGGACGAAGCGCTCGGGATGAGCCGAGTAGGCGGCGTCCAGAACGATCTGACGGTTGTCGCGGACGGCGGGAGCCAGGCCGTAATGGACCATGGCGGGCGTCATCATACCGATGCCGGAGTGGCGATGGTCGTCGTTGTACCAGGAGAAGAATCGCTGGCAGAAGGCGCGGCTGTCTTGAATGCAGCCGAAGCGATCGGGAAACTCGGGGCGATACTTCATGGTGCGGAACTGACTTTCCGAGTACGGATTGTCGTTGGAGGTGTTAGGGCCGGCTGTGGGTCTTGGTGACGCTGAGGTCGGCCCGCAGGAGCGCCACCGGCTTGGAGCGCATGGCCGAGCCGCGGTCGGCATGAATGCCGAGTTGGCCGGGTTGGATATTCTGCTTTTGGCAAGTTTCCTCGATGAGCTTGCTGGCCAATCCAGCGCCTTCGCGCATGGCCACCATCCAGCCGACGATGTAGCGGCTGAAGACGTCCAGGATGACGTAGAGGTAGAAGTAGCTCCACTTGGCGGGGCCGCGCAACTTGGTGATGTCCCAACTCCACAGTTGATTGGGCGCGGTGGCCAGCAGCTCCGGCTTCTGGTACGGCGGATGGACCAGCTGATTGCGGCGCTCGCGCGTTGCGCCGTCCTGTTCGAGCACTCGATACAGGGTCCGAGTGGAGCACAGATATTGGCCTTCATCCAGCAATGTGGCCTGGATCGCGGCAGGCGAGCAATCCTGGAAGCGCTCGGAGTTGAGCACGGCACGAACGGTTTGGCGTTCTTGCGAACTCAATGCTCGCGCGGGCGCCGGACGAAGGATCATCGGCACGGGTAGCGCCGGGCCGAACACGGGCTGGCGATAGAACGATGCGCGTGCCACGCCGAGAGCATCGCAAGCCGACTCGATGCCGACCGTGGGGGCCAACTGATGGACGGCATCCATCAAGATTTCCCGTCCGGGTCTTGAGTTGGGATCGGCCACCCCAACAGCGCGGCCACTTTTTTTTGGACATCGATCACGATCTCGGCTTTGCGCAGTTGTTCGGTGAGGCGCGCGTTGTCCTTCTGTAGTTTTTGAATTTCCTCCTGCACCGGATCGCGCCTGGATTTGGGACCGCGCTTTTGCGGAGCCAGGGCTTGGAGAACGCCGGCCGCGCGCTCGCGCCGCCAAGTCGCCAACAACGAAGAGTACAACCCTTCGCGGCGGAGCAGCGCCCCGATCCCGCCGGAGCCTTTGGCTTGGTCGGACTCCGTCAGGATGCGCTGTTTGTATGCGGCGGTAAAGCGGCGGCGCTTGGCTTGGGCTACGACTTCGGGGTCAGGGCGGGCCTTGGGATCGGCGCCGGCTTTGCCGTCAGTGGCACTCCGGTCGCCCTCGCTACGCTCGGGCTCCCTGCGTCCCACCGGTGGCAAGGCCGCTGGGGAGGGCACGGGAACCGTATGGTTATTCATTGATGAGATTCTCTCTCGCCCTGCTCTGTAATTAGGGTACGAGGAGTGTCTCAGCTATGTTGGCACGGAGGGCGATTCGGATCTCGAAGAGATCTACAACACAGAGCGCCAGTTGCTCTACGTCGCCTGCACCCGAGCCAGGGACCATCTGCTGGTGACCGGGGTTAACCCGGCTTCGGAGTTCTTGGACGACCTGCGAAAGTAGACCTAAACCCCGACTCTCAACTTGATGGCGTCGTTTGGCGCATGGACAAGATCCTGCTTTGTCCCGAGATATCGTTCGGTGGTTTGCACCGACGCGTGGCCGAGCAGCATTTGGATTTGCTCAAGCTCGCCGCCCGCCGAGTGGCACAGCCTCGCGCAGGTGCTTCTCTTATGCCGCATGCGGCATAACCGGCACTAAAAACGCTCTGCACTATGCCGAATCCCGGATTATACTCTACTGTGTCAGGTGTCGATTTCTTAGGCGCAGGTCTCGCCTCCGCTTCCGTCGAGGTCATGGCCCCGTTGCCCGAAGACCGTTTTGGCGGAAATGAAGAGGATTCTATCGGGAGTGCTCACGGGCGAAACGCTCGCGGGATCAAGAGGTTCGCTCGGCCGTGAGCACTTCGGATAGAATGCGTTGAAATGAGCCGCCCAGGATTTGGCAGGGCAATTGCTCTTTATGGGTATTGAATCGACTTTTTAATGTTAATGGATCTTGACACTGGCGCAGTACAGTGGATGGCCGAAGGCGTGAAGACGGGTAGCATGCCAATTGCCCTGCCAAATAATATCACGCCGCGAAAGCACTTGCCGCGGTAGCGGCTTAGTTCAACAACACATAACAGGCACAAAGCCGCCAACTTGACGGCTGGCCCGGCTCCGAGCAATCCATGTGTCGACCGCCACCGCGCGGCCGGCATATGCAACTCGAAACCAAGTTTATTCGATTCAAAACGCCCGTCAGCGTCGGCTCCTATTTCGGCGGCTGGCGCGTGACGTGGGCCGGTGGCTGGACCCGCCACCAGCTCTCCTATTTAGTGTTGGTGGCGCGCGTCGCGTCACAGGCGTCACCCGCGGCGGGAAATCGCGTCAAAGGCCTCCAGCGGGCTAAATGAAGCCGACTCCTCCGGCCGCGCCGCCAGCCTTCTCCCATCCGTAAAACAGAGCATCCCAAGCACGATCCCAGTCGCCTCCCGGATAGAGTCTCACGTATTCTTCGCGGACGTCTGATTCCACGTCGTGAAATTTCCGGCCCTTGAACTTGGGCGTGTTCGCGATCTGGAATCCAAACTCGTAGGCGTGCTCCAGAGATTCGTAAGGCAGATCCAGCGCGTCGTAGTGCGCGTCGAAATGCCGCCGGAACTCGTTGTCGAAATCGGACGGGGAAGTAGGCACGAGATTATTGTATGGCACAATATTCGATCATCACTTGCGGGCTGCCATGCTAGCCTCGGGTCGGAACACTCTCGTTCAGCCGCCTCAGCGATCAGCGTCCCGTTTATGCCCTGTCTTCCTTGCCGACGATCGTGCTAACCAGCAAATCCGGGTTCTCGCCCGCGCCCCGCAGCACGGCGCAGAGAATCATCTCCCGGGTCCCGCAACCGCGTTGTGGTTGTCAGTCACGAGGAACTCGATCGATTGAACGCAGCGATCGATGACCTGCCGGCCGCGGAACGCGCCCGCCTCAACCGGGCCCCGGAGGCAGCCATCATCGTGGCCGTCTCCGGCGCAGATGGGGATCTCTAGCGCCTCGTCCAATTGTCGGGTTTGTCGGGTCGATGGGGACCCCCTTTCCGCATGTCAGAGGTTTTGGCCAGCCTGAAGCCGCAAGCACGTCTATGTCTTTGCAATGCAGATAGTTACGGGCCTATACCAGCGGCGTTAAATCTCGAAACCCTGACATTTTGTGACATTTTCTGCCAACAAGGTCAAGGTCTAGTCGTACGCAACCGGACGCGGCGCAGTTCCACCAAGGCTGACAAGTTCGCGGTCTGGAGCAGGGTTCGCAACGGGCCCTTCGTTCCGGCACACAGGTAATCCGCGATATCGTTGGTGCCGGTTCGAGCAGCGAAGATGCGAGCTTCAATGCCTCGTTCGCGAAGGCCGGTGCGCAGACGGTGCGCTCCCTGCTCGGCGCCGCCATCCAGCGAACAGTAATCGTGGACGATCAGGACTTTCATGAATCTCGCGCATCCCTTTCGCCACCCCATTACAGCCCATTTATGAACCAATCGGTAGAGCCATTTGGTTTCAGAAGAAGGGTGGACGGTTAACACCAGAATGACAGGAATCCTCAACTACCTGAATGCCGCGGCCGCGCGGTCACGGCGTTTGCCGTCACCGCTCCACGGTATAATTTCAGTCTGCCAGAGGAAACTCGGGAAGGCAGTGATCGAGGCACCAAAGGACAGCAATGCAGCAAGTCACATCGTCCCACGACGTCAGTACCATCATGAACGAAGTCCGTCGCCGAGCGGGGCAGCGGCGGAAGGAAAAAGAGGTCGAGCAGATTGTCGGTCCGGAGCTCGATATCGCTTTAGGGACTCTGCATCTGCAACTCGAGCACTTGCGCCATGCTGTCGGGTTGATCGGTACCATGCCTCCCAGTGCCCCGCGCATTCGCGCCCGCGTTGGCGCCGTCCTGATTGTCCTCATCCGGCGAGCATTATTCTGGTTTATTCCGCCGTTAAAGAGCGCGCACGAAGCAACGCTGGCCGCTCTAGAAGCTCAATATCGAGCTCTGGCCGAGATCTCGAAAGCGCTGCGGCACATGAACGACCGCCTCCATGCTGCGAGGAACGATCCGGAGTGACACCGAAGCGTCTTCGGGTGTTGCTTGCGGTACCTCATTTTCTTCCGCACGATGCCGTGGGAAACGATGTGTTGGGCATGGCCGAATGCTGCGAAGCTGCCAGCTACGCTACGACGATTCTCGCCCAGACGATACACCCGTCCCTGGAGAAGCGCGCCCTGCGAATCGATAAAGAACCCTCGGCCACCTGGAAGAACCCGGATCACATCCTTATCTACCACCACGCGTTTGACTGGCAGGCCGGCGAGTCTTTGCTCGCGAACACCGCGAATCGACTGGTTGTGAAGTACCACAACGTTACGCCTCCCAGCTTTTATGAACGCTATTCCGAAGGGATGTTCCAGGAGTGCCAGCGCGGCGCGGCATTCACGCAGCGGATTGCCCGCCATCCCCAAGCATGGTTTTGGGGGGACTCGTCTTTCAATGCGGGGGGATTGATTGAGGCGGGCGCACCGCCGGAACGCTGCCGGGTGCTCCCACCCCTGCATTGCGTCGAAACAGAACTGGCCTCCATGCCTTTCGACAGCGCCGCCGCGGGGGACTGCCGCAAGGCCTACCCGAACATCTTATTCGTGGGAGCCTTTCGGCCCAACAAGGGACATCTGAAGGCGCTGGAGGTGTTTGCCGCATACCGGCACCGTTCTGACGCTCCCGCGCGGCTCATTTTTGCCGGCAGCTTCAATCCGATTCTCAAAGCCTACGTCGAAAAGATTCAGCAGCGCGCCATCGAGCTGGGAGTCCTCAAAGAAGTCCACTTTGCATTTTCACCAACACCTTCGAGATTGCGATCCTACTATATGGCCAGCTCGGTCTTCCTGTGCACCAGCGAACACGAGGGCTTCTGCGTTCCCCTCATTGAATCCATGTATTTCCGGCTCCCCATTGTCGCCTGGGGTACGACGGCGGTGAAGGAAACGTGCGCCGAAGCGGCCATTGTATTCGAGGATTTCGATCCGGCCCGGATGGCCGAGTCGATTGAAGAATGCGTGGAAAACCCGATTCTGGCAGGAGAGCTGGCACGCCGTGGGCGTGAACGCTACGACCGTGAGTTCCGCCCCGGTGCGATTCAACAGCGCCTTCTGAATCTACTGGACGAAGTGATGCACTCGCCAATGGAGCATCGGGCGGGGAGCGCTATTTGAGCAAACCCAGAATCTGCCTGGCGACTCCCTCTTTCTGGCCCCTGGATGCCATCGGCAACGACGTTCTCGGCATGCGGGAGTGTTTGCTCAGAGCTGGATACGATGTTTCGATTCTGGCAACGTGGATGGACAAGAGCTACGAACGCTACGCGCGTCATTTGAATTGGAACGACCCAATCTTGCACTCGCGGAACACGATCCTGATTTATCATCACTCCATCCGATGGCAGGAAGGCGAGCGGCTGATTGAGAATACCAACGCCCGGGTCGTGATCCGGTATCACAATGTCACGCCGCCTCACTTCTTTCACGGATACGCCGAGCACTATTTTCGTGAATGCGCCCTCGGGATTGCCAGCACGGAACGTCTGGCACGCTACCCGGCAGCCGTTTTCTGGGGAGATTCCGCCTTCAACACAGAGGAGTTGATCCGGTTGGGGGCACCGCCCGAACGGTGCCGCGTAATGCCTCCTATCCATCGCATCGAAACGGAACTGGCGCTCGCGCCATTCGATAACGTAGCCGCGGGGGCCCTCCGTGAGACTCACCCGAACGTCTTGTTTGTGGGAGGCTTTCGGCCCAACAAGGGACATTTGAAAGCGGTCGAGGTCTTTGCGGCGTACCGGCGGCGCTCTGATAGACCGGCGCGGCTATTGTTTGTGGGCACTCTCGACCCCTGCTTCAGGAGTTACACGGATAAGGTGCAGGCGCGCGCCGAGGAGTTGGGGGTGGGCGGGGACGTCCGATTCGCCTTTTCTGTGCTCCCTTCGCGATTGCGCTCGTATTACATGACCAGCTCGCTCTTCCTGTGTACCAGCGAACATGAGGGCTTCTGCGTGCCTCTGGTGGAGGCGATGTTCTTCCGCTGTCCGATTGTGGCGTGGAACAGCACCGCGGTGGGAGAGACCTGCGGAGCGGCAGGGATGGTGTCTCCGGATTTCAATCCGACCGCGATGGCGGCGCTGATCGAGCGGTGCTCCGAAGACCCGCTCACTTCGATGTGCCTGGCCGACCTCGGGCGCCGGGAGTACGAAAGCCGTTTCCACCCGAAAGTCCTTGAGAAACAGGTTCTAGAATTAGTGCGGGAGGTGGATCAGCTTTGAGGCATCGTGTCGCATTTGTAATCCAACGCTACGGCGAAGGGATCACCGGCGGCAGCGAATCGCTTTGCCGGCAGATCGCCGAGCGGATGACCCGCTACTACGATGTCGAAGTGTTAACCACGACCGCACTCGACCACTTGACCTGGACCAACGATCTCCCGGCCGGGCGGAGCGAGTTGCGCGAGGTGGCGGTGCACCGGTTCCCTTGCGCGACGGAACGGAACCCGGAATTTCAGAAGACTTATGACCGCATCTTTTCCGCTCAACTCTCGCTCGAAGAAGAACACGCCATGGTCCGCCAGCAGGGGCCCTATTGTCCAGCGCTGATCGAGCACCTGCAAAAATGCCTGAATGACTACGATGCATTTGTGTTTTTCACGTACCTGTACTATCCGGCCTGCGTAGGGTTGCCCCTGGTAAAGTCAAAGGCCGCGTTCGTCCCAACCGCCCACGACGAGCCTTTTCTTTACCTGCACCTGCTGGACGATCTGTTCCAGCAGACGCCTTTTCTGATCTTCATCAGCCCGGAGGAACGCCACCTCTTGCAGCGGCGGTTCAACCTGCCCGCGGATGCCGGCCGTGTCATAGGGATGGGCATGGAGAGCTGCGATCCCGGACCACCAGACCCAGCCTGGGATGATCTTGCCGCGCGACTTGGTGAAAGACGGGTGATAGCCTACCTGGGGCGTGTTGAAAGCGGAAAGGGCTGTGAGGAGCTGGTAGATTTCTTTCGCTGTTATGCCGGCCAAAGCGGTCGCCGCAACGTTGTGCTGCTGCTCCTCGGCAAGAGGAGCATGCCGATTCCGGACCATCCGCAGATACTCTCGACAGGGTATGTCTCGGAATACGTCAAACAACAGGTCCTCCACAGAGCGGAGGTTGTGATTGCCAGCTCACCGTTTGAAAGCCTGTCGATCACGGCCCTGGAAGCACTGCTGTCGGGAACCCCTTTGTTGGTCAACGGCCGGTGCGACGTTCTGGTGGGCCATTGCCTCCGTTCCAACGGCGGCCTCTGGTACCGCGATTTTGAGGAATTTTCCGAAGCGTTGACCGTGCTCCTGGACGATGCCGAACTGCGACGCGAAATGGGCTCCCGGGGAAAAACGTACGTGGAGGAGAACTATCGATGGTCTGACGTAGAGCAGGCCTACCGCGATGTGCTCGACAGCATCATCGCCGGCGGCAAGACGGCTTCTAATTAATTGCCTTGGATGCGGCGCAGTCCGCCGCAACCATTTCCTCCACCAATTCGTGGAACGTTGTGGTCGGCTCCCAGCCTAGCTTGCTCCTGGCTTTGGCGGGGTTGCCGACCAGCAGCTGAGTCTCGGCAGGCCGGTAGAGGGCCGCATCGATCACCAGGTATCGCTCCGGTTCAAGTCCCACCAAACTGAACGCCAGATCCACAAATTCCCGTACCGAATGGGTCTCGCCGGTGGCGATCACATAATCGTCTGGCGTCTCCTGCTGTAGCATCAACCACATCGCCTGCGCGTAATCCCGGGCATGTCCCCAGTCCCGTCTCGCGCACAGATTGCCGAGCCGCAACTCCCGGCTTTTCCCAGCCAGGATCTGCGTGACGCCATGAGAGATCTTGCGTGTCACGAATTCGTATCCACGGCGGGGTGATTCGTGATTGAACAAGATGCCATTGGTGGCGTAGAGACCGTATGCCTCGCGGTAGCTGCGCGTCAGATCGAAACCGGCCACCTTGCTGATTCCGTATGCGGAGCGGGGGTGAAACCGCGTCGTTTCCACTTGCGGAACTTCCTCCGCCTTGCCGAACATCTCGCTCGACCCGGCAAAGTAAAAACGGCATCCCGGTGCGATTTCCCTGAGTGCGGCCAGAAGGCAATGAGTGCCGCCGATATTGGAGCTGAGCGTCGAGAATTCATCGTCCAGAGAGTAGCTGACGAAGCTTTGTGCGGCTAAGTGGTAGCATTCGTCCGGATTCGCCTCGCGAACAATGTGATAAATGCTCGGGAAGCTCTCGAGCGAGGCGGCGTGCAACCGTATGCGATCGAGCAGATGTGTGATGCGGCCAAGGCGCCGCGCCGGATCTTCCAGGGCAACACGGCGCACCAATCCGTGAACCTCATATCCTTTTTTGAGCAACAGCTCAGCCAGGTAGGAGCCGTCCTGACCCGTGATCCCGGTAATCAAAGCTCTTTTCACGAGTCAGCTCGGATCTCTTCGAAAGTGCAGAATAAATCGTCTACGCATCCGTGTTTTGTCAGATTGTCGTGCAAGAAGGCGTGTATGGAAGAGTCTCCGGTGATTTCAGACATCGTCCCGCCATCGAAGCGATAGACGTGGGGAAATATATGTTGGAGCTGTTCCAACACGTAGCGCGGGTTCCGATTGCCATAGGCGATCAAGGTGAACGAATTGAATTCCAGAAAGAATTGCGGACGGAGTTCGGTCAAGGTACGCTGTGCGCCCTCCAGTACGTCGAGTTCAAACCCTTCGACGTCGATCTTGATGAAGTCCAGGCGGGTCAGACCCAATTCCGAAACGACCCGATCGATTGTTTTCACCGCTACGCGGCGGTTGGATCCGCCTAATGCAGTATCGGCGAATGCCAGATGACTGAATGCGTCGGAGACATCGCTCGAAAGAAAATCAGCCTCTCCGGTCAGCGCGCCCAGGGCGATTTGCAGTGGTTGGCAATGACCCAGTCGATTCGCGGCGAGCGTCGCAAGCAGATGCGAATAGGCCTCGCCGGGCTCGAATGCAAAAAGCTGTCCATCCGGTGCGGCAGTCGCCAGCATCAACGCTGTGACACCGATGTTCGCGCCTACATCGAAAATCGTTGCATCCCGGCGCAGGCAGTGCTTGAGAACATACAGCAGGAAATCATTGCTGTGATCACCGAGATCGAGATGGTCGAAATATGGATCACCGCGGCGGCCGTGGACGACCAGGCTGCGGCTGTCCACGCAGATTGTTTTGTCTGGTCCCCTCCCCTTTGGCGCGGAAGGCGCAGAGCTAAAGAATCGAATGTGACCTCTCCCCCATTGGCGGCACCCTGAAACTCACGATTCCTTCCGAGCGCAACCCATTGTGCCCGTCGAGGCCGGACATGTCAAGCGACCGATCAATCCATATGTTCGAAAATGAAGTACAAGCTGTTTGCGCCGGGATAAGACGGCGCCAGTTTGGCCGGTTTTGGTGCTGCCAACGCCCCTAACAAGCGATGAGCGGGCACACGACCGCGCCGCCCGCTACGAACTCGCAGCGTCACAGGCGGCGACGACGAAGTCAAGCCCGACTTGTTACAAGAAAGCACGCTCCAGCGCCGTCAGCCTGAGCGGCAACAATGAAGCCGAAGCAAATGCCACGGGTAAGCGCGTTGAAGAGTGCAATCTCCGCCGTCGATCGGAAGAGCAGTCCTTGGTGCTGCTTCGAGGCAATATTATCGCTGCGTACTCGACCCTGATTTGTGACTCCCTCGCCCCGCGCAAAGCGCAGGCTTCCTCCCGCCATCCGGTCTGCGCTTCAATGACTAGCGGCGCGATCACGACCGATTCGAGGGAATCGTTCGGCGTGGCGCTGAAGAATCATGCGGCGACATCCGTGATCGAGCTCTCTGTCGCAGACGGCTCGCAGGTCCGGCGACGCGGGCCATTAAACCGGTCGCTGCCCTGCTACCGGTCCGTTCATCTTTGTGTCGTGATCGCTCCCCACACGCCCGCGTCTACCGTTTTGCGCATTTGTTTTCGCATTCCGTCAGGCGGTCCGTGGAGCGTCTCCCAGGAATGACCCGCTGCACCGCTAGACTCTATTTTCGCATCGCGTCCGAGGGTGAGGAGTCGGATGAGACCCAGACTGCGAGAGTTTAGGGAAGAAAGGGTGAATTCGGGCTGGATTTGAGCCATTCTCAGCGCTACAGTAGCCGGATATGACGCTTCGGTGCACGCATCCGGAACTGGAAGCGGTTCGGGAGCAGTTGGAGAAGATCGGGAATGGAACAGTGAACTAAGATGCCAGAGCATAGCGTTTTCACCACAATCGAAAAGGGAGAGAACACGGCGTTTGTTCACGCGCTCCTGCAGAGCGTAGTCGGGATCGTCGGTAAGGACGAGGCCGGCCATTTTGGTATGCAGAAAGGGACCGGCACGCTGATCAAAGCGAAAGGGAAACTTGGCATCCTTACGGCCGAACACATCGTACATGGCTGCTCCGGGAGCGAACTGCGGTTTTTCCTGCCCTCTCCGGACGTTCGGTTCGACGGTATCATTGCGGTCGGAGTAGGCACCCGTCAACCGCTTCAGGTCGCTGGTGTGCATTGCTCAGACCTGGACGTAGCTTTCGTCGAAATTTCGGATCAACGAGCCATTGACAGTTTCTGGACATTCCGGGACCTGACGCACTCTTACGAACCTCCGACTGGCGTTGAGTGCTTAATGTTGGGTTTCCCGTCCGCGCTCGCCCACAAGAGCGGGAACCTCGAAGGTCTGACTGTTACTAGGCGAGCGGATTACCCCATGGCGTTCGATTCGGCAGAAGTCAAGTCCTCCGCGTTCGACCCTCAGATCCATCTCGCGGTTACCTATCCATCGCAGCGGATATGCATACGTCACCGGCTTACTCAGGAAAGGACGGCCTGCATGAGCCCACAAGCCGGACACCTCTCCGTTGATACCATCGCGCGCCTGTGCGAAGGCTTGCTTCCGGAGATGGAGCAATGCTTCGCCGAGGACCACTTAGCCGAATGCGACGCCTGCCGCGGCATCTTCGAAAGAATGGACGCGCTGCTGTACCGGGGCTTTTCCGCGGAGTCGCATGCGGCGGCCATCCGGCGCGAAGCCTATGCCGCCGATCCTTTGGTGAAGGCTCTGCGAGAGACCGCCGAACGCGTGTCTCGCGAGGCGGGCGCGCTGATCTACGCCATCGCGCGATGCTGGCGATTCTCTATGGAGCGGGCTTGAGAGTCAGTGAAGTGACACGCCTCAGAGTTGCCGACATAGACAGCGCCCGCAACGTGTTGTGGGTTCGTTCCGGCAAAGGGCGGAAGGACCGGCAAGGGCTGTTGCCGCCCAAGCTGCGCGAACTGCTGCGCTGCTATTGGCGAAGCCGGCGGCCTACGGACTGGTTATTTCCCGGCGCCCGTCCGGGCCAGCCCATCTCGGTGAAAGTGATCTTTATGGCTTGCCGGAAAGCGGGGCGCGCGGCTGGCATTGCCAAGTCCGTTCATCCGCACTTGTTGCGGCACACCTTCGCCACGCATCTGCTCGAAGCCGGAACCAATCTACGCACCATTCAGATCCTACTCGGACACGCCAACCTCGAAACTACCGCACGCTATCTGCAGGTCGCCGACGTGAATGTGCGCGGAACCACCAGTCCGCTGGAATCGCTGGAGCTGGAATCGCTGGAGTCGCTTCGCCTCATTCCACCTAACTAAAGAATGAAACAGCATCGGCTGGAACTGGCCGATGTTTTCCGCACTCATCAACACGATTTCCTGGCTCGCTGGAACTCGGTGCTATCGCGCCACCAGAGGAAAGCGCTTCGAGACATTCGGGATTGCCGAACCGCGGTTCTAGGCGGTCATCTCTATGAGTGCGATCGGTGTGGACATCGCGTCAAAGTATTCAACTCGTGCCGCAATCGCAGTTGCCCAAAGTGCCAGGCCACCGCGCGCGCCAGGTGGCTCGCCCAACGGGAGGCGGAACTGTTGCCCGTTCCTTACTTCCACGTCGTGTTCACTCTTCCGCCGCAGATCGGCCGCCTGGCGCTGCAGAACCCGAGACCGATCTATAACATCTTGTTTCAGACCGCTTCCGAAACTCTGCTCACCATCGCCGCCGACCCCAGACACTTCGGCGCCTCCATCGGCTTCCTCGCCGTGCTGCACACTTGGGGTCAGAATCTGCACCTCCATCCGCACTTGCATTGCGTCGTTCCCGTCGCCCCAGCATGTACACGCTTTCGAGCACCACCAGCCGCCGTTGCTTCCTGCGGCGCCGATGAGATTGTTGATGTACTTCGGAATGACTTCCGCCCAGATGCGTGCGGAATAGGTGGATTCATGCAGTGATACACGGTTGCCGCGCCGCGCGCGGCTTCCCGGCAGAAGTTCGGGTCAGTCGCGTCACCCTGCATGAGTTCGATGCCTTCTGGCGCCCCGGCTGACCGCTTCACCATACGGACGCGCAGGCCGCGTTTGCCAAGGATGCGAACGAGCGGTTGACCAACATGGCCGCCGCCCAAAATGACGTGCAACTCGTCAGTCATTGCAGGCTCCCCATTTGTCTTGTAGCACCGAACCGGGTCCGTCGAGATTCACCCGACGCCTCTGGGGTGCAGTCCACTCCGCTTCAACATCCGCTGGCCCACCTCTTCGGCCGTGCCATCGACTATCCCCGCAGAGCCGTATCCTCCGCTCAGGTAGCTGCAATCTTAAACCCGACTGCTGGAGTCGGCAGCGAATTTACACTCTTCTATTGACACGGGCAACTGCTTCCCGATGCGCTAATATACGCAGTAACGGAAACGCTCGTGTGGAGGTCCGCCGGAATCGACGGAGCACTGCGCTTGCGTAAGGGCTGACGATTATTTGCCTTACGGAGGCAGAAACGCCGGGCTGTGCCGGGCGCACGGCGAGAAGGAGGAGGGGCATGACGCCAAGTCAATATAAGGATCGCTACGATCGTCTTCAGGTGACGCTCGATGATGGTTCAACGGAAACCGTCAGCATCAACCGCTACCGGTTGGCAGGCCTGAATTATAAGGAGGCAGCGAAGAAAGCATTCGAGAGTAAGCTGTCCGACAATGGAATCGGCACCGGGGTGACAGTAAACACACCAGACGGAGTTACCGCTGTCGGTGCGGAGACACCGGCTCCCGGACACGCCCACGGCCACAAGCACGCGATCCATCACCTGATGGACTGGTCCGGGATGGCCCATTACGTCTTTCTGGGGAAGGGCGCGCCAGAGCACTGCCAGATCGTCCTGCAACTAGCGCGGCGCTGGAGCCTTGCCCCGGACCTGCAGAAATACGCCGACGACAACCTGGGCCTAGACTGCAATGGCTTCGTGGGCAATTACCTGTGGCACGTAGTTGGCAAGCAGCCCTGGACAAACCTGGGTGTGGGCAAGCACGATCACGGCCCGGACTGCTCGATCGACGGCTATTTCGATCACCGAAAGGCGCTTACGCGCTGGGAAGATCTCAACACTAGCCAGTCCTATTTGTTTGGCGAGGTGAACGAAAAATCCGGGGCAGTCATTCCCGGCGGAAGCGCCGCAAATGCGGGCCACATCGTGATCACCGAACCTGGGTGGCGCAGCGATCCGGTGGGTGGATCGAAAGGTCCGGGCTTCATCCGCGTGTGGGTCATTGAGGCCACGCATTCGCATAATCCGGGATTGTGGGCAAGCTGGTATCAGCCGCTTGCCGTGGACTCGAAGAAACGCATGTTCCAACTCTTTCGGGCGGAAATGATACCGGCGAAACAGAAAATATGGTTTCGAGTGGCTCCGCTCTGACGGCTGGGTAGCACCCTCAAACGTGGACGGACGCAATTATTCCAAATATATCGTGCCAGCTTGAAAATGCTTCCATGTTGGTCTTCCTCGCGACACCGGCCTCCCAGGCCGAGTTTTTCGACCGCTGGCAGAAGCGGAGCGGCCTCACAGGCGGCTCTCGACGAGATTCGCAGATACCAGCAGGAGACCGTCGCGCGGAAAGTATCAATGATGCGGGATAGCCTGGGAGAGCCGCCGCAGCAGCTCTAACCGCCATCACCGCCTGGCAGGATGACCCGGGCCCGTGTGCCGCACAAGCTCTGAAAGGACTGATGTGGGGCAATATCGGTAGCGGCTCTCGGACCTCCCAAAATCTTTGACGGTCGGTGGTGCGAAGGGGATTTCGCGACAGGAATCGGAATCTCTAACGCTGCGTCGTCAGAGTAGCGTCATTCGGGAGTTGGGCTGGCATCACTCATGCCGGAAGTAGCCGAGCGCATCATGCAGGAACATCCTATCGGCAGAAACACAAGGAGTTGCGAAGAAACCACACCTTCGCCGCATCCGTATATGTTCTCCAGCCGCAAGGACGAAAGAGATTTGAACCGAGCGCCTGCCTAGCGCGTATTAACCGGCGGGAGGGAGGCGTTCAATGGGGAGAAGACTCGCGTTGATCGGGGTGACGGCCGCGCTCGCGGCGGCGCAGTCGTTCGAAGTTGTGTCGGTCAAGCCGAGCGATCCGGCGCAAACGGGAAGCCAGGTCGGAATCGCACCGGGAGGCATCTTTCAAGCCCGGAATGTGACGTTGAAAAGCCTCATCCAGCAGGCGTTCAACGTCCACGACTTTCAGATTTCCGGAGGGCCGGGGTGGATGAGCACTGAGAAGTACGACATCGAGGGCAAGGGAAACGGTCCGGCAGTTTCGGAAGCCGACTTGGTCAAGATGACGGATGAACAGCGGAATCAGTTCCAGGAACAGATGCTCGCTAGGTTGCGCGCCCTCCTGGCCGAGCGGGTCCAATTGAAGGTCCACACGGAGACGAAAGAAATGCCTGTGTACGCACTGATCGTGGCGAAGAATGGCGCTAAAATCGCTAAGACGGCGGACACCTTCACAAAGGAAGCTTCCTTGTCTGTCCGCAGGGGCGCCGACGGGAAGACGGAGCTGTCGGGAAAGCAGGCACCCTTGGCGTCCCTCGCGCGGCAGTTGTCGAACCAGACCGGGCGGCCGGTGATCGACAAAACGGAGCTGGAGGGACACTTCGATTTCAAAATCACGTTCGCCGGGGATTTGGCGGATAGCGACGGGCCTTCCATATTTACTGCCCTTGAAGAGGAACTCGGGCTGAAGCTCGACCCGCAACGGGGGCCTGTGGAACTCATTGTAATCGACAGCGCTCAGCGCCCTTCCGCGAATTAAGAGGTCGTTGACAGTGTCCGAAGGCACCGTCATTGGTATCAGACTCTTCGTCCGATTGTCGGCCATGCGGAAGTTGGGCCAAAACGGGTCTGGGATAGTTCGGCTTAGCCATTAGCGTTAACCGATAGCTGGCGAGAACACCCTTCGCGCCACCAATCGCCAAGTCGCTGGCGATAATGCCGCACATCAGTTACATGGACGCGACTATGCAATTTGCTAGCGGAAACGTTGATTTGATCCCAACCTTCTCCGCGCAATGACGTCCAAAGACAAGTGCGGAGTACAATAGGCACCGAAGAGGTTAAGCGAGATGATTCGAGGAGTAGTCTTTTCTCTGGTCTGCTGTGGCGCTTCAATGGTCGGCTTTGCTCAGGTGACGGTCCCCTCGGCGTTTGACGTGGCTTCCGTCAAGCAGCTTGACCAATCCTTGCAGGCTGGCACGCCGTATCTATCGTTCCTCGGGAATTCAGGTAAACCGTTCAAAATCGCAGGTAACCGCGTCATGTGGCCGGCGGTTCAGTCGGCAAATCCCGGGGCGGTTCCTGGTGGCACACTGCACGCCTTGATCGCAGACGCTTACGGCATCAAAACTTATCAAATATCTGGACTTCCCTCCTGGGCGGATAGCTTGCTGTATACGATCATCGCAACCGCGCCTGGAGCGGCGGAGCCGACTCAAGATGAAGTCCGGCCGATGCTTCGAGCTTTGCTCGCTGACCGCTTCCAATTGAAGTTTCACCGCGACACCAAGGAAATGAGTGTGTATCACATGGTTCAGGTGAAAAAGAGCAACGCGTTCAAAGCGGCTACACCGGAGGAAACGTTCAGCTGGAATCTGACGGCGGGTCCGGCAGGAACATTGCGCAGCAAGGCCACGAAAGAATCGATAGGCGATTTCGTCCAGCTCGTCGGCGTTTCCACGGATAAGCCCGTGATCGATAAATCGGGGTTAACCGGCGAAATCGACTATGACATTTTGATCACTCTGCCGGAAGGCAGCCAACGCACTCCGGACGATACCAACCGCGCGATCGTTTATGCCGTGGTGGATCAGCTTGGATTGAAACTGGAGTCCGCTAAAGATGCGGTCGAGGTGCTGGCCATCGACCACGTCGAGAAACCTTCGGAGAACTAGGTGCCATAGAGAGAGAGCTCGAATGCGAAGTTAACAGACGCCGCAAGGAGAGGATGAGTGCGCCGACTTTGAGCATGGCCGTGCGGTCTCGATTTCTTGGTCGCCCGGCGTAAGACAAACTTACTGACCGATACTTCGTTTGCAAAGGAGACTGCGTTATGCGGCGATTGTTCTTGTCGCTTTTGGCGTTCTCGGTGTTGCCGGGGACCGCGTTGTTCGCCCAAAACATTGCTGGAACCTGGCAGGGTGCGCTTAAGGTTAACGGACCAAACGGCTCCGCGGAGCTGCGCATCGTGATCAAGATTTCCCGGGCGGACGACGAGAGCCTCAAGGCGACTTTCTATAGCATCGATCAGAACCCGACGCCGATTAGCGCCAACTCCTGCACGCTAAAGGGGTCGAGCTTGAAAATCTCTCTCAGTCAACTGAACGGTACCTATGAAGGAACGGTGAGCTCGGAGGGCAATTCGATCTCCGGTAACTGGAGCCAAGGTGGTCCTACGATTCCCCTGAATCTGGCGCGCGCCACGGCCGAAACCGCATGGACCATTCCGAAGCCACTGCCTCCGCCGAAGCCGATGCCGAAGAATGCAGATCCGGCATTTGTCGTCGCCACCATCAAGCCCAGCAACCCGAACATCCAGGGCCAGGGGTATGGCTTCAGGGGCCAGGACGTGACCACCACCAACACCTCAGTGAGCTGGCTCATCACGTTGGCGTACAGCATGCACGCCCACCAGGTCATTGGCGGACCAGCGCTGCGTTCCCAGAAACCTCGTCAAAATGAGATTCGCGTGCGCCATAACGGTCGCCTGCTCCTCTTCATCGATTCCGTCAAGTTTGGTGATGACGAAAACGCAGCGCTTGAGAAACGGCCTCACCGTCGAATCAAGAAAATCGAGCAGCGTGCGTGAGCCCGGGCTGTCCGCCGGAATCAGCACCACCGCCGCATCGGCTTGATCGGCCAGCACGCGCTCCGTCACCGCCTGATGATGCTGCGCATACTCCGGACCTGCGCCTACGCCCGGCGTGTCCAGAATGCAGATACCATGCCCCAGCCACTCCGCCGGCCCTTCAACCCTGATCGTCTGAACGATCCGCGAAGCTTCGGGATGCGCCGTCACCAGTTCGATCAATTTCTTGAGCGTCGGCTGCTCACCCGCCAGAAACCGTTCCAGCTTCGCCGCCAGCGCCGCGGAATCCCCCTCCCTGCCCGATTCCGTCGACCCGTCAATAAATTGAACCTCCAGCCGCAACTCACGGCCGTGCCGGATTTCGGTTGCGCCGGCCGTCGTCGCGACATTCGCCGACTTGAGAATCCGCTGCCGCAGGAGGGCATTGATGAACGTGCTCTTACCGCTATTGAATTCGCCGATCACGGCGAGATGCAGCCGGTCGCGCCTGGTTCGCGTTTCCAGCCGGTCGAGCTGCGATTCCAGGCTCGCGCGCCGGTCTTGCGCGATCGGGATTTCGCGCAGCATCCGCCTTAGAAATCGCGCCTCCCGCTGCACGTGCCCACGCGCCCGCCCCTCGGCGCTTCCGCCGATGCGCGAGAGCGCAAGTGCGGACAGCACCATCACGATCACGAGCAGCAGGATGAGAACCAGACCTGCCATGGCGCTGCGCCTCCCCTCCGTCCGGGTTCAGTTCGACGCCGCCTTGGCTTCTTCGAAGAGCTGGTCGAGCTTCTCTTCCACTACGCGATTGCGCGCGTCCAGATCGCGGATTTTCGCGATCTCACGCTCCGCGTTCGCTTCGCCCGCGTTCTTTTCGTCCAGCCGTTTCTCGACTCCCGCGCGCAGCCCGTTGATCTCTTTGGCGAGCCCCGCGTCCAGCGCATCGCGCAGCTTGTCCATCTGCTTCTTGATCGATTCCTCCACGGATTTCGCCATCTCGGAGCGCCCGGTCCGCATCTTCCCGGCCATCGCCTCGCCGACTTTTTCGCGAATCGCGTTGCGCAATTGCAGCACATTCATGAAATTCCCGCCGAGGATCGCCGCCACCGCCGCGATCACAATCGCCGCCGGATTCAGCAGGCCGAAAATCCCCAGCAAGATTCCCGCGATCACTTGCAGCACGATCGTGTTGAGCATTGCCTTCGGTCCCACCACCATGCCCACACCGCCTGTGACGATGTCGCCCGTCGCCAGCGTGTAGCCGAGGCCGATCAGCCGCGAAAGGAAGCTCGGCTCCTTCTGCCCTGCGATTTCGCTCTTGTCGACGTCCTGGCCCACCGCGATCTGCACGCGAATCTGCTCCACGCTGTGCACAAACTCGCGCGCCTTGCCCTCCAGTTTGTCCTCGATCGCCTCGACTTTGCGCTGCACCATCGGCGACAGGACACTCTGGTTCCACTGGGCCGTTTCTCCAGCGATTCTCCCCTTCAGATGATCCAGTACCTCTTCGACCAGCGGCTGAATCGTTTCCTTGCGCGGCGGAAACCCGAGCTTCCCCTTCACCTCGTACTCTTTGGCCCAGCCCTGAATTTTGTTAGGCAATTCCAGGAAGAAAACCTCCGCCAGATCCCGGCTATCGCGAGCCACGTCCTTGATCTCGCCTTCCACCGATGCGACTATCGCCTGCCGCGTTGTTTCCAGTAGCCGCAGCGGCCCCTCCGCGTCGCGATAGCGCTTCTCCACCACCGCGGCCTCGGTGCGCCACAGCTCGATTTGCGACGGCATGATTCGCGATAAATCCCGGCTGATGCTGCGCAGCGGACGCAGCGACGTCATCAGCTTGGCGCGCCCTTTTTCTTCCGCGAGGAATTCGCTCATCGATTCCTCCACCGCTTCGATTCCCGATCGCTCTAACTGCGCCTGATCGCCGCGGGTACGCCCTAACAATCCGGCTTTCGAATCGACATATTGAATTCCGTGCGCTTTCAGCTCGGTCCACGGGGCGAGATTCTGAAACTGGATCTGCTTGAACTGTTCTTCCGTGGTTTCTCCTATCGCCGCCGACTCGCGCACGTTGTCGTAGTTCGTGATGATGAACAGAATCGCCTCGTGGCCCAGCGATTTGAGTAGCGGCAACCACGGTGCGGCGCATCGATTTACGATATCTGGAACGTTGGGCGGCCCAGCGACGGAAACCGGCGCTGCGGCAACTGGGAGTGGATGAGATCCATCTAGGGAAGAAGCAGAAATTCTTGACCGTGGCCAGCAACCTGGAGAGCGGCGAACCGCTGTGGTTCGGGCGGGAGAGGAAAAGGAGACCCTGGACCAGTTCTTCAATACGGAATTGAGCGCCCGGCAAAGAGCAGGTATCGACGCGGCGTGCGTAGATATGTGGGAGCCTTTCCCGCTGAGCATCGAGCAGTGGGCTCCCCGCTGCCGCATCGTCTATGACAAGTTCCACATCATGCAACATGCCAACCAGGCTATTGATGAAGTACGGCGGGCAGAGTTTTTCCGCAAGGGCGGGCACATGCGCGGGCTGGTCAAAGGACAGCGCTGGCTGCTGCTGAGCCGGTGGATCAACC
The DNA here is from genome assembly GCA_963838455.1 of Bryobacterales bacterium. Classification (GTDB taxonomy): domain Bacteria; phylum Acidobacteriota; class Terriglobia; order Bryobacterales; family Bryobacteraceae; genus Palsa-187. Next base: position 26,963 of record CAWISY010000011.1, read on the forward strand.
TGACCTCCGACAGGCGGCAGAAACTCAACTCATTGTTTGCTCTCAACCGCAAGCTCTTCAAAGCCTACGTGCTCAAGGAGAGCCTGGATCGGCTCTGGAATTACCGCTATGAAGGTGCCATGTTGAGCTATCTCCAGCGATGGATGGATCAATTACGCTGGCAGCGGCTCAGGCAGTTCGAGAAACTGGCTGACATGCTGGTGAAACATCTGGACGGCATCTTGAACTACTGTCGCACCAAAGTTCCTCTGGGCATGGTGGAAGCCATCAATGGGAACATCAAGTCTCTCTCACGCCGTGGCCGTGGATATCGGAATCTCCGGTACCTACTGCTTAAGGCTCAACGCATGGCGGCAACCAGGACCGAATTTGTGGCTTTCAGGAAAGTGACCTGAAAATGGCCCTCCTGTCGGATTCTGGCGCCGAGCCGAAAAGCTTTACCTCGACGAGGCCTCTCCTTTGCTTCACGACGTGGCGATCATTTTGATCGACTGCGGCTTGCGTCCGGAGGAATGTTTCCGTCTGAAGTGGGAGAGCGTGCGCGACGGCTACATCGAGATTCAGTACGGAAAGACGGACAACGCGCGCCGGCGAATCCCGATGTCACAGCGAGTCACAGCGGTACTGGAAATGCGGCTGACGAATGCTGCAAGCGAGTCGGTGTTTCCAGCGCCGACCCGCAGTGGTCACATTGAACCTGGCACTCTGAAACGCCCGCATCGCCACGCCTGCGAAGGCAAACAGAACGAGGCGGAAAACGCTAAGCGCCAGCCCGGCGCGCCGATGAAATGGAACGTCGAACCGTTCACGTTGTACACGCTACGCCACACGTGCCTAACTCGGTGGGCGCCGCACATGGACCCCTGGACGCTGGCGTACCTGGCCGGACACCGCGACATGTCCATCACCAAGCGCTACATTCACCCGCAGGAGCAGAGCACTCGCGCTGCGATCGAGAGAGCCCGAATGGCGTTGGGTGGGCACAAAACTGGGCACACTCCCGATGGCACCTTCTCGAATGATCCTCTAGATCGCGCCGTAACTTGCTAAGACGTTGGGAGTTACTGGCGCGCCCGGAGGGACTCGAACCCCCGGCCTATTGGTTCGAAGCCAATCGCTCTATCCGGCTGAGCTACGGGCGCACAATTCACGGTAACACGTCGGGACGGGCCTTTGGCGCATGCCGGGCATCCAACGCAGCCCTCTCCAGAGCGCTCGGATGATGCTGAACGTCCAGCAGCATGACCCTCTGAAAGGGGTCCGGAAGGGCGACCGATTGGTGCGATGGAGCCCTGCGAGGTGTAAACTCGCTGGTAGGAGACTGCACATGAACCGCTGGGAAGTCCTCTACGCTGTCGGCACGGTCGTGACCCTGTTTCTAACGTTAATCATTGTCTTTGTTGGGTCGGGAGAGCGATGGAGAGAAGCGCAGGACAGGGCGCGTGAGCGCCGTATGGCTGAACATAGGATGAACGCAAGGCTCCTAAAATTCGACATTTGATGCAGGCTTGGTACCCTATCCAAGCCCGTTCGCGTAGTCGGTCATGGCCTCCGCAAGGCGCGCCCACTCCGGGTGGCCCGGCTCCAACTTCAAATGAGTTATCGGAATTGTTGCGTGGGCCTGATCGAGGCCCCCTCGAATGCGGGCGCTGGGGTTTGCCCGAGCGGGGCGCAGCAAAGTGCGATTGCGCGAGTGTTCTCACGAATAGACCTCCGGCCGTGCGCAGGCTGGACGCAGCGTATCACCCTCCCGCCGGCTTCTGGCCAAGGTGCGGCACGATTTCGACACCCTTATAGAATGGCGCGCGCCGTCGTATGATCGGAGCGGAGCCTCCGTTGAGCAAGCCTTTGTCGAGCAACCCTTCCTCGCCCATCGAAACCGAAGTCAAGATCCGCATGGGCGAAGGCGCCGCCGCGGCGCGCCACATGATTGAATCGCACGGCTTTCAGATGACCGAGGATCGCACGCTGCAAGTGGACCAGGTCTTCGACTTTTCCGATTTCGCGCTGCGGCAGAGCGGCCGCCTGTTGCGCGTGCGCTCGGAAAACGCGGGAGACTCGGGCATCCTGACCTATAAAGGTCCTGCAGCGCAAGGAGGGCTTCACAAATCCCGGGAGGAACTAGAGACCACCCTCGGCAACCGCGCCATGCTGGAGCTCACCCTCGACAGACTGGGTTTCGTGCCGACGTTTCGCTACGAGAAATATCGAACCACATTTCGAAGCGTGCTACGAAGCTCGGCGGATCAGGAAGCCGCGGACGAACGCGGCTTGATCGCGCTGGATGAAACTCCGATCGGCGTGTTCCTGGAACTGGAAGGGCCGGCGTACTGGATCGATCGCACCGCGGTACGGCTGGGATTCTCGCCGGAGGAGTATATTACCTTCAGCTACGCGAGGCTCTACCGGGACTATTTGAGCGAGCATCCTGGACCTTCCGACATGCTCTTCCTAGGGGACGTTGTAAGGTCATCCGAAAAAGACTCTTAGTTCGCGCATTTGTAATTGATCTCGAATCGGTCTGATGCTAATCTTCCAATAGCTCAGATAAGCCCGGCGGAGTAGAGGGTAAGCCGGCTATCCGCGACAACAGGTCATGTTACCGCATCATCATCTCGAGTTCGCAGTAACAGTAAGCATCGTAGCCGGGTCCGTGCTGCTGCTGGCCTACTGGTTCCGCTACACCTGTCTGCTATTCCTGAGCGCCAAGACGGCCCGGGATTATGCGGTGGATGTGGCGGTTGCCAACCAGCTCGGCTTCCTGGATGTTCAAGTGCGCTTGCGGCAAGGGTCGTTGGTCGAATTAGACCCGCTCCACAGAGCGCTGGAACGCGATTATTCCCTGATCACTTTTCTTCTCAAGAATGCTGCTCCGGCCTCGGCGGAATCTGCGGTCGAGGAAACGCTGACCGAGTTGCGCATGCTGGAGATGTACTACCGTGTGATGGGCGCCTGGTATCGGGTGAGCCGGACCTTCTCCACCGAAGCCGCTCGTCACGCGCTGGAACAGATGTCGGTGGTGGTGGAGCACTTCGCCAACGTCATGGGCGAACGCGCCGCCTGCGGCGCCGCGGCAGCGTAATCTTTCCTGCCGGCCCACACTTCCTAAACCCGCTTCCTCCGGTCGCGGCTCAGCTTTGCCTCCGGTGGGACCGGATGGGACAACCTGTGACGTCGCTCGGCGCTTTTCCTTCAGAGCCGCGACCGGGGTGCCCGTTGGGCCGAGCGGAGGTTCGGTCATTCGTCACAGGAAACCGCTCCCCTGAAGAACGGCCCGCGATTCGCCGCATATTCGCCATTTCGCGACCGTTCTTCATCACTATCGGTGGGCTGCAGGCCCATGAGGACTCCCTTCGGTCGCGGCTCTGTCTAGCTAGTCACAGATCAGCTCTTAATGCCCGGCCGCTTCTCGCGCCAAGCGCCTTTGTATTTGCTGCTGAATCTGGGCCAGCATTTTGCGGGCGCTAGCGCGCTCCGGTAAACCGGCGATCTGCGAGCCGGCCAGAAAATCGCTCATCTTTTCTTCGGCTCCCGCCAGATCGCCTTTGTGCCACAGGATCACGCCCAGCAAGTAGTTGGCGCGCGGCTCGGCTTGCGCGCCTTCGAGTTTTGACGCCTCACGTGCGCTGTGTTCGGCCTCGTCCAGGCGATCCAGCTCCAGATTGGCGACAGCGTTGAAGTAGAACGCTTCGGAGAACTCATAGGGGTCCAGCCGCAGGACTTTGGCCGAGGTGTCGGCCGCTTCCTTCCAGCGCAACTCGCGGATATCCAGGCGATACAGCCGCTCATAGGGAAACAGGTAGCCGCCATCGGCGGAGACGGCCCGGTTATAGGCGTTGCGCGCTTCCTGGCGGTGATCTCTCTGTTCGTAGACCTTGCCGAGCTCGAGCCACGCGGCCGCATACCGGGGATACAGCCGCACGGCATCCGAGAAATCCTTCTGTGCCGCATCGGGCGAGTTGTGCCGCATCGCCTCCAGCCCCTTGTTGTAAGCCTTGCGTGCGTCCTTGGGCGCCAGAAGCGTGGTGGCGCTGACGGTCATGTTGTCGCGGGTGCCGATGCGGCGAAGCAGGATCATTACGTCTCCGCCGCCGCTGGAGTGTCCGCTGCCGAGCGGCAAGCTTGCGGTCAGATACCCGCTCGAAGTGGTGCGCAGTTCGCACCCGTCACCGTTGCTGCCTGAGGCGCGCGTGACATCGCTCGAAAAGGTACCCTTGGCCACCGGCCTGAGCGTGAAGCGGCCATCGGAGCCCGGATGCGCGTCCCCGGTCACCGTCTGCCCGCACACCCGCTGGATGGTGATGTCCGGACCCGGCTGAGCCCCGTCGCTGAGGATCACGCGGCCCGAGATCCCCTCCGACGGGTTTCCGCCGCGAGCCGGATCGCTGGAGCCTCCCATGCGGGATCCGCGCGTAGCGCCGTTGTTCGAACCGGGGCTGCCGGCGGAGTTTGAGGATCCGGAGCCGGTCCCCGAGGGGTTTCCAGCGCCGTTCTGCAAGGTGCCGGTCCCGTTGCCGGGTTGGGGAGGATATTGGCCAGGAAATTGGGCCAGCGCGGGCACGCTCAGAGCGAGCATCGTGATCCAAAGCATCGTGATGCAAATCCTGGGGAGCATCACCGCCTATCCTCCCGGCTTCTCTTAGCTGCTTAGGGCTGCTTTAAAGCTTTGACGCGATTATACTCCTGGCGGGAACAGAAAGAAGACTAGAAAATCAAGAAGAGCAAACCGGGCCGTGCTTAGCGGCGCAGCAGCAATAGCATCAACGTCACGTAGCGCTTCACGTTGCCGGTGATGAGGAACTCCTCGCGCACATGGGCGCGGCCCTGCTCGCCCAGCCGCTCCGCGATATCCGGATGGGAGAGGAGAAAGCGGATCTGGTACGCCGTTCCCTCCACCGAATGCGCCAGCAGCCCGGTCTGCTTGTGCATTACCTGCGTGGGAATGCCGCCGACCGCGGAAGCCACCACCGGCCGCTTCTTCCATAGAGCCTCGGCCACGGTCAGGCCGAAGCCCTCCCGCAGACTCTTCTGAATCACCACGGTCGACGCGGTTTGCAGGGCGTTGACCTCCAGCGGGCTCGCCGGGGGCAGCTCCAGCAGATGGATGTTGGGATCTCCCGCGGCTTGTTCCCGGGCTTCCGCCAGCACGGCAGCGCCTTCCGGGTCGTCGGCGGCGGGGCCGCCGGCCAGCACCAATTGGCAATCGAAGTAGCGCTTGACGATGCGATAGGCGCGTACCACGCCCACCGGATCCTTCAAGCAGTCGAAGCGCGAGATCTGCGTCAGAATGGGCCGGCCGGGATCGATCCCGTAGTGCTCCAGCACGGAGCGCACGAACACCGGATCCAGCGGGCGGTTCTTATCCGACAGCGGGTCGATCGCCGGATAAAACAAGTACTGCGGAATGGGGAGCTGGCGCGCGAAATCGGGCGACGAAAAAATAGAGGCGTCGTAGCGCGCCACCCACGGCTCCAGAAAATTCCAGACTCTGGGGGAAGGCTTTGAGAGGTCGATGTGGCAGCGCCAGATCCAGTGGCCGGAGCGGTCCTGGCGGCCGTCGATCAACCCGGCGGGGTGAGGGTCGTGGATCACCACGAATTCCGAATCCAGGTGAATGCGGCTCCGGTTGTATTGGGTGTAGGAACGGAAGATATCGAAGGCGTTAGCAGGCAGGCCGGCCGGGGTTCCGTGCAGGGCATTATGAAACGCCTGGGTGACTTCGAAGAATTCCTTGTCTCCCACGACGACTTCCCAGCGCGGCCGCCGCCCCAGTTCCTCCAGCAAGGGCACGACGCGGGTCAGCAGCTCCGCCACGCCGCCGCCCACTCGCGTGGAGTTCACCATCATCACTTCCTTGCCCGCCAGCGGTTTGGCGAGCGCGCGCAATTCGTCGATCTCTGCGCCGAGCAGAGGGATGTAGCTGTCGAGAGTGGTGGCGCCTGCCGCCGGGTCCATGGCTGTATCGATCGCCGGTGCGCCCATCGCGCTCACTGACGTTCCCCCTGGCTCACGATCCGCACCATGCGGTCGCGCGCGCCATCCAGGGTGTTGGTGTAAATGTCGACGCGGTTGATGCGCTGGGCCAGACCCTCGCGTCCCAGGGAGGCCGTCAGCCAGTTCGAAAAATCGTTGGTCTGCAGTTTCAGCCGCAGCCGCGAGACCAGGAAATGGTAGTACAGCGAGGCATGGCCCAGCTTCTCCAGCGCCTGGCGAAACTCGGCCAGCGTGGCCACGGGCTGGCCCAGCGGCGCGGTCACCTCCGCGCACTCGCAAAAATGAAACGGCTCGAATCCGGAGATGTCGGCTTCGCGCGGGTGCTCCTGGCTGTACCCCGTGACCACGCGCAGCAGATCCGCGCGCAGCTCGGCCAGAGACAGGTAGTCGCGCACATCCAGGCCGCCCAGGCGCTCGGCCAGTTGCGGCCGGTTTAGTCCCGCGAGAGCCCACTGCGCGAATTCGTTCGAAAAACCCTCGGCGAGGAAGTGATGCCGGCCGAGACTTTGGAAGGTGTGATAGAAAATGGACGCATCGCTCGCCTGATCCAGGCCCACTCTGAGCTCATTGATGGTGTGAGCACTCTGGTTGTTGATCTGGATCACATACGACGCGGTCATGAATTGGAATGGGTGGATGTCCATCGCACTTCCTCCTGCAGGAGCTCGAGCACGCGCGCTACTTCGGTACAGTCGCGCAAGGCATACCGGGCCCGCGTGGACTTCGCCGGGCCGACCCTTGCAGTGATCCCCGCGGCGAGTGCGGCGAAAGCGCTTTCATCCGTGCCGTCGTTTCCGATGTAGATGGGAAGCGCTTCGGGCGAGCGCCGGCGCCATTCCCGCCTGACCGCATCGCCTTTGCCGCGAACTTCGCGCGGCAGCACCTCCCAGACGCGGTCGCCGGGGATGATGCGCAAGCCTCCCCGCTGCTCTGCAATAACCTGATCCAGCAGGCGGCGCGCGCGCCCGGCTTCCGGCTCCGTCGCACTACGGTGATGCACCGCGAAGGTCGCGCCCTTATCCTCGATCATCACCCCTTTGGTTCCGTTCAACCGCGACGCTAGAACCTGGCGCGCCTCCGCGACCGTCTTCATCACGTTACTGCTCAGAAGGACACCGGAAGCCCCGTGGAGGCCGAGAAAAGTAAGGCCGGGAATCGGGCCGGCCGTGGATTCCAGGTCGTCGCGGCGCCGCCCGCTGATAATCCATGCGTGCACTTGGGGCGCACGCGCCAGCCGGCGTAGCGCGGCCCGCGCTGCCCGATTCATCTCCGCCCCCTTCGGATCGCTCGTCAGCGGGGCAAGAGTGCCGTCGAAATCCAGAAACAGAGCCACGGAAGGGGCCTGGTGCAAGCGTTCCGCAATCCGATCCCAATCCTCCAACAGTTGCAACATCATCCGTGCACGTAAGTCTCAAAGCGAGCCGCTTCCTCAGCTCGCGCCGGCTGGTATCTCCCCTCGCGCGATGGCGGAATTGCCGCCGGACCCTCGACATCGACTCGCAACGATGCGAGCTCCGCGATCAAGTTGCCGGCCCAGCGGTAAATATTGTGTTCACGAACATAGGCGCGCATCCGGCGCATGCGCGCGCGCCGCTCCTCGGGAGGCATCTCGAGGGCGCGATGAATCGATTCGGCCAGCGCTTCGGTGTCGTACGGATTGATGTGGATCGCGTCAGCCAGTTCCTGGGAGGCTCCGGCGAAGCGGCTCAGAATCAGCACTCCGGTTTCGGCCTCCTGCGCGGCCACGTATTCCTTCGCCACCAGGTTCATGCCGTCGTGCAGCGAGGTCACCAGGCACACGTCGGCGCTGCGGTAGTACGGCAGAATCTCGCTGTGGCTGTGATGCTGCGCCAGGAATACGATCGGCTTCCAGCTATCGGTCTGGAAGCGTTTGTTGATCCGCTCCACTTCGGCCGTCACCTCGTCCATCAGGTCCTGATAGCGCTTGATGTGTGTGCGGCTGGGCGCGCCGATCTGGACCAAGGTGAACTGCCCGCGATACACCGGATATTTTTCGAAGAAGCGTTCCAGGCCGAGGAAACGTTCCGGTAGACCCTTGGTGTAATCCACGCGGTCCACGCCCACGCCCAGCAGCGTGGCCCCCGGCGAACCGGCTTGGCGCAGCAGCTTCATGCGTGCCTGCATGTCGTCCTCGCCGTCGCGCTGGTGCAGGTTCTTTTCAAAATGGTTCTTCTCGAAGGTGACGCTGATCGGGAACGGATGCACGTAAGTCAGGTGCCCGCCGCGGTCCACGGCGAAGTGCTCGCGATCGATGCGCGATTCCAGCGCGCGGTCCACCGATTCCAGAAAATTATTGCAGTGCGACTGGATGTGGAAGCCGATCAGGTCCGCGCCCAGCAAGCCGTCCAGCAGCTCGCGCTGCCACGGGCAGATGCCGAAGGCTTCCGGATTCGGCCAGGGGATGTGCCAGAAGATGGCCACCCGCGCATCCGGCCGCGCTTCCTTGATCATGCGTGGAACCAGCGCGAAATGATAGTCCTGCACCAGCACGGCGGGATTTCGCTCATCGGCGGCCTCTTCGATGAACGCGTCGGCGAAGCGGCGGTTCACCTGGTAGTAAGCTTGCCAATCCTGCTCCCGAAACATCGGGCGCGTGTGCGCGATGTGGCACAGCGGCCACAAGCCTTCGTTGGAGAAACCGAAGTAGAAGCCCTGCTCCTCTTCCGGACTCACCCACACGCGCCGCAGCGTGTACTGGGGATGCTCCGGAGGCACGCGCAGACGATTATGGACGTCCACCGTTTCCGCATCCGCGTTCCCGGTTCCCTGCGCGATCCAGGTGCCCTGGCAGGCGCGCAACACCGGCTCGAGCGCAGTGACCAGGCCGCTGGCCGGCACCTGGCATTCCACCGAGCCGTTGTGGCGCACATGCTCATACGGCTCGCGATTGGAGATCGCGAACAGGTGGCTGCCGCCCAGCTTGCTCTCCACGGCGACCTTAAGACGCTCCGGAGTCCACAGCGATTCGGCGTGATAACGCAGCCGCGCCTCCTCTTCAGCGGCCGCGCGGGCTGCGGAAATGCTGCTGGCCAGCCGTGCTGCCTCGCGTTTCAACGGCCGAAATACGGCTTCTTCCGGCAGCTCCGGACCCGGTCCGCCGGTAGCGCGCCCGGTGCGCAGGTCACCCAGCCATCCGGCCAATTTTTCGATCGGCCGCCCCAGGCCCCAGCGCAACACCAGCAGCGTCACCGGGACGATGAGCAGAGTCTGGATCGCCACGCTGGCCAGCGCGCGGCGCAACGTGTCGGCGCTCTGCGTCTCGATGTAGGCGGCGTCGTGAAACACCGCCAACGCGCCCAGCATGCCGTTATCGCCGTTGAGCGGCAGCGCGAAAACGTGCATCAGACCGCCGGCCGACTTGAAGTACTCGCCCGCGGCAGTTCCCAGGCGCGCCGCGTGATCCACCACCTCCGGCAATTGCGGCAGGCGTTCAGAAAGATTCGGCGTGATCGCCAGCGGCCGGTCCATGTCGTCGTAGAAGGCCACGCCGGCCACGCGCTCATGGTCCTTGAACCTGTCGGCCAGCCGCTGCAGCTCGCGGTAGCTGTGCGCGGCCACCAATGGCTCGGCTGATTTCTCCAAGCTCTCCGCCAGCACCGCGGACTGACGATCCAGGTCGCGGCGCAAGCCGTGCATTTCGCTCTGCGCCTGATAAAGAGCGAAAGCCAGGGACGTCCCTCCGACGGCGAAGATCAGGCAAAGATTCAAGCGAACGCTCAACTTCACGCGCGGTTTATTGCACGCCGTGAGCCGTTTATGCTCCTCAATGATTTAAGTCTGGAGGGGTGTCCGCGTTGCGGTAAGTTTTTCTGCAAGATTTTCGCGTGCGCGCACGAATGGCGCAAAAAAAGCGCCAGACCCGGCCCTGAATGGACGAAAGGGCCGGGCCTGGCTTCGAGAAGCGCTTGGGTGCGTACCGGGCACTTGCTGGGGTCCCGGCACGCGCGTGCTGGAGGGGCAACACTCCCGCGCGCTCTCTTCTCGCTGGGGACGTCGAGATTTAATGCCGTCCCATCATTCTCCTCCGGCCCCTGCCCGAGGCACGGGCGTCGGACGGTTTGGCTTCGGCAATAGCAGATAGCCGGTCACCGAGTTCGTGGCGACGTTGGTAATCACCAGCTCGCGCTTCTGGCCGTCGTGCGACCCGTAGAAGATCACCGGCTCCAGCGCGCTCTGCTGGTGCAGCCAGAGGTTGCGGTGTTCGCTCGCGACATACATCCACCCGTCCACCCTGCGGTGAGTGATGTCGGTGCCGCTCACATACAGCGAGATGCCGCCGGTCAATTCGCTTTGGTGATCTTTACTTGCTTCAAACGGGATTTTCTCGACCGCCAGTTTGGTCGAAATGCCCGCCACGTCCTGGCGGTTTTGATCGCTCTCGCGCTGCAGTGTAGCGATCTGTTGCGACGCGCCGCTCTGATTGTCGGCTACCTGCTGGCGCAGTCCGTCGAGCGCGTTCGATTGCTCAGAGGCACTCTGCTCAGTCTGCGCGCGTACGTCGTTCAATTGCTGCTTCAGCTCCGCGATCTGGGTTTGATCGGCGCTGCGGGATGCCTCCAGATTCGCCATACGGTCTTTCAGTTGGCCAACACCTTCCGTGCGCGCCTCGATTTCGTTGTTCAACCGAGCGTTCAGCCGCGCTTCCATCCGGTTGTAGGCATCCTCAGCGGCTTGGCTCGCTTTCTTGCTGGCGGAATCAATGCGCGCCCGCAGATCCTGGCGGAGTTTGTCGGCTTCGCTGCGCAGACGGTCGTGCACGCTGGCACTGTCGGTCGCCTCATCCTTGATTTGCTGGACGCGGTTGTGCAGCTCATCACGAAGCTGGTTGAGAGAGGCGCTCTGCTGCTGGAACCTCGGGTATGCGTACCAGGCGAGACCGGCGACCGCGATCGCCAGCACGATGCACGCGGCGGCAAGCACCGGGTGGTGGCGCCGGTAGCCGTCGTCGTCGTGATCCATGTGGAGGTCCACTTCGCGCCGGCTGGGCTGGCGCCTCGAATCGTCGTGGCGAGGAGGAGTATCCATATCCATACAGAAGACTTGGCAATTCTTCTGCCAGGCTCACATCGCTTTGACGTTATGGCAGATCGCCCCAGGAAGCCGGAGCGCAGCGTAGGCCGCCTTTACGCTGTTCCGGTAGAAAGTTCCGGCGCGATCACCGGAGCTGGGCGGACCAGAACCACATAGGCAAGCACACCGATCACCAGGATCGCGCTGGTGGCTGCCATGGGAAGAGCGTAGCCGCCGCTCGATTGTTTCAGCCAACCGGTGGCGATCGGCGCGAGAATTCCCGCGATGGTCAACGCCATGTTCTGCGCTCCGCCCACCCGTCCGGCCATCTCCTTGGGCATCGCGGTTTGCGGCAGCGCCCAATAATTCGCGGTCGCCAGCCCCAAGCCGGCCATCGAGACCACGGAGAAGAACACGGCCTGACCCGTGGTTGTGGCCAGCGCGCCCAGCACCACCGTGGAGGCGATCAGCAGACCGGCGATGGTGAAGCCGCGGCGCGCCGCCAGGGCTCCGACGCCGCGCTCAATCTGCCAGTCCGCAGCGAGCCCTCCCAGCACCGCCATCGCGGCCATGCCGGCGTAACTGAACCCGCTATAGAAGCCGGAGGAGGTCAGCGACAGATGCCGTTGTTCGACGAAGTAGGCTGGAAGCCAGGTGAGCGCGTAGAACACGAAATAGTTGTAGCTGAAGGTTCCAATCAGCGTGCCCCACATGAGACGGGAGCGGAAGACGTCCATAAACGGCGCCTCCGGCGCTTCTGGCTCGCTGCTCCGCGCTGTCTCCGGCCGGCCGCTGGAGGCGAACAGCAGCCACGGTATCACCCATAGCAATCCGAACAGGCCCTGGTAGATAAACATGGTGCGCCAGCCGTGGTATTTGATCAACCACGCGGCGATGGGCGCGGCAATGGCGGGTCCATACTTCGAGCCAGAAAAATAAATTCCGGTAAATGTTCCGCGGCGGCGTTCCTCGGCATGATCGCGAATCCAGCGCAATCCGGCCGGCGTGATCACCGCTTCGAACAATCCCAGCAACAAGCGGAAGCCCAGCAGAGCCGCGAACCCATTCGCGATGCCGCATGCCGCGCTGGCCAGGCACCACAGCACGAACCCTGCAGCCAGAGGCCACTTCGGACCGTAGCGGTCGACCAGCGATCCGGCGGGAATCTGCAGCAGTCCGTAAGTCCAGAAGAACGCCGACCCCAGTAGGCCGCGGCCCGTATCGCTCAGGTGAAACTGCGCCACGAACTCCGGTGAGGCGATCGCGTAGGCGATGTTGCTGCGATGCGTGTAGGCGATGCTTAAGCCCACGCTGAGCAGGCACACCAGGAAGAAGCGGCGCATCACATCTATACTACTGGTATGGAGCGGCGTGTCCGCTCCATGGTGAATATATAATGCGGTTTCGCCGGATTCTTCTCTTTCTCCCCGCGATATTTGCTGCCGCGCAGACCCCGCCCGCCTGGGTCACCAAGAGCAACCAGAACGCGCAGTTACTGATCGACATTCAGTCGCGCTACAACCCGGAGGGCGCTGCTTCCGATGGTGTGCGCGGACTCGATGAGCAGATCGTCGTTCCCGGTCCCGAGACCCGCGAGCGCGCTCAGGCCGATTACCGGGCGGCGAAGAAGGAGCTGGAGTCGCGGCTGGCTTCGGAACAAGACCCCCTGGTCAAGCAGGACCTCGAGATCTTGATCCACTCCGCGGACCTGACCATCCGGCAGTCAGACGCTACCTATCGCAACCTGCTTCCGAACTTTAGTCCCGCCGCGGTGATCTACGGCGGTATCAGCGGCCTGCTGGATGACCAGGTGGCGCCGGAGCGGCGTCCCGCTGCGCTGGTTCGCCTCCGCAAATACGCGGGCCTGGAACCGGGCTACACTCCACTGACCGATCGCGCCGAGCAATGGTTCCGCGAACGCGAGAAAACGCCGGGCCTGGTGGGTCCGCCCAAAGAGCAGGTGGAGAAGGAACTGGAGAAGACCGGGACGTACCTCACCGGCGTCGCTCTCTTGCTGGAGAAATACGGGCTGAAGGATTATGAGGAGCCGCTCGCCAGGCTGCGGGCGCAACTGAAGGCTCACGACGATTTCGTCCGCAAAGAGGTCCTTCCCAGAGCGCGCACCGATTTCCGCATGCCGCCGGAGCTTTACAAGCTCGCGCGGGAGAACTACGGGCTCGACTACTCACCTGAGGAGCTTGCTAAGCTGGCGCATCAAAGCTTCACTCAGATGCAAGCCGACATGCAGAAGCTGGCGACCAAGATCGCGCAGCAGCGGCATCTTCCCTCGTCCAATTACCGCGACGTCATCCGCACGCTCAAAAAGGACCAGCTCCCCGCGGATCAAATCCTGCCGCACTACCAGCAGACGCTGGCCGAAATCGAGAACATCGTCCGCCGGGAGCATCTGATCACGCTGCCGGACCGCGCCGCCATCATTCGCCTGGCCACCGCGGCCGAGACCGCGCAGCAGCCTGCTCCGCACATGCGTCCTCCTCCGCTGCTGAACAATCAGGGCGAGCGCGGCCAGTTCGTGCTGCCCATGGGCACCATCGGCTCGGGGGGCAAGGCGCTCAAGTACGACGATTTCACGTTCTCTGCCGCGTCCTGGACGCTCACGGCGCATGAGGCTCGCCCGGGGCACGAGCTCCAATTCGACGCCATGGTGGAGCGCGGCGTTTCGCTCGCCCGCGCTCTGTTCGCCTTCAACAGCACCAACGTCGAAGGCTGGGGCCTGTACGCGGAATGGTTCATGCTGCCCTACATGCCTGAAGACGGCCAGTTGATCTCGCTGCAGTTGCGTTTGCTGCGCGCCGCGCGTGCGTTCATCGATCCGGAGCTGCAGGCCGGCAAGATCACGCCCAAGCAGGCGATGAAGATTCTCGAAAACGACGTGGTGTGCTCGGAGGCTTTTGCGACCGAAGAAGTGGACCGGTACACGCTCAACGCTCCCGGGCAGGCCGGGTCGTACTTTGACGGCTACACGCGACTGCTGGCCCTTCGACGGGATGCAGAAAAAGCCTTGGGTGCGAAATTCAACGTCCAGTCCTTCCACGACTTCATTCTTTCCCAGGGCCTGCTTCCGCCCGATCTGTTGCGCAAAGCTGTGATGGAAGAGTATGTGGCCCAAGTTCTCAAGGGAAGCTCCAACTAAGCTTTGGCCGCTTACGCCGCGTTTCGCACACGAGATTACCGCTTTCTGTTAGCCGGAAACTTTCTGTGGGTGCTCGGCTCGCAGATGCTGTCGATTGTGGTGGGCTGGGATCTGTACCAGTCGACGCATTCGCCGCTGGCGCTGGGCAACGTCGGACTGGTGCAGGTGATTCCGGTGCTGCTGCTCACCTTCGCGGCAGGCCATGTCGCCGACCGCTATGACCGGCGGCGGACGCTGATAATGGCGCAAACGGTGGTCGCGGCTACGGGGTTCATTCTTGCATTTGCCGGATCCTGGCGCGGCGTGACGCTGATTTATTCGTGCCTCTTCGTGTCCGCCGTGGCGCGCACGTTTCAATTTCCTTCCGCGTCGTCGCTGCTTCCGAAAATTGTCCCTCGGGAGCACTTGAGCAACGCCATTTCCTGGAACGGTATGGCGCGCGAGATCGCCACTATGGGCGGTCCTGCGCTGGCCGGGTTGCTGCTGGCGTGGCTGGGAAGTCCCGCGGTGTATCTGACGCAAGCCGCCGTTTCGATGCTGACCGTGGTGTGCTACGCGTCGCTGAAACCTCCCGGTTTGCCCGAAGCAGCCGGAGATCGCGGAGGATTGAAAGCTGTCGGCGAAGGGATTCGCTTCGTGTTCCGCGAAAAATTGGTGCTCGGCGCGATGAGCCTGGACCTGCTCGCCGTGCTGTTCGGCGGAGCCACCGCGCTGCTGCCGATCTTCGCGGTCGACATCTTGCACATCGGCGCGCAGGGATTGGGGTGGCTGCGCGCGGCGCCGGCGATCGGAGCCGGCAGCATGGCCTTCTGGCTCGCGCACCGGGCGCCCATCCGCCGCGCCGGAGTGACTTTGCTGGCGGTAGTTGCAGGCTTCGGCGTGGCGACCATCGGATTTGCGGTCTCGCGTTCGGAGTGGCTGTCGTTTGCGCTGCTCATTGCCGTGGGCGCCCTGGATAGCGTGAGCGTCGTGCTGCGGTCCTACCTGGTGCATTCGCGCACTCCCGATGCTCTGCGCGGACGCGTCAACGCGGTCAATGCGCTGTTCATCAGCTCTTCGAATCAATGGGGCGCAGTCGAATCCGGCGTCGCCGCGAAGTGGATGGGAACTGTCCCGTCGGTGGTGTTCGGCGGAGCGGTGACGGTGCTGGTTACCGGCGTGATCACTGCGGTCTCCGGCAGCCTGCGGCGCTGGAAGAACTCCTGACGGCGGGTAGTTATACTAAAATATAACTGTGCATACGACCAACCTCCGTAAAGTCGGGGGCTCAGTGATGCTTGCGGTTCCGACGGCGCTCCTCGACATTCTCCGCTTGGGGCCCGGCGCTAAAGTCGACATCGCAGTCGAGCGGGGAAGGTTGATTGTCGAGCCTCGCAAACGCCCCCGTTACACGCTCGACGAGCTGCTGGCACAGTGCAACCCGAAAGCCCGGCGCAGCAAACAGGAGCGGGAATGGCTCGCCGGCGGGCCGGCCGGCCGTGAACTCCTCTGATGAAACGGGGTGAGATCTGGATGGTCGGGTTGGATCCGGCTCAGGGGCACGAACAAAAGGGCCGCCGCCCGGTCCTCATTGTCTCTCCCGAACCATTCAACCGGCTGACCAGGGTGCCGGTGGTGCTGCCGATTACCAGCGGCGGCAGCTTCGCGCGGACCGCCGGCTTTGCCGTACACCTCTCGGGTTCCGCCACAACGGGCATGATTCGCTGCGATCAACCCCGCGCACTGGATCTCGGCGCACGCGGCGGTAGGAGAATCGAGAGCGTTCCCGAGGCGATTATGGATGAGGTGCTGGCGAAGCTCGCGCCCCTGTTTGCGTAAGGCGCACCTATACTCGCTCGGCGACCTGTACTCGCTCCGCCAGCGGCACCAATTGCATAGTAGCGGCCGGGATCGCGAGCGAGACTTCCGTTCCGTCCGCGCCGGAGCGGATGTCCAGGCGCGCCTCCGGGCCGTAGCATAGCTCCAGACGCCGCGTCACATTTTCCAGGCCGATGCCGCCCGCACCCGTATTCGCGAAGCCGACGCCGGTATCGTGAACGCGGATGTGTAGCGCGCCGGCAGCGGTGCGGCGTGCCTCGATGCGGACCAATCCCCCCTCCGGGCTGGGCGCGATGCCGTGCTTGACGGCGTTTTCCACCAACGGCTGGATCGAGAGCACCGGAATCGGGACCGCGAGCGCGTCCTGCTCCACATCGAATTCGATGCGCAGTTTCGGTCCCAGGCGCAGCCGCTCCACTTCCAGATAGGCGCGGATAATCCTCAGCTCTTGCTCCAGCGGCAGGTAGGTTTTGCGAGTTTCCAGGAAGTAGCGGAAGATGTCGGCCAGATTCAGCACCGTTTCCCGCGCGCCCTTGGCCTCGCGCGGAATGATGCCGTACAGCGCGTTCAAAGCATTAAAGAGGAAGTGGGGATGAATCTGCGATTGCAAAGCGCGCAACTCGGCCTGCGCGGCCAGCCGCCGCATCTCCGAATCGCGATATTGCTCGATCTGCTCCACTATGACGGAGGAGGCGCGACTGAGCGCCGCCAGATCCTCGCTCAAGTAGCGCCGTCCGCCGGATCGACGCCCCAGCAGAATGTAGCGCGTTCCGCGCGAGGGCAGACGGATGGGCAGCACCACCTCTATGTTCCGCGCTTCCAGCGCGGCCCGAGCTCGGGAGAATTCGGACACCAGCATGGGCCGGTGCAGTTCCCGCTCGTCCACTCCTTCCGGCGCGTCGAGAGTGGCCGGTGCGCCCGTGAATTCCGCCAGGCGCGCCGCGGCGGAGGCAAAGTAGCCTGGCTCGTCGCGCACGATTTGCTTCAAGTCTCGCAGCAGCGCTTCCACATCCTTCCGGCCGAACAACAGCCGGGTCAGCAGCGATTGCACCCGCGTACGCAGCAGCGCGAACACGATCAGCAGCAGGCACGCACCCGTCAATAGCAGAGCCTGATCAAACGGAGCCGGCGTTCCGCGCAGCAGGTCCAGCCTCCAGATGGCTGCAGCTCCCGACACGAACAACGCGGCGAGAAGCACGTTGGCCAGGAACCGCAGGAAGGCGTCCAGCAATACGAAGCGGTAATCCTGCAACAGCACCAGCAGAGCCAGGGGAATGGCCGCGTGATGAAACGCCAGCTCCCGCGACCAGACCTGCTGGGCGTGCGCTCCTCCGAAATGAACAAAGGAGATCGCCAGTAAGAACAAGGACATCGTGCCGACGAGGCGCGGGGCACTCGCGCTCCGGTTGGCGTCGCGCCAGATGGCTCCTGCGGCGATACCGGTCAGAACCACGAAGCCGACCGTGATCAGGTTCAGTCCCCAGCGGTGGTACCGAGCGTCTTGTCCAAATAATTCAGCCACATGCAGGCAAATGGCGACGCTGCTGAGGGCGTAGCCCGCACGCACCAGCCAGCGCTTGCGCCCGGCCAGGCAAAGGTCGAAGAGCACCGCCGGCAAAAGGCTCAGGACCGAGAACGCAACGGTGTCGGTGCCGGTGCGCGCTCCAAAACCCAGCACCAGCAGGGAGGAGAGGTTCCAGACCAGAGCTAAGGCCGCAGCCAGCATAGACTTAGCTCCGCCGCGGAGCCTTCTCGCCGCGCGGTCCTGGATCAGCAGATAGAGGAAGATGCCGAAGATCAGCACGCCGGCCGCATGGCCCAGCGTGTTCACCAGCAAGGATTCCTTCACGGTTCAATGGTATACCCGGGAAGCGCCGGGGAGCGGACGCCAAAGGATTAAAATATTTTGGAAGACTACTTGACTATGTTACGCGCATATTTTATATTTGGATTGAGAGAGGTTAACAACTATGGCGCTTATCAGATATTCCCCCTTTGCTGAACTGGATCCTTTTGTAGGCTTCAAAGCCCTGGAGGATCGGATGAACAGGTTGTTCGTCGAGCCGAACGGCCGTCCGTGGGTCCCGGCTGTCGACATCCTGGAGAACGAGAACGAACTGGTCGTCAAGGCCGACGTGCCGGACGTGAAGTTCGAAGACATCGACGTGAAACTGGAGAATGGGACTCTGACCCTGCGCGGCGAGCGCAAGTTCGAGAAGGAAGCGACCGAAAAGGGCGGCTGGCACCGCATTGAGCGGAGTTACGGGACTTTCGAACGCTCCTTCACCCTGCCGGAGACCATCGATCCGGAGCACGTGAAGGCAGACTACAAAAACGGGACGCTGACCGTTACTCTGCCGAAGAAGGAACTCGCCAAACCCCGCCAAGTCAAAGTGGAAGTAAAAACCAACTAAGCGGGTCTTGAACGAGAACAAAGTTGGGCAGTAAGAACGTTGGGTAGTAAGTGGCAAGAGAGGGGGCGGGAACCTGACCAGGTTTCCGCCCGTTTGTTTTTTTGGGGATAATCGAGGTGCAACCTATATGAACGCGGTAAAGACAGCTCTGCTCCTGGGATTGTTGAGCGGCCTGCTGCTTTTCGCCGGGGACGCCCTAGGAGGCCAGACCGGCCTCGAATACGGGCTGGTCGCCGCCGTCGGCATGAACATCTTCAGCTACTTCTTCTCCGACAAGCTCTCCTTGATGACCTACTCAGCGCAGCCGGTGACGCCGGAGAGTCAGCCTCAAATCTACAATCGGGTTGCCCCGATTGTTCAAGGACTAGCCCAGCGCATGAACATTCCTATGCCCAAGTTGTGGCTGATTCCGGACCCTTCGCCCAACGCTTTCGCCACCGGACGGAATCCCAAGCACGCCTCGGTCGCCTTCACTGAAGGAATCCTGGGCCTGATGACGGACCGCGAGTTGGAAGGGGTGGTCGCGCATGAGTTGGGCCACGTGCTGCATCGCGACATTCTGACCAGTTCCGTCGCCGCGACTCTGGCTTCAGCGATCACGTTCCTGGCCCGCATGGCGTTCTGGTTCGGCCCGCGCCGCAGCGATGATGACGAAGGCGGCGGCTGGGGCGGCATCCTTATGATGATCCTGGCGCCGATTGCCGCCCTCCTGATCCAGATGGCGATTTCCCGTTCCCGCGAATTCGATGCCGACGCAGCCTCGGCCAAATACACCGGAAATCCGGATGAGTTGATCAGCGCTCTGGCTAAGCTGGAGCAGGGCATAGCGCGCGTGCCCATGGACGCCAGTCCCGCCACCGCGCACCTGTTCATCCTGAACCCGTTCGCCAACGGCGGAATGGCCAAGCTGTTTTCCACCCATCCTTCGACCGAGGAGCGCATCGAAAGACTCCAGGCGATGAAGGGTGATATCTATCGGAGTGTCCGACACTGAAGGTTAAAGTCAACCGCAAGGCGGCCGAGCGCGTGTCGAGCGGCCATCCGTGGATTTTTTCAAGCGACGTTACGGATCGGAGTGAAGCCCAACCCGGCGAAGCCGTCACCGTCGTTGATCCAAACGGCCGCGTTCTCGGGACGGCGCACTACAGTTCGACTTCGCAAATCACCCTGCGGATGCTTTCGAGCCGCGGCGAGCCCATTGATGCCGGACTGCTCGATCGCAATTTTTTTGATCGTCGCCTCGCGCAAGCCATCGCGCACCGGAAACACGTAGTCGAAAACTCGGATGCCTGCCGCATGGTCTTCTCCGAAGCCGACCTGCTGCCCGGCTTGATCGTCGACAAATATGGATCTTACCTGGTGATGCAGACGCTGACCCAAGGCATGAACCAATCGAGCGGCATAATCGCGGAATGCCTGGCGGAGCAGCTCACGCCCGACGGAATTCTGGCTCGCAACGATGCGGCGGTGCGGCGGCTGGAAGGGCTGCCGCTCGAAAGCAGGGTCCTGGCCGGACACGTTCCGGACCGCGTCGAGATCCGCATGAACGGCCTCCGGCTCGAAGCGGATCTGCGGGCTGGCCAGAAGACCGGAGCGTATTTGGACCAGCGCGAGAATTACCTCGCGATGGCACGGCACGCGCATGGCCGCATGCTCGATTGCTTCACTTCGTCGGGTGGCTTCGCGCTGCATGCGGCATCGCACACGGCATCGAGGGTCGAATCGGTCGAGGCCGTCGACTCCTCACCCGTAGCTCTGGCCGCAGCCGAAGCCAACGCGCGCTGGAACGGTATCGCCAACATCCAGTTCCGCCAAGCCGACGTTTTCGAGTTTCTTGCCGGAAGGGACGCCCGCTATTCGACCATCGTGCTGGATCCACCCGCCTTTGCCAAATCGCGTAAGCAGTTGGAGGCGGCTCTGCGCGGATATAAAGAGATCAACCTGCGCGCGCTGCGCATGCTGGAGCCGGGTGGGATCCTGGTGACGTGTTCCTGCTCGCATCATCTGAGTGAAGCAATGCTGCTCGAGGTTGTCGCTGAAGCCGCGCTCGAAGCCGGCAAGACGCTGCGCGTGCTGGAGCGGCGCACCCAGGCGCAAGACCATCCCATTCTGCTCACAGTACCCGAAACTCTTTATCTTAAGTGTCTGATTCTTCAGGTACTAAAACCCTAGACGTTTGCAAATTAGCCTCGGGTTGCGGTATCGTATCGGAAGTGTCTGCCCCGCTCTGGGGATCCTAATTTCTCGCAAGTTTTTGGAGGATTTTCCGCATGCAGTTGACCCCGTTGTCCGTACTTCGACGAGTCGAACGGTTTTTCTTTTTTGTGCTTTTCGCCATCGTCGGATCGGTCCCTTTGCGAGCGCAGGGCGGCGAGGCGGATCTGAAGCTTCCCTCCTTGGACATTCCCTTCCTCGACGGCGCCGTGAACGGGCCGACTTTGCTCTACATCGGTCTGGTGGTGAGCGCACTGGGATTTGTGTTCGGGTTGCTCATGTACACCCACCTGCGCAATCTGCCGGTACACGAATCCATGCGGGAAATCTCGGAGCTGATCTATGAAACCTGCAAGACGTACCTGATCACGCAGGGCAAGTTCCTCCTGATTCTGGAGATTTTCATCGGCGCGATGATCGTGCTGTATTTCGGCGTATTGAGCGCCATGCCCGCGTTTCAGGTGCTGATCATCCTGGCGTTCAGCCTGGTGGGAATCGCCGGCAGCTACGGCGTTGCCTGGTTCGGCATTCGCGTCAACACCTTCGCCAACTCGCGCACGGCCTTCGCCAGCCTCAAGGGCAAGCCGTTCCCCTGCTACGCCATTCCGCTGAAGGCCGGCATGAGCATCGGCATGCTGCTGATCAGTGTGGAATTGTTCATCATGCTGTGCATCCTCTCCTTCATCCCCGGCGACTACGCGGGACCCTGTTTCATCGGCTTCGCCATCGGCGAAAGCCTGGGCGCGGCGGCGTTGCGTGTCGCGGGCGGCATCTTCACCAAGATCGCCGACATCGGCGCGGACCTGATGAAGATCGTATTCAAGATTAAAGAGGACGATGCGCGCAACCCCGGCGTCATCGCGGACTGCACCGGCGACAACGCGGGCGACTCCGTGGGACCCTCCGCCGACGGTTTCGAAACATACGGCGTGACCGGCGTAGCGCTGATCAACTTCATCATCCTGGCGGTGGCCAGCGACATCACCAAAGTCGAACTGCTGGTGTGGATCTTCTCCATGCGCGTGATGATGATCATCGCCGCGGGCATGTCCTACTTCATCAACGAAGCCTTCGCCAAAGCCAAGTATCAGACTCTGGACAAGATGAATTATGAGGCCCCGCTGACCTCCCTGGTCTGGCTGACCAGCGTGATCTCCATCGCCGGCACTTACGTCCTGAGCTACTTCATGATTCCGTCGCTCGATAACGACACCACCATGTGGTGGAAGCTGGCTTCCATCATCACCTGCGGAACCCTGGCCGGAGCGCTGATTCCGGAACTGGTGAAGGTGTTCACTTCGGTCGATTCCGGGCACGTGCGGGAAGTGGTGACGTCGTCGGAGGAAGGCGGAGCGTCGCTGAACATTTTGTCCGGTCTGGTTGCGGGCAACTTCAGCGCCTACTGGCTGGGCATGGTGATGATGGGCCTGATGGCCGCCGGCTACGCCATCAGCACGCTGGGCCTCGGACAATTGATGCTCGCGCCCGCCGTCTTCGCCTTCGGTCTGGTAGCGTTCGGATTCTTAGGGATGGGCCCGGTAACCATCGCGGTCGACTCCTACGGCCCGGTCACCGACAACGCGCAGAGCGTGTATGAGCTGAGCCAGATCGAAGAGATCCCCGGCATCCGCGGCGAACTCAAGAAGAACTACGGCTTCGATGTCGATTTCGAAAAGGCTAAGCACCACCTGGAAGAAAATGACGGCGCGGGCAACACCTTCAAGGCCACCGCCAAGCCGGTGCTGATCGGGACCGCCGTGGTCGGCGCCACCACCATGATCTTCTCGATCATCTTCCTGCTCACCAATCACCTCAAAGACAATCTCGGCAATTTGTCGATTCTGTATCCGCCCTTCTTCCTGGGCCTGGTCACCGGCGGGGCGATGATCTACTGGTTCACCGGAGCATCCACCCAGGCCGTGACCACCGGAGCCTATCGCGCGGTGGAGTTCATCAAGGCCAATATCAAGCTGGAAGGCGTGACCAAGGCCAGCGTCACGGATTCGAAGAAGGTGGTTGAGATCTGCACGCAGTACGCCCAGAAAGGCATGATCAACATCTTCCTGACCGTGTTTTTCGGGACTTTGGCGTTCGCGTTCTTCGATCCTTACTACTTCATCGCGTACCTGATCTCGATCGCGCTGTTCGGTCTGTATCAGGCCATCTTCATGGCCAACGCCGGCGGCGCCTGGGACAACGCCAAGAAAATTGTCGAGGTCGAGCTGAAGGCCAAGGGCACGCCGCTGCATGACGCCACCGTCGTCGGCGATACGGTCGGCGATCCGTTCAAGGACACCTCTTCGGTAGCCCTGAACCCGATCATCAAGTTCTCGACGCTGTTCGGATTGCTGGCGGTGTCGCTAGCCGTTTCGCTTGCCTCGAAAGGCGGAAGCACGGCTCCGATTCTCGGCGTGGTGTTCCTGGCCATCTCCATTATCTTCGTGTGGCGCTCCTTCTACGGCATGCGCATCGGCGGAAGCAGCAAAGCCGAGGCGCACACTGAGATTAAGGAACGCGTCGGCGCCCGATAAAGCGAGTC
Source organism: Bryobacterales bacterium (assembly GCA_963838455.1). GTDB lineage: Bacteria > Acidobacteriota > Terriglobia > Bryobacterales > Bryobacteraceae > Palsa-187. The sequence continues at coordinate 50,127 of CAWISY010000011.1, forward strand.
CTATACTGGAAACATGCGCCGCTTGCGTGCGGTTTGTTTCTCCATGGCACTCGCTCTGGCAGCTACTCCTGATTTAGCGGAACTGAACCGCATGATCGCGCGCTTCGCGCCGGTGCGGGTGACTGCGGATACATCCCAGCTCGCGCCGGGCGACCGGCAGGCGTTGGCGAAGCTGATCGATGCGGCCAACGTCATCGACGAAATCTTCCGCGAGCAGCTTTGGTCCGGAAATCCGGCTCTGCGAGAGCGCCTGGCAAAGGATACCAGCGCCTTGGGCCAGGCTCGTTATCACTATTACCGGATCAACAACGGCCCCTGGTCGGACCTGGATGAACACGCCGCTTTCATCCCGGATGTTCCCTCGAAGAAGCCACCTGGCGCCAACTTCTATCCGGAAGACATGACCAAGCCCGAGTTCGAGGCTTGGCTGAAGAAGCTGCCGAAGCCGCAGCAGGAGCAAGCCACTGGATTCTTCACCGTGATTCGCCGCGGTCCGGATAAGTCGCTGACCATCGTCCCGTATAGCCAGGCCTACGCGAGCGAGCTCACGCGCGCCGCGGCACTGCTCAATCAAGCTGCAGATCTAACCCCTAACTTGTCGCTTCGGAGTTTTCTGCATCTGCGCGCGCAGGCGTTCCTGTCCAACGATTACTACGCGAGCGATGTGGCGTGGATGAAGCTGGATGCGCCGATCGAGGTCACCATCGGGCCGTATGAGACCTATAACGACGATGTCTTCGGTTACAAGGCCGCCTTCGAAGCTTACATCACGCTGCGCGATGAGCAGGAAACGGCGAAGCTCAGGATGTTCGCCGATCACATTCAGGAGATCGAGAACAATCTGCCGTTGGAGGCGAAGTATCGCAATCCGAAGCTCGGGGCGCTGGCGCCGATCCGCGTAGTGAACGAAATTCTCGCGACCGGTGACGGCGCGCACGGCGTCCGCACCGCGGCGTTCAATCTTCCCAACGACGAGCGCATCATCCGGGAAATGGGGTCGAAGCGCGTGATGCTCAAGAACGTGCAGGAGGCCAAGTTCGAGACCATCCTGGAGCCCATCGCCGCACGCGTGCTCGCTCCGGAAGATCGGCCCAGCGTCAAGTTTGACGCCTTCTTCACGCACATTCTGGCGCATGAGATGACGCACGGCATCGGCCCGCAGAACGGAGTGCGGCAGGCGCTGAAGGAACTGCATTCGGCCATCGAGGAGGCCAAGGCGGATGCGACCGGCTTGCTCATGATGCAGTATTTGTTCGACCACAAGCTGCTGCCCGAAAACGAGCGAGCCCTGTACGTCACGTTTCTGGCCTCCAGCTTTCGCACCTTGCGCTTCGGCGTGCATGAGGCGCACGGCAAAGGGATGGCGCTGCAGTTCAACTACTTGACCGATAAAGGCGCTTTCGTCGCCAAGCCGGACGGAACCTTCACCGTCGATGCCGCCAGGATTAAAGAAGCGGTGCGCGACCTGGTGCACGATCTGCTGGAGATCGAAGCCACCGGCGATTATGCCCGCGCCAAGCAGATGCTGGATACTCTCGGCAAGCTGCGGCCGCCGATGCAGCAGGCGCTCGACCGCTTGCAGGATCTGCCCACCGACATCGAGCCAATCCGGAACTAGCCCGAGGTTAGGAACTAGCCGTTCTGCGCAGCACCACCCGGGGCGGCCAGAATCTCAGCTTGTGCACTCGCGACAGGCAGGCCACGCCGAGGCCGTATCCAGCTCCATACATCGGCGCGGTCCACAGCGTCCGGACCACCAGCGACCATCCGAACAGCATCGCCGCCGGGCCCAACCCGGCGAACAGCATGACCATCCAGAACGGCCTGTGCTGCGCGGCCATGCGTTGCCCCATCGGGAACATCACCGAGACTAGAAATCCCAGTAGAAGCGGCGTGACGAACAGGAAGAAGATCCGCTTCCCCTCAAACGCCCAGACGGCCCAGGGAGAAATGGGGACGGCGATCACCGCAGCCGCTCCGCCAGATCGCGGATCACGGAGAACTGCAGCAGCAGCGGCGAGCCCTCCGGAGCGCTCTGCGCTTGAATCATTCCGCGTTTGTCGATCACCACCACCTGCGGAGTTCCAATAGCCCGATCCTGGCCCGTCATTCCCAGAAACGTTCGGACCAGCGCTCGCTCCAATCGGAACACCGGGAAGGTCAGTTTCTGTTCTGCCGTGAAACGCGCCGTGTCGGCGTCTTCATTGAATGCGATCGCGACCGCGCAAATCTCTCCGGCCTCGTTAAGCGGCTGCATCACGAGATGCGTGAACGCCTGGCAGTGCGGGCAACTGGTGACGATGAACGCCGCGACGGTCACCTTTCCATGGCAGGGCGCCAGCAGATTGAGTTGCGGGGCCGGCCGCGGAAGCGCCGGTTTTGGCGCCAGTTCTAGCGCTGGCTGCGCATTTAGCGACGCTCGGGCAAGGGCAAGCCCCGCGACCGTGGCGAGTCCAATCAATGTCTTCCTCATCTCGTCCTTTCTACTTACAAAATCGTGACGCCGCGTGGATTTTGCTGCGGTGCATCCCAGAAGCATTTGTCATGCGTTCTGAAGAGGTCTTCCGGCAGAACCGGATGCCGCTGCTGCCGCTGCACCTGGCCGCTGACCGAATGCAGCCCCGGCATATTCAGCCTGGCGTCAAACTCCGCAGCGTCAAATCCGACATTGCAGAAATCGTGCTGGAACCATGGTTCTTCGAGAATTTCGTACAACCGGCGCATTACCTCCGCCGGCTGGGCGGCCAGCGAATCGTAGCGAATCGCGATGAGCTTCGGCGCGTGCTCCCCGTGCCACACCTGCTTCACGCTGTTCAACGCCTGTCCGACAGTGCCCTTGAGCAGCGCATCCACGCGGCTGTACACGTTGAAGCAATCAGGCGGATACATCTTGGAGGCCTGATAGGGATTGCGCTGTACCAGCCGCTCAAAGCTATCCAAAATCTGGGCCGGACTCCGTAGCATGCAGATGACCCTGGAACAGGGAAATAATCCCGCGAGCGCCGGCAGCAGGTTGCACCAACCGCGGCTGGTATCGAAGATCGCCTCCGATCCGCTCACCTCGGCATAATAGGCCTCCACCGCGCACCGCAACACCCGCTTGCGCTGCTCCTCGGAGGCAAACATCGCGAATTCGCTGGCGCTCAAGGAGCGAATCAACCCCCCGAACATGTCCGAAACCGGGCTCGACATAGCAGCGCGAAACGCTGGATTTTGGTTCAGAATCGCCGACAGCAGCGTGGAACCAGAACGAGGCAATCCAGAAATAAAGTGGATTTTCACTTATCCCTCCGTCACAATTCGAGGCGGAGACGAAGCCCCGCCCCAGGTAGCGCGTCCGTTGTGCGCGAGTTCCTCAAAGCCCGCAAAGGGCCGGTCGCGGCCCCCGATACGCCGAAGCAGCAGCCTTTGTATACCGCAACCAGGCTCCGTTTTGCGGGCTGTTACTCAACAGAGCCTAGATGCCTTCCACGCAACAGGCGTATTGTCCGGAATCGAGCAGACCGCCATACTCCTCGCTGCAATCGACCAGAACAATTCCATACTCCTGCCCGTACACGGTGCACGGGTCGCCGTAAAGATTGCCGCCGTCAGGCGGCCAGATGATGATTGGTTCTCCCATGGTTCTCCCTTCCCGCTCCCGAACGATTCGAGGAACGTTTTGCCTGATGATGAAGGAGATGGCAGGCGGTGCTGCGCGGGCGAAGCTTCAATGTGACCCAACCGGAGGACTTAAATCGCGGGCGCGGTGCGTTTCTGTCCGTAGGAGAAGTAAATCCCCAGGCCAATCGCCAGCCACACCACGAAGCGGACCCAGGTTTCCAGCGGAAGACTCAGCATCAGAACCAGGCAGAAGAAAATCGACAGCATCGGCAGCACCGGCACCCAGGGAACGCGGAAGCTGCGCGGACGGTCCGGATGGGTGCGGCGCAAAATGATCACGCCTACGGAAACGATGATGAATGCAAACAGCGTTCCGATGTTGGTGAGATCTCCGAAGGTGCCGATATCCCAGATGCCGGCGGGAATGCCGACGGCAAACCCGGCTACCCAGGTGCTCCAATGCGGCGTCTCGTATTTGGGGTGGACGCGCGAGAACAGCGGCGGCAGCAGGCGGTCGCGAGACATCGCAAACCAGATGCGCGCCTGGCCGTATTGGCCCACCAGCAGCGAACTGGTCATGCCCAGCAGCGCGCCTACCGTCACCACGAAGCGCACGCGATTATACCCGAGCATCTTGAGCGCGTTGGCCACCGGAGCGTCGTTGTTCAACGTGTCCCAATGCGCGATACCGGTTAGCACCAGCGAAACCCCGGCGTAGAGCACGGCGCAAGCCGCCAAGGTGAACAGAATTCCGCGCGGCATGTCGCGCTGCGGATTGGTGCATTCCTCGGCCGCAGTAGACACCGCATCGAATCCGATGTAAGTGAAGAAGACGATGGCCCCGCCGGTCAGCACGCCCGAAAATCCGTTGGGCATGAAGGGATGCCAGTTGGAGGTTTGCACCGCCTTGGAAGCGCCGATGATAAAAATCGCGATGGCCGCCACCTTGATCAGCACCATCGCGTTATTGGCTCCCGCACTTTCGCGGGCGCCGCGCACCAGAATCCAGCTCAATACCATCAGCAGCAGGAACGCCGGAACGTTGAAGATCGCGCCCGTCCGTTTGCCTTCGATGAACACCGGATTCGAATACGCCTCCGGCAAGTGGAAACCGAACACGTTATCCAGCAAGTCGTTGAAATAGGCGCCGAAGCCGACGGCGACCGCCATATTGGCGACTGCGTATTCCAGAATCAGATCCCAGCCGATAATCCACGCGAAGATTTCTCCCAGCGTCGCGTAGGCATAAGTGTAGGCGCTGCCGGAAACCGGGATCATGGAGGCGAGCTCCGCGTAGCACAGCGCGGCAAAGCCGCAGGCAATTGCCACCAGCACGAAGGACAGCGAGATCGCCGGTCCGGCGCCGGGACGGCCGCTCAAGCTGAGCGCCTCCCGCCCGTGCAGAATCAGGTCCAGCACGGGAGCCTTCAGGATGCTTTTGAAATCGAACTTGAGCCCGGCTGCGGCCGTGCCAGTCAGCGTGAAGATGCCGGAGCCGATGACCGAGCCGACGCCCAGAGCCACCAGACTCCCCAGCCCGAGAGTCCGCCGCAGGTGCGCCGAAGGGTCGCGACTGGCCGCAATCAGATCGTCGATCGATTTGACGCGAAGCACACCGGCCACGTCTGAGTTTAGCGTGAATGCTGAAAAAACCGCTCCCTCTGGTCGCGGCTCAGCTTGCTAAAACCGCCGAGCGCACAGCTTGCGTTGTGCGCGATTCAAGAAACGAGCCGCGGCCGGGTGCCCTCTGGGCCGAGCGGGCGTTTACCGCTTACGCTGGCCCTTGACCATCTTTTTCACTTTGCGCTTCTGCGATCCACGGGCGACGTCGGCGGCGCGGGGCACCACTGCCGGAGCCTCCTTACGCGCGGCGCGCTTGGTCTTCTTGCGATCTGCTCTATCTTTAATGTGCTTGGTGTTCATTCGATCTTTATTCCTGCGAATTTCGCGACTAGTTTCTTCAGCCCGTGACCGGGAAAACTCACTGTCACCTTCGTATCTTCGCCCGACCCCTCAATCTTCACGATGGTGCCGCGGCCGTACTTCGCATGCTCAATACTCGAGCCGAGGCCGGTCTTTTTCTTTGGCATCGGGATCACCGGCTTGACCATCCCCGGAGCTTGCGCTTTAGCCTGAGCTTGCGGGGCCGGTGCCGGCGCGGCGATACCCTTGTCGGCGAAGAACCGACGGATATTCTCCACCGAATTGTAAGTCTTTCCAGTATAGAGGTTCTTGCGGGCGGTTTCGCGGACCAGGTGTTGTTCGGCGTGCAAATCCACCTGCCCGCTCTGGCCGCGAGCCCGCTCGAGCAGCGCCTGCGGAACTTCGTTTAAGAAACGCGAGCGGATGGACGCTTCCGGCTGTCCTCCTCCAAAGCGGCGCCGGTAACGGGCCCAGCTCAAGTACAGCCGCTTTTCAGCGCGAGTCATCGCCACGTAGCACAGTCGCCGCTCCTCCTCGATCGAGGCATCGGTGTCGATGGACCGGCTGTGCGGGAATAGACCCTCTTCCATGCCTGCTATGAACACGACGGGGAACTCGAGCCCCTTGGCGTTGTGCATGGTCAGCAGCGAGACCGGAGCGCGCTCATCGACCGAGTCGGCGTCGGCCACCAGTGCGGCGTGGTCCAGAAAATCGCGCAGGGATTCGCCGCGCTCCCCCGCATCCGAAGCGGCATTCAACAATTCGTCGAGGTTGCCCAGGCGGCTCTGCGCTTCCGGCGTCGCTTCCTGCTCCAGCGCGGAGCGGTAACCGGTGCGTTCCAGGACTGCGCGCACGGTTGCGGCGGCGGGACGCGTCTCGACATCGTCCGCAAGTTCCACCATCATGCGATGAAACGCCGCCAGCGCGGCTTCCGCGCGAGCCGGGAAGCGCTTCGAACCTTGAAGCGGTACAACGGAGCCTGTCGCGGCCGGCCCACCCGAACCCGACGCGTGCAGCTTTGTCGGGTCAAGCCTTACTGTGTCAAGCTGTGTTGATTCAAGCTTTGTTGATTCAAGCGTTCTTGATTCAAACAATGGCCGCTCCGGCCCTGCGCCGCTCTCGAATAGCATGCGTTCAATCGCGGTCCAGACGGTGAGCCCATGCTGCAGCGCATACTGCTCAATCTGTTCAATGGTGGTGCGGCCGATGCCTCGAGCCGGCGTATTGATGATGCGCAGCAGGCTGATGGAATCCTGCGGGCTCACCAAAGCTTTCAGATACGCGATCAGATCCTTGACCTCGGCACGCTGGTAGAAGCTGAAACCTCCCACCACCACGTACTTGCGCCCGTAGCGCCGCAGCGCCTCCTCAATCTGCCGGGATTGCGAGTTGGTACGGTACAGGACGGCAGCATGATCCTTGGGATTGCCGCTCAAATGGCTCTCAATCGTATCGGCGATCCAGAGGGCTTCGTTTTCGGCGTCCGGAGCCTCATAGAGAGTGACCTTTTCGCCTGCGCCGGAGTCGGTCCAAAGCCATTTGCCGATACGCTCGGTATTGTTGGAGACCACGGCGCTGGCGGCTTCCAGAATGTTTTTGGTGGAGCGATAGTTCTGCTCCAGGCGGATGGTCACGGCGCCGGGAAAATCGCGCTCGAAGTCGAGAATGTTGCGGATGTTGGCGCCGCGCCAGCCGTAAATGGACTGGTCTTCGTCGCCCACCACCGCCACGTTATTGCCCTCGCCCGCGAGGAGGCGCATCAGCTCATACTGGGTGCGGTTGGTGTCCTGATATTCGTCCACCATCAGGAATTCGTAGCGCTGGTTGGCCTTTTCGCGAGTAGGCGCGTCGTGGGTGAGCAGGCGCACGGTTTCGAGCAGCAGGTCGTCGAAGTCGAGCGCGTTGGATTCAAGAAGCTTCGCCTGGTAGCGCTCATAAATGACGGCCAGGCGAGTGGAGACCGGATCGGTGGCTGCACGAGCCAGGTCTTCGGGTGTATGCTTGTGGCTCTTAGCGTGGCTGATGCGGGAGAGCGCGGCGCGGTAGGCCAGGAACTTCTCGTCGAGGCCGAGCTGTTTATAGACCGTTTTCAGAACGGAAAGCTGATCTTCATCGTCATAGATCGAGAAGAGGGTGGTGAAGCCGCGGCGGATTCCTCCGAGCGGCGCGCCCTCTCGCCGGAGGAGGCGGACGCAGAAGGAATGGAACGTCGCGACGGTGGGGGCCTCTCCGGCGCTTTTATCGATCAGAGAGCGAACGCGTTCCCGCATCTCCCCGGCGGCTTTATTGGTGAAGGTAACGGCCAGAATCGCCCATCCCGGGACCTTGTGAGCGGTGATCAGGTGGGCCATCCGGTGGGTAATGACCCTGGTTTTGCCGCTTCCGGCCCCGGCCAGCACCAGCAAAGGGCCCTCGGTGTGGGCTGCCGCCTCGCGTTGGCGCGGATTGAGCCCTTCAAGGAAATCCATGGAAACACACATTTTAGCACGGCTTCCGGGGCATCGGACGGTGCTAGCCTAAGGGTATAAGAAATTCTAATGCCTGAGTCTTTCAGATGCTTACAGGTTGTTGTAACCTATCAGAGTGCCGATGCGCCTTTTCGAATGGAACGAAAGGGATATAACTGCCACCGGCCGTCACGGTGGCCATGCTGGTTGAATTTGAACTGATCGACCGGGCTCGTGCTGGCGACGACGGCGCTTTCAGCCAGGTAGTTCAGGCTTACCGGAAACGGATCCTGGGCACCATCGCTCGATTGATTGGGCGTCCGGAAGATGTGGAAGATGTCGGACAGGAAGTTTTTCTCCGGCTGTATTATTCGCTGGAGCAGTTGCGGACGGCGGAAGTTTTTGAGCCTTGGCTGTACCGCTTGACCGTGAACGCCGCGTTTGACTATCTAAGGCGGCAGAAGCGGCGGCAGGAAAGCCGGATGTCGGACCTGAGTGAGCAGCAGGTAATGATGGCCGACGCCGCGGCGGGCGGGAAAGTGAACGCCGAGGAGCAGCGGCGCGGCAAGGTTCGGGAGCAGGTGGAAGCGCTGTTGGAGCATGTTTCCGAGGAAGATCGGATTCTGCTGACGTTGAAGGAAGTGGAGGGGTTGTCTCTCAAAGAGCTCGAGAAGATTTACCGGGTGAATGAGAACGCTCTGAAGGTGAGGTTGTTTCGGGCCCGGCAAAGGGTCCTGAAGGCGTATGAAGCCGGTAGCGGGCGGGAAGAAGAGAAGACCCCCGAAACTGGCCAAAATACAGTCTAGAGGGGCTTGGCAAGCCCGTGGCCCGGAGGTGTAAAATGGATCGCATGAATTACGAGGATAACGACCCGAGGCTCGACGCGCTCTTCGCGGAGTATCGCGACGCTATCCAAGAACCGGATACCAGCGCGACCTTTATGCCCGGCTTGTGGCAGAAGATCGAGGCTCGCCGTCAGGATCCTGTTTTTGCGCTCGACACGCTGTTTGCCGAGTATCGCCAGGCCATCCCTGATCCGGAGCCCAGCCCCAGCTTCATGCCCGGGTTGTGGAAGAGGATCGACGCCCGGCGCACGGAGAATGTATCCGTGTTCCGGCGGTTGGCGCAGATCTGCATGGTTGCGACCGCGGCGCTCACTCTGGCGATGGTCGCGATTACGCATATTCAGAGCGAGCCGGTTTATAACGTCGGCTACGTCGATGTCCTTGATGCCGCGCATTCCGTCAGTTCCGCACAATTAATGGATAGCGGAGACGCCCAGTAGTTTTGTTATGAAGCTGTCGCGGACCACGATCGCCTTATATCTTGGCCTCGTGTTCGCGTGTGGAGGCGTTGTTGGCTTCTTCGCCAACCGCTTGTACACTGCGACCACGGTCACCGCCAACGTGAACAGCGGAAAGAATCCGCCCACCCCCGAAGAGTTTCGCAAGTGGCTGGTGGGACAGTACCAGACCCGCCTAAAGCTAACCGACGATCAGGTGCAGAAGCTGAACATCATCCTGGATGAATCCCAGGCGCAGGTCAATGCGATTCACGGCCAGATGGATCCGCAGCTCGATGCGGTCCGTCAGAACCAGATCACCCGCATGAACCTGATGCTCATGCCAGAGCAACAGACGGAGTACGAAAAGATGCGCCAGGAGCGGCTGGAGCGGCAAAAGCAGCAGAAGCAGCGCCGCGGCGGCGGCCGTTCCAACGGCGGCCCGGGCTTCTGAGGCTGCCTCAGTCTCGCCCGCCCCTTCGCAATCGTCGACGAGACCACAATCATCGCCCACCAGCCCGCGTCTCGCCACAGGCGCCCGGCGAGCGAATCGGTGTCGGCCCAGGCCAGGATGCAGAGGATCGCGAGAACAGCCACAAACCAGCACGCCGACTCCCAGCCATCGGCAAAAGGGCGCCTCAAAACCCGCGGTAGCACCACCACCAAGAGTATTAA
>CAWISY010000012.1:0-19159 GCA_963838455.1 Bryobacterales bacterium
TGATGTTGATGCCCTGCCTACCTTTCATTTCATCGTGTTGCTCGGAATCCACGCTTCCAACGATGGCAAGATCATGATCTTCGCCGGCGGGATTCCTTTGAAGAAGGACGGCAAAGTCGTGGGCGCCATCGGCGTCAGCGGCGGGTCGGGAGTGCAGGACCACGCGGTCGCCGAGGCCGGCGTCGCGGCTTTCTAAGAGAAAGCCTTCTAAGACCTCGTTAGCAATAATTATTTTGCGGTAAAGGAGAGATACATTATGTCAACCAATCGTGGAGTCGCTTACGTGAAACCGGGCGTGGTGGAAGTTCAGTCCATCCCGTACCCCAAGCTGAGAATGCCCAAGAGTGAGACTGACCCGTTCGGCGGCAAGGACGCGCCGCATGGAGTCATTCTCAAGATCGTGACCACTAACATCTGCGGATCGGACCAGCACATGGTTCGCGGGCGCACCACCGCCCCGCAGGGATTGATTCTGGGCCACGAAATCACCGGCGAGATTATTGAGAAGGGCAACGACGTCGAGATGCTCAACATCGGCGACCTCGTCACCGTTCCGTTCAACATCGCCTGCGGGCGCTGCCGCAACTGCCGCGAAGGCAAGACCGGCATCTGCCTGACCGTGAATCCGGCTCGCCCGGGCGCGGCCTATGGCTATGTGGACATGGGCGGATGGGTCGGCGGCCAGGCCGAGTACGTCATGGTGCCCTACGCCGATTTCAACCTGATCAAGTTCCCCAACAAGGAAAAGGCGATGGCGAAGATCAAGGATCTGACGCTGTTGTCCGACATCTTCCCCACCGGCTATCACGGCTGCATCCAGGCCGGCGTTGGACCAGGCACCACGGTCTACATCGCCGGCGCGGGTCCGGTCGGATTGGGAGCCGCCGCGGGAGCTCAGTTGCTGGGCGCTGCCGTGGTCATCGTCGGCGACATGATTCCGGAAAGGCTGGCCCAGGCCAAGAGCTTCGGCTGCGAGACCATCGACCTCCGCAAGGACGCCACTCTTGCCCAGCAGATCGAGCAGATCGTGGGCGAGCCGGTGGTGGATTGCACGGTCGATTGCGTCGGTTTCGAAGCGCATGGAACCGGCAAGGATGCGTCGGTAGAAAGACCGGCCACCGTTCTGAACCAGCTCCAGGAAGTCGTCCGCGCGGGCGGCTCCATCGGCATCCCCGGCCTGTATGTCACCGGCGATCCGGGCGGCGTTGATGAGAACGCCAAGATCGGCGCGCTCAGCATCCGCATCGGACTGGGCTGGGCCAAGTCCTGCTCCTACGGCACCGGTCAGTGCCCTGTGCTGCGTTACAACCGCCAGCTCATGATGGCCATCCTGCATGACAAGGTGCATCCGGCCAAGGCCGTCAATGTGACCATGATCGATCTGGATCACGCACCGCAGGGCTATCACGATTTCGACAAGGGCGCGGCGAAGAAGTTCGTCATCGACCCGCACGGATCCGTGAAGCACTAAGCACCGCGATAGCGGCAAACAAAAACGGCGGCTGGGAAACCAGCCGCCGTTTTATTTGGAGTTTTTCTAGCCGCACCGCGCAGGACAGAGCCTCGAACCATCCCCACCAGCCGCAGCACGCAAGAGCGGCGTAAGCCGCTGCTACTGGTACTTGATGCGCGCCTGCAAGCCCATCAGCTTCGACATATCCAGCCCCGGAACCTTCATCAGATCATCCCAGCTCTTGATGCCGCCGTTATCGGTGCGATACTTCACGATCGCGGCCGCCTCGGCATCGGTCAGGCTCAGGTTGGTCTTGATGTCGGCGGCCGAATCCATGTTGATCTTCACCACCGGTCCGTAGTATTTCGACAGATAGGTGACGATGGTCTTGAAGTCGTCGTCGGAGCCATCGGCGCCGCGGCCCTTCATATCATCGGCCACAGACTGCCAGATGTCCGGGCCGCCGTTCATGTTCGTGAGCACGCCCAGGTCGTGGCACGCCGTGCAGACCTTGACCACCGTGTCCTTTCCCGGCCCATCGGGGATATCCTGCGCGCTCAGCACAGGCACACAGAGCAAAGGAAGAAGCGTTAACGCAAAATTTTTCATAAGCGATATTATACCTTTTGGCAGTCGCCCGCCACCATCCACTCTACTACTTGCTATTGGATTGTTGCCGCTTTGGTGAGGATCAAAATGTGCTGCCGCGGCAGCGTCTCGATCACTTGGCTCAGCTTGAATCCCTCGGCTTCGAGCTCCGTCTTCACCTCCGCGACGCTCATCTTATGCTCAGGCCGAATCGGAATCGAGGGATCTTCCTTGCGATACTCCAGCAGCACCAGCCGGCCGTCCGGTTTCAGCGCATCGCGGATGCCGTGCAGCATCTTTTGAGGCTCAGAGAACTCGTGGTAGACGTCCGCCAGCAGGATCAGGTCTATCTGCCCGCGCGGCAGCATCGGATCGGTGTAGCTGCCTTGTACGGTGACCACGTTGGCGGCCTTCGCCTTGGCTGCGTTCTCACGGACTTTCTGAAGCATCTGCGGCTGCACGTCTTCCGCGTAGACCTTGCCGGTCGAGCCCACGCGCCGCGCCATCTTCAGGCTCATGTAACCGGTGCCCGCGCCGACATCGGCCACCACCATCCCTGGTTTTAGCCCCAGCGCGTCGAGAGCGCCCTCGGGATTCTCTTCCTGCTCGCGCTCCGGCCGCTCCAGCCAGGTTTCGCATCCGCCATACCCGCAAACGCCGGCAATCTGCCGTCCGGTGAGCGGATGGCCGCCGGGAGTTGCTGTAGGCGCTTGAAACGCGTGCAGCGTCCACAATCCCGCCGCGGAAAGCAGAACCGAGGCGAGGATCACTCTGACGCGCTTCATGAACTCGCCTCCTACTGATAGTGCATCTTGATGAGGATGCCGGCGATCGCGCCACCCACCAGTCCGCCGACGACCGGAACCCAGGAGTAGCCCCAATTCGAATCGCCCTTGCCGGGAATCGGAAGAATGGCGTGCATGATGCGCGGGCCCAGGTCGCGAGCCGGATTAATCGCGAACCCAGTGGTGCCGCCCAAGCTCAACCCAATCGCCCAAATTACGACGCCCACCAGGAATGGTCCCAGCGCAGGGGCCGGTCCCGAGAGCGACACCGGCTTCGAGAAGATCGCGCCGATCAAAGCCACCAGCATGAACGTTCCGAGAGCCTCGGAGAAAACGTTTGAGCCGGTAGACTTGATCGCGGGGCCCGTCGAGAAACAGGCCAGCTTCGCACCCTTGTCTTCGGTCACCCCCCAATGCGGAAGATACTGCAGCCACACCAGTACCGCCCCGACCATCGCGCCCAGGATCTGCGCCGGCCAATAAACGGCGATCTTACTGAAATCGTCCTGCGCGATCGCCATCCCCAGCGTCACCGCCGGGTTGATGTGCGCGTCGGAACTGCCGCAGGCTATGGCGACCAAAACCCCCGCCATGACCCCCAGGCCATAACCGGTGCAAATCACCAGCCAGCCGGAGTTAGACCCAAGCGTTTTCTTGAGGACTACATTGGCCACCACTCCATTTCCCATCAGAACGAGGACCATGGTCCCCATGAATTCACCGAAAAATGCTGAGTGCATGTCTGTGCAGTCGTCTCCCTTGGCGTCCTGGCTTAGGTGCTGCGGTACTGCTTTTTTAAACGGAAGGCGGCCTAAGCCACCTTCCTCATTTTGGTTACGCGGCCGATCTCGACCCACTCGCCCACGTAAATATTGTTGCCGGTGTGATCGAAGATGGCGGTATGCGGGTTCACGAATTGACCGGCCACGAATGAGCTGCGGTCGGTGGTAGTGCGCGGCGGATTGCCGCTCAATCCTTCGCCCAGATTGACGATGACCTTGTTGTTCTCGTCCAGGATCGAGACCCGCGCCTGCAAGTCCGGTACCACGATCTCCTTGGTCTTGGGATGCGGATAGAAGTGGCACGGCTGCAAAGTGCCGCCGAAGATGTCGATCGGCTTGTCGTCCAGCGTGTAGCGCACGATGCGGGCGTTGCCGCGATCAGCCACCAGCAGGTACGGCTTCGAAGGATCGCGCAGATCGACCCAGTTGCCGTGGGGGTTGTTCATGGTCTCGATCGGCGCATTGCGCGGGGTTCCAACGCGATTGGGTTCCGCGGGAGCCCGTCCGCCGCCGCCGCGTCCACCGCGACCACCGCCGCCGGGTCCGCCCGCCGCAGCCTGCGCGCCCGGACCGCCACCAGGACCTCCGCCACCAGGAGCACCGCCGCCACCGCCGCGTCTGCCACCGCCGCCACCGGCGCCGCGTGCTCCGCCAGCCGGCGCAGCCCCGGGAGCCGGTGCAGGAGGACCGCCGAAGGTATTCTTCAGCACGGGGTAGGCCGTCGCGCTCGCCACCGTGTAGTGGAACATATAATATGAACCGTAGCCGTCACCCACCCAGAAATCCCCGTTGGGCGCAATCGCGATATTAGTCGGACGGTAGTTCAGGCCGCTCGCTCCGCCCGGGCCGGTCGACCCCGGTCCCTTCTGGTAAATCGGCGACTGCTGCGGGTAAGCCAGCGTCCACACTTCTTCGCCCTTCAGCGTCCGCTTGGTAATGAAGCCGTGCTTGTCGTCGCAGAAGTACAGATATTCGGTGTTGCCCTCTTTGCGCAGATGCATGCCGTGCGCCCCGCCCCGGAACATGGGACCGAAGCTGCGCACGAACTTGCCCTTCTCGTCGAACACCACCACGCTGTCCGAACTCGGACTGTCCACGTACACCGTGTGGTGCACGTAGATGTGCCCCTGCGCATCCTCGCTGATGCTGTGGGTGTTGCCGTACTTGATGTTGGACGGGAGCTCGCCCCAGTCATGGATCATTTCGTATTTGTGCTCGCCCTCGCCGGTGATGGGAAGCTTCTTGCCGGACTTGTCGTCCGCCTTGATGAAGAACGGTGTTGCGGCCGCTATGGCTCCTGCGGTGAGGAAACTGCGCCTGGTCTGATTTGTGGCGATGGGGTTCATGATATGTTCTACTCCTGAAAAGGCCTTCTAGCCTCCGGCTATTATAGCTTTTTCAAGCGGAAAAGAAAGTCCCTCCGCTACGCTAGGCCCCGCCCTTACGTTAGGCTTGGAGGTTATGGAACAGCTTGTGCTCCTTCCCGGCCTGCTGTGTGACCAGGCCGTTTGGCAGGGCCAAATCGATGCCCTTAGCGACATCGCCCACTCGACTTCGATCGACTGGGGCCATCTCAATTCGATTGTCTCCATGGCGGAGCACGTGCTTCGGCTCGCCCCGCCCGAGTTCTCCCTAGCCGGCCATTCCATGGGCGGCCGCATCGCCTTCCAAGTGGTGAAGCTCGCGCCCCATCGTGTGAAGCGCCTGGCGCTGTTCAACACCGGCGCCGACGCTCGGCCGCCGGGAGAAGCTGGAGCCAACGAAGAGCGCAAACGCCGGGCGCTTTTGGAAGTAGCCCGCACCCAAGGCATGCGAGCTTTCGCCGCCGCATGGCTCCCGCCTATGATGAAGCCTGGCCGTATGGAGGATGAAGCTCTGGTCGAATCGATCTTCGCCATGCTCGAGCGCAAGAGCCCGGAGATCTACGAAGCGCAAATGACCGCGCTGCTGAATCGTCCCGACGCACGGCCCGTGCTTCCCACCATCGCCTGCCCCACTCTGCTTCTCTCCGGCGAGCAGGATTCCTGGAGCCCTCCCGCGCGCCACGCGGAGATGGCCGCTATCATCCCCAACAGCCGCCTGGCCGTCATCCCCGACGCCGGCCACATGGCGCCGATCGAACAGCCCGCCGCCGTCGCCGAGGCGATGCGAGAGTGGCTGCAAATGCCGGGGTAAAACAAGCGGTGTAGAGTATTACTCATGAAGATCCTCGCGCTCCTCGCGGCCGTCACGCTTGCCAAAGCCGCCACCGTCACCACGCTCATCGGCAACGGCATGCCCGGCTACTCGCAAACGCAGGTCAACAATCCCTACGGCATGACCATCGGCCCGGACGGCGCTCTGTACTGGTGCGATCTGGGAAGCAATCGCATCCGCCGCATGGATCTGGCCACGCATCGCGTCAGCGACATCGCCGGCAATGGCCAGAAAGCCTACAAGGGCGACGGAGGGCCGGCGCTCGAAGCTTCGCTCAGCGCCCCGCATGAGTTGCTCTTCGATTCGAAAGGAGACCTTTACTTCGCGGAGCGCGATAACAACGTGGTCCGCAAAGTCGACATGAAGACCGGTATCATTTCTACCGTGGCGGGCACCGGCGTCGCGGGTTACTCCGGCGACGGAGGACCCGGCGCCAAAGCCCAGCTTCGCCAGCCGCACTGCATCCTTCGCGATCGCGAGGGCAGCCTGCTGATCTGCGATCTCATGAACCACCGCATCCGCAAGCTGGATCTCGACACCGGCATCATCGAAACCTACGCCGGAACCGGGGAAGGGAAGCCCACGCCGGAGGGTTCCCCGCTTGCCGGAACTCCGTTGAACGGTCCGCGCACCATGGTCCTGGCTCCCGATGGCGATCTTTACCTGGCCCTGCGGGAGGGCAACGCCATCCTGCGGCTGGATGCCAAGACCAAAACCTGGCATCGCGTTGCCGGCACGGGCGAGAGCGGATACTCCGGCGACGGCGGACACGCGCTCAACGCCAAGTTCGGCGGGTCCATGGCGCGGATGGCCGGACCCAAAGGCATGACTCTCGGCCCCAACAATTCGCTGATTGTCGCCGACACCGAGAGCCAGGCGATCCGCAAAATCGATCTGGCCACCGGTGTCATCACCACCATTCTCGGCACCGGCGTCCTCGGCGACGGTCCGGAAACCGATCCGCTCGAATGCAAGCTGAACCGTCCGCACACGGTGCTGTTCGCCGGCGGCGTGCTCTACGTGGGTGATAGCGAAGCGCATCGCATCCTCACTCTGAAGTAGGCACTCTATGAAGAAAAGCGCCAAGTGCCCCAAATGGGGTTCCTCGGCGTTAGTCAAGGGGCCCGGGTCTTTTGCCGCCAAGGCCCGGGAGCCGAGTTCGAGATTCAGGTTCGCATGGATCAGATCCATCGGCGTCCCTCTTCAAGGGGAATTTTCAGCCCGATCCACTCGGTAGAGCACCCTTAGCGGTCTTCTTCGCATCGGACAGGTACACGCGGGCAAGTTCCGAGTTGATCTGCTTCAGATACTTGCGCCAGCCGAACCTATTTGGAGCCAACTCATACACCTTAGGGTTCGTTAGGAAATAAACTATCCATATCACGCTGGGTGAGGATGGATTTCGTAGTTCCAATCGCCGTGAAACTTGTCGCGCCGAAGTCGGACGCCCGCAAGTTCCTTGTCGTCGATTTTGGTTCCCGCAGGATAGACGCCGTCATCGACTTCGGCGTGAACCTTTAGCTCCGTCCGCCAGGTCTAATCCCACCGCCTTTCAGGCGGTCAGCTTTGAGCCGCCGCGTCCCTACGAGAATAGAGAAGATGGCGGAATACAGGCATAGCGCGCACGCGGTCTTCGATTTGAAGTACCACATGATCTGGTGTACGAAGTACCGGAAGAAGGTGCTGAGAGGGAGGATCGCTGAGCGTGCGCGCGACCTGATCCGCCAGATCTGTGCCGCGCGGGAGGTTGTGATCGTACGGGGAGCAGTGTCGCCGGACCATATACATCTGCTGTTGGCCGCACCGCCGATTCTGGCGCCGGCAAAACTGGCTCAATTCATCAAAGGGCGGTCGTCTCGACATCTGCAAGCGGAGTTTCCGGAACTGCGCAAGCAATACTGGGGGCAACATATGTGGGCGCGAGGATATTTCTGCGCGACGGTGGGCGCGGTGGATGAGGCAACGATCAAAGCCTATATTGAAAACCAGCGGTGGGACGAAGACGACGAGTCGTTCAAGATCACCGCGCCCACCAAGCCTTAAGCCGGCTCTAAGCCGGGAGCGCTTCAGGCGGCTTGAGCCGCAATGCGACTTTCAGTCGCCAAAGGATTCTACCGGCTTTTAGCCGGTAGTCTTTAAGCCCTTCACGGTGGTCGTGGCGGCGATTAGATTCACGATGACTTCAAAGCTGAGGAGCGGCTTTCCCCGCCAGTTCTGACTGATGAAGCTAAAAAGTCGATGCTCGATTTTGTTCCACTTGCTGGTGCCCGGCGGAAAGTGGCACACCGCAATCCTCAGACCGGTTTCATCGGCGAGTTTCTGGAGCTCCACTTTCCAGAGTCGCAGGCGGGGTCCGTTGCTTGCCCCTGCATCCGCTGTGATTAGCAGACGATTGGCTTTGGGATAGACAGGCCGTCCCATGCATTGCCACCAGCGACGGATGCTCTCGACGGCGAATGCCGCGGTGTCATGGTCCATCCCCACACTGACCCATCCCGTATTACGCGCCAGATCATAGACGCCATAGGGCGTGGCGCGGCCCAGTTCAGGGATCAGGAAATCATGCACGCGCACCTTCTCCGGCTCCCCCTTCGGACGCAACTCCCGCCCGTCGTTCCTGAAGTCTCCAACCAATTCCTTCTTCTTTGTATCCACCGAAATGACGGGCTGTTGGCTGGCCAGAAAGCGCTTTACCTTGCGATTGATGTACTCAAACTGCGAGTTCCGATCCGGATGGCTGCTGCCTTCCTTACTCTTCCTATTCGCCTGCAGGCTATAGCCCAGTTCTCGTAACAGTTCCGCCACTACCGGGTAGCTGATGGTATGTCCTTGCCTCTTCAGCTCCTCGGCGAGCCGACGGACACTCTTGCAGGTCCACCGTAGCGGAGACTCCGGGTCGCCACGGGTGACTGGCTCCACCAACCTCTCCAAATCACGGATGACCCCAGCGTCTCTTGCGCTAATCCGCTTACGGCCGGCCCCCGGACGCCGCACCCGTCCTGTCAATGCCGTGGCTGGATTCCTCAACTCCGCGATGCCCTGGCGGATCACTGGACGTGAGATCCCAGTGGCGCGTGACACGGCAGAAATGCCCCCTCGGTCCAAAGCCAGACTCTCGGCACCCGCCACCAAGCGGCGCGACCGTTCATCGAGGAATCTGCTCAAGACGGAGAAACGCTTCTTGATCCCAGTGAGGTCTATCACTTCACCAGGATACGCCAAAAACATTACAAAGTGGAAATGTTATTTCCTAACGCGCCCTTAAGTCCATTCCGCCCGACCGCGGCAACGAATCCTCGACGACATCGTTGCGATGGAACAGGACCCGTTCCGCGGCCTCGTGAAGCCGCTCCACGGGAAAGAACACAAGGGCAAATTCAGGAAGGTCTCCGGCCGCTACCGGATCATCTTCAAGCCTGTTTATGCGAGCAAATCGTCGAGGTGCTCGCCGTTCTTTTGCGCAACGAGGGGACGTACCGGTAGGCCGGCCGGCGTCTAACCTGATGGCATTGTCTGACAGACACTGCCAACCTGATTGTGCCGCGGCCGCCTTCGTGGTATTTTATTAACACCCCGCGCCAAATAGTTTCGCCATTGCGGCTGTCCGTGTCTTAACATGTAACCAATGCCCAACCAATGCACCACATGGGGGCGCCGGTAAACGCCGGTCTAGAAAAACATCGGAGGACTCGGCAACTTGCGCAGCCGCTGTGTGTTAAGACCGGTATACTAGAGATACGACATGAGATATTCGGTAGATGCTCATTCGGTAGGCTGTCATTTAACGGGGAACGAAGTCTACATCCGCAACCTCCTCAACGAGTTCGCCAGGGTGGATCGCTCCAGCCAGTTCGTTGCGTACGTTTCCAAGCCGGACGCGGATACCCGGATCCCCAAATCGATTGAAACCCGCTGGGTTTCGGAGAATCCTTATAAGCGCCTGGGCGTCGATTTACCCAGGCTGTTGCGGCGCGATCGCCCGGCTCTGCTGCACGTGCAGTATACTGGCCCGCTGTTTACCAGCGTCCCTCTGGTGGTCAGCGTCCACGACGTCAGCTTCCTGGAATATCCTCAGTACTTCACTCGTTTCCGCGCCGCGCAGTTGAAGATCACGGTGCGCCGCACCGTGGAGCGCGCCGCCGCCATCCTCACGCCCAGCGAGTTTTCGCGCACGGCCATCCTGCGCCACTACCGCCTGGACGAAAGCAAAGTGGTGGCGGTTCCCAACGCCGTCTCCTCCGAGTTCCGCCTCATCGACCGGCAAGTGGCGCAGAAAGCGGTGGAGCGCAAATTCGGGCTCACCGGCCCCTTCGTGCTGATGGTGGGCGACCTGCAGCCGCGCAAAAATCACCTCGGGTTGCTGCAGGCCTTCGAGCAATTATTGCGTGCACATCCGCAGCTTCCGCATCGTCTTGTATTTGTGGGCAAGGAAACGTGGTATTCGAAGGACCTGCATCGCGCCGTGACCAAATCCGCCGTTGCCGAGCGCGTCCACTTTACCGGCTTCGTTGAGGATGCTGACTTGGTGGAGTTCTACGGCGCCTGCGATCTGTTCGTGTTCCCGTCGTTTTACGAAGGCTTTGGCCTGCCGATTCTGGAAGCCATGGCGTGCGGCCGCGCGGTGGCTTCCTCCAACACTACCGCCATGGCCGAAGTAGCCGACGGCGCGGGGATCCTGTTCGATCCCGATTCCACGGAGCAAATGATGCGCGCCATGCGCGACGTACTCCTGGATCCGGAGCTGCGCCTGCGGCTGGAACGCCTCGGCGCGCAACGGGCAGCCGCGTTCAGTTGGGAGCGCGCCGCGGAGCGAACCCTCGAAGTGTATTCCCGCGTGGCTGGAGCGGACAGAAAGGTCAAAGCCGCAATGCGAGCCCGTGTTTCTTAAGCGGCAGCACCCATGAAGTACCTTGTATTTTTAGCGGTTCTGGCCTCCGTTCGCGCCGAAACCCTGCACTACGCCATCGACTGGCAGAGCGGGCTCAGCCTGGGCGAGGCCACTCTCAGTTCCGGCCAATCCACTTACGTGGTCAACGGAGTCAACACCCCGCGCTGGAATTTCGACCTGGACATCGACGCCGGCGTGCCCGGCTTCGCCATCAGCGACCACTACACCTCCTCCGCCGGAGGCACCGCTGGAGCCAGCGCCGGAGCCGAGATTTGTTCCACCCGGCTCGACAAGACGGTCCATCGCGGAAGCCACAAGAACGAAGAGGCGCTGGTCTTCGATCAGGAGCACAACACCGTCACTCGCGGCGGCCGCGAGATTTCCGTCTCCTCCTGCGCGCGCGACGCTTTATCGTTTCTCCAGTTCGTGCGCCAGGAATTGGCGCAGGGCCGCCTGGCGCCGCAATCCACCGTTTACCTGGGCGCCGGATATAACGTGCGCCTGGAGTTCGCCGGAACCGAACAGGTCAAGAAGCTGGGCAAGGCCGTGGACGCGGACAAGCTGCACGCCACCATCAAAGGTCCGGCCAGCGATCTCGCAGTCGACATCTTCTTCGGCAAGGACGAAGCCCGCACGCCCCTCGCCGCGCGCATTCCGCTCCCCTTAGGCATTTTCAGCGTGGAGCTGGCGCACTGAGCCCTTCGGACAAAAAATCGCGATTCGCGTTTTTCTCTCCGCTGCCGCCCGCCAAGAGCGGCATCGCGGATTATTCCGCCGCGGTGCTGGAACCTCTGCGCCGGCTCGCTTCCATCGAAACCTTCGAATCTCAGCCGCAGAGCTTCGACCCCTCCGCCTACGACGCCATCCTTTACCAGATCGGCAACAACCCGTTTCACATCTTTGCGTATGAGACCGCGCTGGCCCATCCCGGCGTGGTGGTCCTGCATGAAGCCAATCTGCACCATCTGATCGCGGACGCGACCATCCGCCGCGGGGATTGGGACGCGTATCTGCGGGAGGTGGAGATTGGCGCTGGTCCGGAGGCGCTCGCCTTCGCCCGCCGCCACGTGCGCACTCTGGAGCGCGGCCCGCAGTATGAGTTGCCTCTCTTGCGCAACATCCTCGACGCTTCTCGCGGACTCATCGTTCACAGCGAAGCCGTCGCGGCGGTGGCGCGCGAGCACGGATTCAAAGGCCCCATCGCCAAAATTCCGCACGGCTCCTGGATCGTCGACGCGGACCGCATGGCTTACCGCGCCCGCCTGGGCGTGAATGAGCGCGCGCCTTTGATCGGCATCTTCGGATTCCTTAAACCGTACAAGCGCATCGCCGAATCCCTGCGGGCGTTTCGCAGGCTGATCAAGCTGGTTCCCGAGGCCCGCCTGATCCTGGTGGGCGAAGCGCACCCGGAGTTGCCGCTCGATTCCATGCTGCATTCGATGGGCCTCACCGCGCACGTCCGCCACATCGATTTTCCGCCGCTCGAGGACTTCAACGGCTACATGGCCGCCTGCGATATCGTGCTGAATCTGCGCTACCCCACCGTCGGCGAAAACTCCGGCACGTTGCAGCGCGCCCTGGGCATGGGAAAGGCCGTGATCGTCAGCGACGTCGGCTCCTTCAGCGAGTACCCCAACGAAATCTGCCTCAAGGCGCCGGTGGATGCGAGCGAAGAAGACCACCTGTTCGAGTATCTGAACCTCCTGGTTTCCCGCCCCGAAGTCGCGCGGGAGCTGGGGGCACGCGCCCGAGCCTGGGTCGCCCGCGAGTGCAGTTGGGAAAGCGTCGCGGAGCGCTACGCGAATTTTCTACAAGCCGTGGCTGAGGGCAGAGAACCCGCCGTGCCCATGGTTCCCGCGGCCGCGGTAGCCGTCGAGAAGCCACACGCCCCGGTGGCCGAGCCCGAATATATCGCCTCCTTCGCTCCGGTCGAAGACGGCTCCCGCGCCTACGTCGAGAGCCATCTTACGCGCCTGGAGCGCACGCTCGCCATCACCCCGCCCGGCTCGCCGCAAGCGCGCATCCTCGAAATGGGCGCGTATCTTCAAATCACCCCCGCGCTCAAAACGCGCCTGGGCTATGGCGAGGTGCGCGGCTGCTACTACGGCGCCGCCGGCCAGCAGGACCATCCCAATCAGCAGCGTCGCTCCGTCTCGAGCGACACCGGCGAGACGTTTGAATGTATCGTCGACCTCTTCGACGCCGAAAAAGACCCGTTCCCCTATTGCGACGCATGGTTTGACACGGTGCTGTGCTGCGAGCTGCTGGAGCACCTGGCCTCCGACCCGCTGCATATGATGTCGGAGATCAACCGCATCCTGAAGCCTGGCGGCCACCTGGTGCTGACCACCCCGAATCTGGCTTCGCTGCGCTCGGTCGCCGGAATCCTGCAGGGCTACCATCCCCAGCTTTTCAGCGCCTACATCCGGCCGCGCAATGGCGTCGTCGACGCCCGCCACGCCCGCGAATACACGCCCAAGGAGCTTGGCTACCTGCTCGAAGACTCCGGCTTCGAAGTCACTGTGCTCGAAACCGGCCCCTTCCGCGAAGGACCCAAGCCTGAGTTCGCCTGGGTCGAACATCTGCTCGATCGCTATCTTCTCTCAACCGATTTGCGCGGGGATGGCATTTACGCCGTCGGCCGCAAAGTCCGCCCCGTGCGCGAGCGCTATCCGAATTGGTTGTACAGTTAGAGGTTTGAATGGCCGCGATTGAAGCCATCGACGCGAGTGCCGAGGGCCCGTCCGTTCGGGTCCGCCTGCGTCTTGAAGCCCCGAGTTCAATCACCTGGCAGGTGCTCGATCCGCTTACGGGAATGCTCCTGCTCGACGGCCGGCATTCGCAAAACGGCCGAGAAGTTGACGTACAAGTCGTCCTCCCTCCTGAAGACGGCGCCTATCGTCTCCAACTCGCTCCGGAGGACGATCGCAGCCGCGTGGTGCTTATTGACGCATCGCTCTCCGATGGCCGGCTTGAACTCCAGCCCTCGCGTACCGTTTCGCTCTCGGCTCTCCGCCGCGCCCGCTTGCTCCGCGCCATCCCGAAGGCGTTCGTCTATCCGGTGCGGCGCGTTTGGACCAACCGCAAGCTGATCCGTTCCATGGTACGGCGCGATATTTTGGCGCGCTCGCGCGGCACCTTCGGCGGTGCCTTCTGGACCTTCCTCAATCCCTTGCTGCTGATGGCAACCTACTTCTTCGTCTTCGGCGTGGTGCTGCAGACCAAGTTCGGCCCGGATTCCAGCCGCACCGGCTACGTGCTCTATTTCCTGGCGGGAATGTTGCCGTGGCTGCCATTCTCCGAAGCCGTAGGCCGCTCGCCCTACGTCATCATCGAGCATCGCAATTTCGTCAAGAAGCTGGTCTTCCCGCTGGAGACCTTGCCGGTGAACCTGGTGCTCTCCGGCCTGGTAACGGAAGTTTTCGCCCTGGCGATTTTTATGGCCGGACTGCTGGCGATTCGTCACTCGGTTCCGGCGAGCATCGTCTGGCTGCCGGTTTTATTGCTCCCGCAAGTGCTGCTGGCGGCCGGACTGTGCTGGTTTCTCTCCGCCCTCGGCGTGTTCGTCCGCGACCTCGGCCAGATCATCGGCTTCCTGCTCACCGTCTGGTTCTTTCTCACTCCGATCTGCTACCCGGAGTCGCAAGCTGTTCCTGCTGCGGTGGCGCGCATCCTCGCCTGGAACCCGATCCTGATTCTGGTGCGCGGCTACCGCGCGATTCTCCTCGAAGGCCGCGCCCCCGCCGCCGAACCCCTGGCGCTGCTGTGTCTCGCCTCCGCGCTGCTGGCCGTGGTGGGCCACGCATGGTTCCACCGCCTGCGCCGCAGCTTCGCGGATGTAATTTAGACTGGGAGAACATGACGGACGCCGAGATCGCAGCGCTACTGCACGACATCGAGTCAGACCGCGTGGAGCGAAAAGAGTCCGCCAAAGACAAGGACAAGATTGGAGAAGCGTTCTGCGCTTTCGCCAACGATTTACCCGGCCACGGGAAGGATGGCGTCCTGATCGTAGGAGCACGCGACGACGGTAGTTGTGCAAGCCTGAGGGTTACGGAGGAAGTGCTGCAGAGCCTTGCTGCTTTTAAGGCCGACGGCAATATTCAGCCGATCCCGTCGTTGGTTGTAGAGAAGCGCCGGATTGAAGGATGCGACCTCGCCGTCGTGCTGGTTCATCCGTCAGATGCTCCGCCTGTCCGCTATAAGGGCCGTGTGTGGATTCGGGTCGGGCCGCGCCGCGCACCCGCGACGCCCGAGGAGGAACTTCGGTTGAGCGAGCGCCGCCGGCATCGCGACCTGCCCTTCGACTTGAAGCCCGTTCCGCAAGCCACTCTCGATGATCTTGACCTTGATTTCTTCGAAAAGTATTATCTGCCGTCGAGCGTAGCCGCCGATGTTCTCGCGCAGAACCAGCGAACGATTGATCAGCAACTGGCGTCGCTACGTTTTGCGACCCCGGAGTCGCCGCCCACACCGACCGTGGTCGGTCTGCTGGCCATCGGCAAGGAACCCGACCGATTCATCGGCGGGGACTACGTCCAGTTTCTGCGGATCGACGGCACCGAACTGTCGGATTTCATTCGGGACGAGAAGCGGATTAGCGGCCCCGTTGGCGAAATGCTCCGTATGATCGACGAAGTCTTCAGCGCCAACATCTCGACAGCGGTTGACTTGACGTCCGGCCCCGTCGAGCAGAGACATCCTGATTATCCTCTTGCGGCGCTGCAACAGGTGACTCGCAACGCCGTGATGCATCGCAACTACGAGGGGACAAATGCGCCGGTTCGCATCACTTGGTTCAACGACCGGATCGAGATCCTGAGCCCCGGCGGACCGTACGGCCAGGTCACGGCGGAGAACTTCGGCACGGAGGGAATCACCGACTATCGGAATCGTCACCTTGCTGAGGTCTTGAAGAGTCTCGGTTACGTCCAGAAGTTCGGAGTGGGAATAGCGATCGCGCGCCAGAGCATGGAGCGCAACGGAAATCCCCCGCCCGAATTCCAAAGCACACCTTCCAACATCCAGGTAACGCTCAGGGGGGCCGCGTGAGCGCCCCGATCATCGCGTTCTTCAATAACCGAGCGGGCGTGGGAACCACCACCCTGGTCTACCATCTTGGCTGGATGTTTCGGGATCTGGGTTTCAAAGTCTTAGTGGTAGACCTTGATCCGCAAGCGGATCTAAGCGTGGCATTCATGGGCTACAACCGCCTCGAAGGACTTCTTCTTGCCTCTTCCTTCCCTTCGATCTATCACCTGATCGGCGCATCGGAGGAGAGCACTGCAAGCCTTCAGTTTGTTTTCCCGGATAACATTCCCCATCTGCTCGTTGCCGATCCTCGACTTTCCCTACTCGACTATCGCGCTCCGCTTTCCCCGGCAGGGCTGACTTCTGCCCTGGGCCGAATCTTCTCCACTGCAGCAGAATCGTGCGGGGCTCAGGCTGTGCTTGTCGATTTGGGCTCGAACCTCGGGGCCGTCAACCGCGCGGCCGTGCTGGTTGCTGACTACTTAGTTGTTCCTCTGGGGGCGGATGTTTTTTCCGTGCAAGGCTTGCGCAATCTAGGCTCAGTCCTTCAAGGTGGGGAAGAAGGCTCTCCTACGAGGCAGGTCGCCCGCCCGCTAGGGTATGTGGTGGAGCAACCGCCGCCGTTTCTGAACAGCCTGGTCGGGTTCTACGGACGGTGGCTACCGCGGATTCCTTCGGAGTTTCGAAACTCTGTTCTTAGCAATTCTTCGGCGGAGTCGGGGAACTCGGTGAGCGACGATCCCTGGTGTCTCGCCGTACTCAAGCACTACCACAGCCTGATGCAGATGGCCCAGGAAGCGCAGAAACCGATGTTCCATCTCAAGGCCGCCGACGGCGCCATCGGCTCGCACTTTCAAGCCGCTCAAAGCGTGCGCAAAGACTTCGAGAAACTCGCTCGGCGAATCGCTACGGACGTCGGGTTGAAGATCCCTCAATTCTCCGGCGCGTAGTAGCCCTTGCGCGTCTGCACCTTCATATCCTTCACGCCCGCCTTCACCTCGATCTTGCGAAACGTGCCGTCGCGCTTCGAATTGGTGGGAGTGTAGGAAATGGAATATTGACTACGCAACTCGTCTTGCAGATCGCGGAATACATCGTCGAGCGAGTAGTTCCGTTCCACCCGGAACACCCTCCCGCCCGTGTCACTCGACATCTTGGTCAACTCAGAAAGGCCCCCGCCCCCGCCGCCAAAGTATCCATAAGCGGCGACGTCCTGGTAGAAGATGCTGTAGATGATCGTGTCGGCGCGCTGCGACGCCTCAATCGACTTATCACGGCTGACCTTGCTCCCGGTATCCACGCCGTCGGTGATCACCACGATCGCCTTGCGTCCCACATCCATCTTCAGCTTCTCATCCGCCGCCAGATACACCGCGTCGTATAGAATCGTCCCGGCCGGTCCGCCGGCGGTCGGAACAGGCCCGGGATGAATTCCCACGCTGGGCACGCTCAGGCGCAACTGGTCGAGCCCCCGCTGCAGCGACCGTGCTGAACTGGTGTCGTCCTGCAGCAGGTCTGCCTCCGCGCCGAACTGAATCAGGAACGCCTGGTCTTTCGGACGCAGCACCTTGCTGAAAAATTCGAAGGCCGCGCGCTTCTCTACGTCGATCAACCGCTCCTGGCTTTCGCTGGTGTCCACCAGCAGCCCGATGGTCAGCGGCACGTCCGTCTCGCGGGAGAAATCCTTGATCTCCT
The DNA here is from genome assembly GCA_963838455.1 of Bryobacterales bacterium. Taxonomy (GTDB): domain Bacteria; phylum Acidobacteriota; class Terriglobia; order Bryobacterales; family Bryobacteraceae; genus Palsa-187. The sequence continues at coordinate 17,419 of CAWISY010000012.1, forward strand.
GCTGCTTGCCATCTTCGTAGATCGTGAAATCGCGCTTTTCCAGGTTTCCCACCAGCCCGTTGCTCTTGTTGCGAACCGTGCACAGGATGTTTACCAGGTTGACGTTGACCTTAATGGGACCCTGGTCCTGGCTCTGCTGCGCCGGCAAGGCTGCAACCAGCAGGAGAACGGCCAGCAGCGAAACACAGATCTTGCGCATACTTGTATTCTATGATGCGCAATGTGCAAGGGGCGGTTACCTAGAAAAATCGTGAAAAAGGCCATCCAGCACCTGAAGAAAGCCGACCCCGTGCTCGCCGCCATCATTGAGCGCGTCGGCCCCTACAAAATCACCTACCGCGAGCCCGTTTTCCAAACCCTGGTCCGCTCCATCGTCTACCAGCAGTTGAACGGAAAGGCCGCGCTCAAAATCTACTCCCGCCTGGCCGAGGCCGCCAAAGCCGACCCGCTCACCCCCGAATCCATTCTCAAGCTGCGCCCGCAGCGCATGCGCACCCTGGGACTGTCGGCGCAGAAGCTTACCTATATCCGCGAGCTCGCGCGCCTCACCAAATCTGGAGATGTGAATTTCGAGCTGTGCGCGACGCTGGAAGATGAGCAGGTCATCGAGCACCTGACCCGCGTCAAAGGCGTCGGCGTCTGGACCGTGCACATGTTCCTCATCTTCGCCCTGCGCCGTCCCAACATCTTGCCCGTCGGCGACTACGGCGTCCGCGCGGCCCTCAAGAAAGCCTACGCGCTTGAAGATCTGCCCAAGCCGGCCGAAATGCAGCGTATCGCCTCGGCGTGGCATCCCTATTGCTCTGTCGCATCATGGTATTTGTGGCGCAGTCTTGAAAACCAAGGCGCAATGTAGGCAGACGTGTTGACGTGTTAAGGAGACCTATTAAGGAGACGGAATGGAAAGAAGACAAATCGGGTCGCTCAGTGTGTCCGTGGTTGGACTCGGATGCAACAATTTCGGCTGGCGTATCGACGCAACGGCATCCGCGGCCGTGGTCGACGCCGCGATCGAGGCCGGCATCAACTTCTTCGATACCGCCGACATCTACGGCGGCGGCAAGAGCGAGGAATTCCTGGGCCAGGCTCTGGGCGCCCGCCGCGGCAGCATCGTGCTGGCCACCAAGTTCGGCATGAAGATGGACGAGCATCGCTCCGGCGCCAAACCCGCCTACGTCAAGCAGGCCGCCGAGGCCAGCCTGCGCCGCCTGGGCACCGATTACATCGACCTGTACCAGATCCACCAGGCCGACCCTTCCACTCCCATCGCCGACACGCTCGGCGCGCTGGATGATTTGGTCAAGGCCGGCAAGGTGCGCGAGATCGGATGCTCCAATTTCTCCTCTGCGCAGCTTCGCGAGGCCTCCGCCGCGGTCGCGCCGGGTCACGCCCGTTTTGTGAGCGTCCAGAATCACTACAGCATGATGCATCGCGAGCCGGAAGCCGAAGTCCTGCCTGAATGCGAGCGGGAAAAAATCGCCTTCATCCCCTATTTCCCGCTTGCCAACGGCCTGCTCACCGGCAAATACCACCCTGGCCAGCCGCTCCCGCAAGGCAGCCGCGCCGCCGATGGCTGGGGTCCGAAAATGTTCACTGAAGAGCATCTGGCCAAGGCCGAAGCCCTCTCCAGGTTCGCCGCCTCCCACGGCCACACTCTGCTGGAGCTGGCGATGTCCTGGTTGGCGTCGCATCCCGCGGTCGCCTCCGTCATCGCCGGCGCAAAAACTCCGGAGCAGGCGAA